>NZ_JBIVIA010000007.1:175853-348360 GCF_044749485.1 Pseudomonas sp. NPDC089401 | reverse complement strand
GGACCTTTGGTAACTCACGGAGCGGTTTCTTTTTTGTTGGCATACATGCACCTCTTACTCATGTTATGCCCGAACACAAAATTTCTGACACCCTCGCACCTTTTAGCCCTGGCGCAATCACCTGTAGGAACATTCTGAATCTGAAACCAAATGCTTCAAGAATACGGATATGGCGAATTATCCTACGAGCCCTGTCGGATGGCGTCTGATATTCAGGGAACTACTACAGCGGTAACTTCACGGCTCGCCAAAAAAAGGCGAGCGGCCGTGAGAAAGCTGCGGTAGTTCCAATCAAGCCAAACTGTTATGGCAGCCGTGCGCGTGAGACTTCGGTCTGGCCGCGGTGATTGGCACGCGGTTTTCTCACCTCGCGTACGGCTGCCACCCTAATCCGTGAGAAAGAGTCGGGTGGAGCTATTCAGAAAAAGCCAATCGAGTTTCAATCATGAAAAAGATAGTGCCTGATCCACCACCCCCCGCTTCATTCCCCATCCCCTATATCACCATCATCGCCGACCTCACCCTCGAAGACGCCAAACCCCACGCCACCGCGCTCATGCAGGCCCTGTCCAACACCATCCAGCTCTACCTCGACACGGAAGCCGAAGACCACCGGGAAATCGTCCTGGAAAACCTCGGCATCCTCACCGAACTGCTGCGCATCCTGTTCGCCCACATGGCGACCCTGGAGACCGACCATGGCCAATGAGCTGAAGGCACGGACAACGGCCGGCAAGGAGACCTTTCTTGGCCTGTACGCGATCCAGCCGGGCATCCCGCTCGACCAGGCGTTCAATGAGCTGTCGGTGCTGCTGGGCTGTATCCGCCACCTGAGTGAAGAGGCCGAGATGGAGGGCAACCTGGTGGCCGGCAGTGCGGCGCGGATACTCAGTGCCATGGCCAAGGCGTTGGTCAATGACATGGAAATGGGTCTGAACCGCGGCGCTTGAGCATTCTTGGGGCCGCTTTGCGGCCCATTCGCGGGTAAACCCGCTCCCACAGGATCTCCACAGGCATGAGGTTTGCGCTACCCCTGTGGGAGCGGGTTTACCCGCGAAGAGGCCAGACCTGCCCACCTTGATGGCAAAGTGCCAATAACCTGCCCTGGATCAATATCTCCCCCCCATTTCCCCCTAAAGTCGAACGCCCTGCCGATTCTCCAGAACAACAAGAGTGCCACCCGTGAAGCGCAATTTGCCCGTTACCGGTCGCCAAGTGGATTACCCCGGCGACGCCAACATCCTCTCCACCACCGACCTCGACAGCCGCATCACCTACGCCAACGCCGATTTCATCCAGGTCAGTGGCTTCAGCCGCGAGGAACTGCTGGGCAACCCCCACCACCTGGTCCGCCACCCCGACATGCCGCCCCAGGCCTTCGCCCAGATGTGGCAGGCGCTCAAGGCCGGGCGCTCGTGGATGGGCCTGGTGAAGAACCGCTGCAAGAACGGCGACCACTACTGGGTCAGTGCCTTCGTTTCGCCGATCAGCAGCGGCGGCCAGCCCATCGAGTACCAGTCGGTGCGCACCAAGCCCACGGCCGAGCAGGTCGCGGCAGCGGAGGCGTGTTATGCACAGCTGCGCAAAGGCCGCCGCCCGAGCCTGCCGGTGCTGGGGCTGCGCAGCCGGCTGGCGCTGGGGGTGACGTCGCTGTTGGCGCTGGTGATCGGCGCGGGCAACGGCTGGATGGGCATCGGCTGGTTGCCCACACTGGTGGAAATCGCCGTCGCCGCCGGTCTTGCCAGCCTGACGATCGTGCTGCTGCTGCGCCCGTTCGAACAACTGCGCCGCCAGGCCCTGGCGATTGCCGACAACCCCCTGAGCCAGCAGTTGTACACAGGCCGACGCGACGGCATCGGCCAGGTCGCCTTCGCCATGCGCATGCTCAAGGCCCAGCTGGGCGCGGTGGTCGGGCGCATCGGCGATACCTCGTCACGCCTGGCCGGGCATTCCGGCTCGCTGGTCGAAGCCCTGCACGCCAGCCACAGCAACAGCCTTGAGCAGCAAAACGAGGCCGATCAGGTGGCCACCGCCATCCACCAGATGAGCGCCAGCGTCGCCCAGGTCGCCAGCAGCGCGCAGCTCGCGGCCATCGCCGCCGACCAGGCCGAAGGCGAGACCCAGGCCGGCCACCAGGTGGTCGACCGCAACCGCTGCGCGATCCAGGACCTGGCCGGCTCGCTGGTCGAGGCCAGCGAGGTGATCCAGCAACTGGAAAGCGACAGCAGCCAGATCGCCGGCGTGCTCGACGTGATACGCGGCATCGCCGAGCAAACCAACCTGCTGGCGCTGAACGCCGCGATCGAAGCCGCCCGCGCCGGCGACCAGGGCCGCGGCTTTGCTGTTGTCGCCGACGAGGTGCGCGGCCTGGCCCAACGCACCGCGCAATCGACCCATGAAATCCAGCGCATGATCGGCACCTTGCAGGACGGCACCCGCGCGGCGGTGCAGGTCATGCAGCAGAGCAGCGCCCACGCCGGGCACAGCGTCGAGCAGGCGCGCCAGGCCAGCAGCGCGCTGGATGGCATCAGCATGCGGGTCAACCAGATCAACGAAATGAGCCTGCAGATCGCCGCGGCGGTGGAGCAGCAGAGCCAGGTAAGCGAAAGCATCAACCGCAATATCGTCAGCATCCGCCAGGCAAGCGAGGCGACGGTGGAAGTGGGGCAGAGGAGTCATGCAAATGCCAGCGACGTGGCGGAACTGGCCAGGGATTTGCGGCGCTTGGCGGATGAGTTCTGGCGGCGGTGTCAGTGAGTGCTTGGTTGTTACAGTGCCGGCCTCTTCGCGGGTAAACCCGCTCCCACAGGAACTCTACAGGCCTGAGGCTTGCGCACTGCCTGTGGGAGCGGGTTTGCCCGCGAAGAGGCCGGTCCTGCTTACCCGAGTCATAGGCATTGATGAACGCGACATAGTCGGCAGGCGCCAGTCTGGATCGAGGCCTTGCCCGGTGTGCTGTGGATGTCAGGGGAGGCAGCTGGTCGCAAACACTTCAAATGCAAAGAGGAACTCGAAAGGGCGATGGCGGAACGTCAAGGTGCAACGCATCGGAGTCATTGCCCTCAAGGGAGACGAAAGCGATACCTCGCACTTTCAATGCTTCAGCCCTGACCTTGAAGTCCTCAGTACAGAACAAGGTGTCGATCGAAGCGCTGAAGCCTTCGATTCTGAAGACGGCATTGCCAACGTCGTTCAACTGGAGCTCCGAAAAGCCTTCAATCCTGCC
Organism: Pseudomonas sp. NPDC089401; assembly: GCF_044749485.1. Classification (NCBI taxonomy): domain Bacteria; kingdom Pseudomonadati; phylum Pseudomonadota; class Gammaproteobacteria; order Pseudomonadales; family Pseudomonadaceae; genus Pseudomonas; species Pseudomonas sp. NPDC089401. The sequence goes on along the minus strand of NZ_JBIVIA010000007.1, from coordinate 345,134 downwards.
GTATTCACCGATCGTCAGTTTGGAACCTTCAACGACAACTGTGGCCGTGGGGTACTTCATGAACGAGGCCGCATGGTAGCTAAGCGGATTGTCTATGGCGCCGCCTTGAGCCTTGAAATCGACGGGCTCGAGGTCGAGAAAGGCTACGCCTGTCTCTTCACAAGCCTGGAAGAACTGGCGATTGATGGCATATAAGTTACGCGCTATCTGGCGTACGGCCACCGTGTATTTTTTTGACTTCCCAACCAGAACCATGCCATTGGGCAGCTTTTGCCTTGGGCCTTGTTTAGTGGCGTTCGCGTACCATGGGAAATAGCCGTGCTGGACGGCGCACCAGTCTTCATAGTGCTTGTCATACAGCACGACATCGAAATACCCGAGACCACACCCAGGCTGTTTCTCTTGAATCATCATGTAGAACTTCATTGCCGACCTCGCTGGGCGGAGAGGGGTCCTGTTGGACTCAATTGTCGAGCCACCAGTCCAGCAGTGTCTCGTCCTCGAGGTCTTCAAGGTTCTTGTAGATGTTGGAGTAGTACCACTCCACGCCAGTGGCCTGCTTGAACGCGTTGAACACCGACTGAATCTTTTCCATGCCATTGCTCGCCGGTACGCTGAACGCCATGTTGCCATTACGCAGCCCGTCCAGCGTGCCGGATAACTGCTGATTGACCTGGCTTTCGAGCACCATGATCTGCTCGTGCGCCAGGTGCTCCGCGTAGAGGTTGATACAGAAGTTGCCACCCCGTTCGATGACCAAGGCGGGGGCGTTGTTGTCCTCGATGCTGATCAGGTCGCCCTTGGCCAGGTTTAGCGCCAGGCCTGGCGAAGACAAGAGCTCGTAGACATTGGGGGCTTTTTCAAGCGCGGGAAGTTGTTCGTGTACAGGGCCGTTCGCAGATACGAAAACCTTGATCAGGCAGAACCCTTCCTTGCCTTCCATGCAGTGTTTCAATCCGTTCTCCTACAACCGGTGGTTTGCCCGCTCGGGCACGGTAGATGCGTTGATGAAGTCGAGCACAGTCGATTCCAGTTCAGGGCATTGGTGCGCACTGATGTAGGCCAGGCAATCGCTTGAAAAATCCATGCATTCATTTTCCTGAAAGACAGGATTCGGGTTCGAGTCTGCAGGTGTTTTTGCGGGGCGGTGTGAGCCCGGCCTTTGCATCAGGCCGGGGAGACATCCAGGAAATCATCATACTCGTCATAGTGATTCAGGCAGCAGACCAGCGCCTCATCCGACACGCCTGGGTGCTGCGAAACCGCCAGGTCGATCACGTCCTGGAAGTGCTCGCGCATATAGCAGAAGGTGTATCCCATGGCTTTCACTGCCTGCGGCAGATGTTCGTTGTCTTCGTCGTCGTAATCAGGGAGGTCACCAACGTATACGGGCTGGCCGCAAGCCAGCTGTTGCGAGTCTTGCGGGCTGTAGATCGCATAGAGGTGATCGCGCTCCAGCCTGTTCTTCACCAAATGGATGAACGTTTCCAGCGGGTAGAGGCTATTGGGTATGAACGCATCCATGAGCGGTTCCAACTGTCATTGACTGGGTCGCTTGAGCGAGAGGCCGGGCCTGATTACCTAGAACCCGATGAAGGCATAGTAGACGGGCGCTTCTGCGGTGGTACGCAACCCCAGCCCCTGCAAGTCGTTGACCAGCTCAGGCTGCTCCACATGCAGCGTCCACCCGTCGTCCGCCGCTGATGAAACCTGAGCCAGCGCTGTAGCGAACGCCATCATATCCGGCAGGTATGCGGTAAACCCATTGCCCTTGAGCGCACTGGTGGTCATGCCCAGCGCCTGGCACACGGCAACCTTGGCCCCGATGTCATCCCGGTCGGCCTGTCGCGAGGCCTGCACCAGCGCGGCCAGCTGCGGGTCCACCGGCAAGCTGCCGTGGATCAGTTCAGGCCCCTGCTCCCAGGCTTCGGGCGGGCAATCCTTGTTCTCCGGCCGCAACGGAATATGCGGGTTGATCTCCACCGGGTAGATACGGCACACCAGTGGCCGGCTTTCATAGATCGTGCACAGGTCGTTGGCGTCGAGGTTGCGGCAACGCCCCGGGTTGAACGCGGCGAAGGTCACCGACACGCGCACTTCGCCAGCGCCGCACGGCACCGGGTGCGAGCGGCGCAGCACATGCTCGCGCTGGTCGGCAGGCATGCCCGGGCCATCGCTGACGAAGCCTTCGATCAACACCACCACCTGGCCGCCAGAGGCCGCCCAACGGCGCGCCTCGTCCAGGGTCAGCGGCACATGGTGGCCGGTACAGCACTTCCCACAACCGGTGCAGGCAAATCGCAAGCTGTCGTTCACTGGGCGCCCGGGGTCCATTCGCTGACGTAGGCATGCTGCTGCTTGCGGTCGTACAGGCACAGTTCGGTGCCGGTGCGTTGCTGCATGTGTTTCTGCGGGTAGACGCCTTCGATCAGCAGGGCGCTGATGCCAAGCTGGTCATCGAACTCGGCAGGCTTGCCGCGGGCGTGGGCGTTCTTGAACTGGCTGGCGGCCAGGCAGGCCTTGAGCATCTGCTGGCGCTGCTGGTTCCAGGCCTGGCTGCTGGACGCCTGGACGGCGCCGCTGAAGAGCGCGCAGGCGATCAGGAGGGAGCTGAGAAACTTCATACGCGGTTCCGGGAAACGATCCGAGGGGCGCGAATTATGCCCGAGTCATCCCTGGCGGCAAGCCAGGGAGTTTGTCGCGGGATATGACAACACGGTAATCAGCGTTCGGCAAACACCACGGTACGAGCGGCGGTCACCAGGCAGTCGGTGAGGTCCGGCGAGGAGAACTTGGTGAGGATGGCGTTGGCGCCGGCGGTTTTCGCCTTCTCGCTGCTCATGGCACTGTCCAGCGAGGTGTGCAGGAGGATATACAGGTGCTGGAAGTCCGGCGTCTCGCGCAGGGTGCGGGTGAAGGCGTAGCCGTCCATCTCGGACATCTCGATGTCGGAGACGATGATGTTGATCTCCTGGGCGGTGCCTTGCAGCTCCAGCAGCACGTTGATCGCATCCTTGGCGCTGCGCGCGGTGTGGCAGTCGATGCCGAGGTTGCGCAGGGTGTGCACCGACTGCTGCAGCGCCACCTGGCTGTCGTCGACCACCAGGATGTTGGCGGCGGCCAGCAGGCTGGCGTCCTCTTCGCTGAGCTCGCCGGGATGGGCTTCGGGCTCGGGCGGGGCGATGCCGTGGATGACCTTCTCGATGTCCAGAACCTGCACCAGGGTGTTGTCGACCCGGGTCACGCCGGTGATGAACGAGCGGTTGCCCGAGCCGAACGGCGGCGGCTTGATGTCGGTGCTCAGGCAATGGACGATGCGGCTCACCGCCTGCACGTGCAGGCCCTGGCGCGAGCGGCTGATCTCGGTGACGATCAGGCAGCCGCCGTCCGGGTCGGCCAGGGGCCGTTCGCCGATGGCGCGGGACAGGTCGATCACCGACAGCGAGTTGCCGCGCAGGGTGGCCACGCCTTTCACGTGCGGGTGCGATTCGGGCAGCTTGGTCAGCGGCGGGCAGGGGATGATCTCGCTGACCTTGAGCAGGTTGATTGCCATCAGCTTGCCGCTGCGCAGGGTGAACAGCAGCAGCGACAGCGAGTCCGCGCGGGCTTTTTGCGTGGCCATGGTGACCTTCGTGGGAAACAGGGGATGACAGGTTATCGGCCCGGTGTGGCCGGGCTTTAGGTAAAAAGAAGGGGCCTTGCGCGGCCCCCAGGTCTTTCAGAAGTTGTAGCGCACGCCCAGGCTCACGCCCCAAGGCTGTTCGATGTGCTTGCCCTTCATATAGTCGAAGCCGGCATTCACCTGCACGCGGTCGGTCACCTGCGCGGCCACACCGGCACCGAACTCCAGGCGGCTGCCCGACAGGTCGTTGTCGAACTTGTTATCGTTGACCTTGACCTGGTTGTTGCGGGCGAACTCATGCGCCGCAGCCGCTTTCACGTACGGCTGCACGAAGCCGCCTTTATCCAGCGGGAAGGTACGGCCGACGTGGCTACCGACCTTGCCCAGCAGCGAATTGGCGTTGTCGGCGCTGGCGCGCATGCCGTTGTCCAGGTTGTAGCTGGCGCCATCGACCCACAGCGTCGACACCTGGGTATACGGCTCGACGAACCAGCCATCATCCAGCTTGATGTGCTTGCCCACTTCCACCGAGGCACCGATGCCGTTGTTGCTGTAGTCGCCCTTGGCCTTGCGGCCGTCGCTCATGCGCACATCGGACTTGTTCTGGAAGCGGTTGGCCTTGATCAGTGCATCGACGTACAGGCCATCGTCGGCCAGCCAGGTGCTGTACACGCCGACATGGAAGCTGTCGACCTTGCCGGTGGTGCCACCGGACAGGTCCAGGTCCGAACGGCTGTAGCCGCCCATCACACCCAGCAGCCATTGGCCGCTGCTCGATGGCAGAGGGACGTCGGCACCAAAGGCGATGCCTTGTTGCACCTGGTCGTAGGCGGCTCCGGCGCCCGCAGACACCTTGTACTTGTTGCCATAGCTGCGCAGCCAGCCGCCACCCTGGGTGTTGCCGTTGCGCAGTTCGCCCATGCGCCCGCGCAGGGTGGAGCTTTCGCCGTACCACACGGTGGGCGCGGCGCTGAACAGCCCGGTGACCGAGCGCGTGCCTGGGGTGGTGGTGTCGCCCTTGCGCACCAGGAACCAATCGTCGCCGCGCTGCTCCAGCTCATAGGCGAAGGTACCGAAGTCCACTTGGCCGCCGATCAGGCCGAACTGCGAGGTGCTGCCTTCACCGGTGTGCACCACCTGGTGAGCAGTGACCTCGGCGCTGGGATCGGTACCGGTGTTCTCCACCAGCAGCTGGTGGTCACCACTGGCCTTGCCGCTGACGTCGAGGAAGTCGCCTTGCTGGTTGGCCAGGTCGGTGGCGAGCATGAAGGTACCGTTGCCGCTCAGCTCGCCCAGTTGCAGGCGGCTGAAGGTGGTATTGCCATCCGTGCCACGCAGGTCAACCGTACCTCCGTCCAGGGCCAGGCTGCCGACGCTCGAGTCGCCGGTCATTATCCACAGGGAGCTGCCGTCTACCGCCAGGGAGCTGGCGTTGGTCACTGTTCCCGTCAGGCTGGCCGAATTGGCCAGCGCCAGATCAAGGGTAGAGCCTTGTTCCACGGTGACGTCGCCGGTCAACTGGCTCGCATTCACCGAGACATTGGCCGTGGCTTCGTCCACGACTTCCAGGATCACGCCATCGCCACCGATCAGTGCCGAGCCGTTGTTGATCTCGATGTTGACCGGCTTGTCCGACGCATGGGTCCTGATCACTTTGATCGCGCTGCCCTCGCGGCCGGTGACCGTTGATCGGTCGAGCACCAGGTAGGCTTCTTTCTCGGTAGCCCCGGTGGAGTCCGAGAAGATCACCACGCCGTTGTTGTCGCCTACGACCTGGCTGCCTTCGCGAACCCGTGCTGTCGCGCCGGCTACCACCACGCCGACCCCGCCGGTGATGACGCCGGCCCCGGGTGCGCCGGCCAACCCTTCGACGTAGGTGTTGGTCAGATCGAGCACGGCGCTGTCAGTGACGTTGATGCCACGCGCGGTACCCGAGACGAAGCTGTTGCTGATACGCGCGCTGGCCGCCTCATCCATGCCGGACAGGCGAATGCCGTAGGACGGGACGTCAGGGCGGTCAGGGTCGGCAGCGGCAATGATGGTGCTGCCGTCGATGTCGGCATGGCTGCTGTACAACGCAATGCCAGGGGTGCCGACTGTGTTCACGCTGGCGCCGCTGATATTGACCTGTGACCCGAACAAGGCTGCGATCCGCGCAGTGACAGCGCCGGGCTGGACATTCAAGGTAGATTCGCGGCGCAATTCGAAGGAATGCACAGGATGCCTGTCGGTGACCGTGAATGTTTGTCCCGGGTCGATAACGACGTGCGAAGCGTAGGCGGGCATCGATGGGGTGATTATTCCGGCTATCACCAGGCCGAGGATTTTCTGTACAGGTTTCACGATCAAATCTCCCTAAGAAAGATGGCGAGATTTGATCGGATATAGCCTCAAATTCCTGTAGGGGGATGCGGAGCGTAGATAGGAAAAACCTTAAGACCGCGTAGGAAAATACTGCAAATATTGTTCGGCGCTTTACCATGCGTAGCGAATACCGAGATTGGCTCCCCAAGGCTGTTCAATGTTTTCACCGTTGCTGTAGTCGAAGTCGGCATGCAGTTGCAAGGTATCAGTGACCTGAGCCGCAATGCCGGCCCCCAGTTCGCCACGCCCGCCAGACAGGTCATCGTGGAAGGTCGCGTTGTTGACCTTGATCTCGTTGTTGCGGGCAAACTCATGTACGGCGGCCACTTTCACGTAAGGCTGCACGAACCCGCCATTGCTCAATGGGAAGGTGCGGCCGACATGGGTCCCCAGTTTGCCCAGCAGCGAGTCGGCCTTGCTGCTGCTAGCGCGCAGGCCGTTGTCCATCCGGTAATGTTCGCCGTCTACCCACAACGCCGCGACCTGGGTATAGGGTTCGACAAACCAGCCATCGTCGAGCTTGATGTGCTTGCCGAGCTCCACCGAACCACCGACACCGTAGGTGTCATAGTCACCTTGGGCTTTCTCCCCATCGCTCATGCGCACATCGGCCTTGTTGGCGAAGCGGTTGGCCTTGATCACCGCATCGACGTAGAAGCCACTGCTGGCCAACCAGGTGCTGTAGAGGCCGAGGTAATAGCTGTCGACCCGGCCATCGCTGCCCAGCTCCATGTTCAGCGTGGAGTCGCTGTAGCCACCCATGACACCCACCAGCCACTGGCCGTCCGCGCTGGGCAGGGGCATGTCGACGCCGAACGAGATACCTTGCTGGGTTTGCTTGTAGTTGACCTGGTCAGCCGTGGAGATCTGGTACCGGTTGCCATAGGTGCGCAGCCACGCACCGCCCTGGTCGCGGCCATCGCGCAATTCGCCCATGCGGCTGCGCAGGGTGCTCAACTCGCCGTACCAGACGGTGGGGGCGGCGCTGAACAGACCGATCGCCGCCTGTGCGGAAGGCGAAACGATCGGCCCTGTCGAGGTGTCCTGCACCAGGTACCAGTCGGTGTCGCGCTGTTCCAGTTGGTAGGAGTAAGTGCCCTGATCCACCACTTCGCCTTGCACTGCAAACTGCGCGGCGCCGCCTTCGGTATGCACCACGCGCTGAGGCAGGTCGCCTTGCACCGGGTCCACGCCGGTGTTCTGGATGCGCAGCGCATGCTGCCCTTGTGCCTGGCCCTCGATGTTCACCAGGTCGCTCAGGTGCCCGGCCAGGTCGGTGCCGAGGGCGAAGGTGCCGGCCCCAGCCAGGCTGGTTGCGGTCAGGGTCCGAAATGCGCCCTGGCCTGCCCGCAGGTCGACGGTTCCGCCGTTGAGCGTCAGCGCACCGACACTGGAGTCGTTGACCATGGCGAATGTCGAAGTGGCGTCGATGGTCATGCTGCTGGCATTACGCACGGTACCGAACAGGCGGGCCTGATTGTTCAGGCTCAGCGCGCCCGGGGTCTGTGCATCCTGGTTGACCTCGCCGGTGAGGGTGCTGCGGTCCAGTGACAGGCGGGAGGCATTGATCACAGAGCCTTCAAGGGACGAGCCATTGCCCAGGCTGATCTGGGTCTGGCTGCCCGACGCCGACACCACGTTGCCAGTCACGCTGCTGGCGTCGAGGCTCAGGCTGCCCAGGTTATTGAGATTGCCCTGAAACGATGCGCCATTGCTCAGCGTGACGCTGGCGCTGGAACCTGCAGGTTCGTTGACGATGCCCGTGACGTGGCTGGCATCCATGGTCAGGCTGGTCACGTTGTTCAGCGTGCCTGTCAGGGTGGCACCGTTGTTCATGAACACGTCGGCCACTGCCGTATCAGAGACCAGGATATCGCCAGTCAGTTGGCTGGCGTCGACGGTGATGGTTGCCTCTGTCACGGCGCCGGCAGCTTCGCCGGGCAGGCCGACCTCGACCAGTGTCTGGTTGGCTGCTGTCAGCGTGGAGCCGTTGCCGATGAGGATATCCGCATCCATGGGCGCGGTCCCCAGGTTGCTGACCACGATGGCGCTGCCGCTGAGGGACGTCAGCTTGGCGTTGTCCAGCTCCAGGCGAGGGGCGGCATTGTCGGTGCCGCTACCGAACAGGCCGGCGGCCCGGTTGCTGCCGGTGGCACTGCTGTCGCGCAGGATGGCTTCGCCACCCACTAGGGAGATGCCCAGCCCGTTGCCGGCTACCGTGCCACCTACCGCACCCGAGCCGTTCACGGTGGAGCCGACCAGCGTCGCGCTGCTGCCGCCGGAGACGTTCAGACCACGGCCAATGCCAGAAATCGTGCTGTTGGTCACCAGCGCGGTGGAGCCTGGAGCCACGGCACCCACGCCTTTGATGACAGAAAGGCCGAAGTTGCCGGTCGAGGTGAGGGTCGAATTGTTGATCGTGGCCTGGGACTCGGTCAGTGCCAGGGCCCTTTGATTGTCTCCGGCGACCGAGGCCCCGTTCAACAGGACGGTAGAGCCAGGTAGCGCGCTGATGCCGAGCGTTTCACCGCCAGGTTCGACGGTCAGTTGTGCGCCATTGAGCACCCAGGTTTCAGGTGCGCTGCCCGGCAAGACGGTGGCTGAGCCCCCCGGAGGCAGGTTGGCCGCCCAAGCTGGGCAGGCCAGTGTGAGCATGAAAGGTAATGAAGTTGCATAGCGTGATAACAGCGTTGTTTTCTGCCAGGCAATCATTCGGTGTTTCTCCCGTTTCAGTTGCAGCGTCGCTATTTCGAATAGGCCATCTGCGCATGTCATAGGCTTTGAATGTACGCCGGTGCAAGTTAGGCGCAACTGGCAAAAATGCTAGGTTACAGCGCCTGGGCGCTGACGTAGATTCAGCGGGCGCCTTGTCAGGTGTTATCGAACTTCAAGTCGGCGAACACATTGAAGTTTCGTGCCGGCCGTCACTGATTTTCGTCATGTTCTTCAATGTCGAGGAGACACTAATGAATGCTCCATTAAGAGTAAGGAAAGTCGCGAACGTCATTCATGGCGGAAACGTGTTGGATTTGCCTGAGTTGACGGTGCCGGCGCGGGACGATACGCGTAGGATTGTGCCGGTTCGTTATTTGGTTACGGACCTTGAAGTAAAAGTACCGAAAAGTCCGGATCTCAAACTGGGTGACTTTATCCGGCTCTTCCGGGAGGGCCTTTTTTTCGGTGACGAATTGGAGTTGACCGAACCTGACTTCAGTGACCCGGCGGTGACCGAATATACACTTTATTATCCGCAAGCCGAGTTTCCCGCAGACGGCACGGATACCGTCGTCAATCTGGATTACGGTATCTACGACCCCATCTCCGACAATGGCACGCCCACTGGTCTGTTGGTGGCAATCCGCTTTGACCGCCGTGCGCCTGCGGGCATCAGGCCCGGGCCAATTGCCTTCACGCCGGATCAACTTTCCGGTATCACCGAGAGCGACCTGGCCGGCGATGTGTTGCCCGTGGTGATAGGCCCCTACTTCGACGGTGCGCCCGAGGACACCATCGAAGTGTGGCTCGGTACTGCCGACAATGAAGCGTCGGGTAGTTACCTGACTCCCCCGTTCCCCGTAACCGATCCGGGTCTCCCTATTCCGGTAAGCTTCCATCGCGATGACCTGAGGGCCATCGGGGACGGGCAGCGATGGTTTGCCTATCGTGTGACGGACTGGGCAGGCAACGTCAGCGTGATCTCCAGCCGCACACCCATCACTGTGTTCCTCGATGTGCCCACCTTGCTGCCGCCCTTGGTGCCGGAGGCGGATGATGGGCTTGTTACCTACAACGATGCCAATCCTGATGTAGGCGTGGATATCCCGGATTATCCAGGGGCGGCCGTCGCCGATCAGATCGTCGTCAGTTGGGGGGGGACTGAATTACCGGCTTATCCGCTGCAGGCTTCAGATATCGGTAATGACCCGCTGGTGACCATCCTGGCGCCTTACGCCACGGTTGCGCTGGTAGGCGGCGGGGCGGTCGATGTCAGCTACGTCATGAAGCGGGCCGGCCAGCCCGATGTGCCCTCGGGGCCCACGACTGTACAAGTGAACCTGACTACGCCTGGCGGCCCCGACCCCGATCCGAACCCGGACTTGCCTGAGCATGGCAATATCAAAGTGCCAACGCTCAAAGTGGGTATCAGCCCTGACAACACGATCACGCCTGATGATTTTACCAACTCGCGGCCCGGCCAGATCACAATCCATCGTGGCGGTGTCGATAACAATCCCATCTGGCTGGTCGACGATGTCATTCAGGTATACCTGAATGAAACCACGGACGATACACCTGCGCTCCCGCCGTTGACGGTGACTGTCGCAAATGAACCAGGTGATATCACTGTCGCCGTGCCGTTCACCGGAGTGATCGAAAACCTGCCGTCGGGCGTGGTCGACATGTTCTTCACGCTGACCCGAATGTTGCCTGCTACCCCCAACTCCGTGCCGGTAACGGTGCGCTCGCCCATTCAGCCGGTTACCGTGTCGGCGGGTGGCGACTTGCCGGGCGGTGGGAACCCGCTGGATGAAGCAGGCTTCCCTGAGGTGGAGGCAGCGACCCCCTTCAGGAACATCCTCACCCGTCCGATGGGCATCGATGGCACAACCTTCCGCATCAACCTGTCGGGTGTATCCAACATCGAACTCGGTAAAGAGCCCAAGCTGAGCTACAACTTCGTGGGCATCGAACACCAACTCCCCGCTCGCCCGGTTTACCCGATTGCCCCACCACCGCAGCCTTACACGCCGATCGAGGCGAGCCGCATCAAAGTGGATGACATCCCGTTGACCCAGGATGATCTGGATCGGGGTTACTACGAAGTGACGCTGACCTACGCTCAGCTCTACCCCGTTTGCCGAAACGGCGCGACGCTTGATTACACCCTGAAGAACAATCTAGGCGAGACCAGTGCGACGCAACGGTATGTCTACGTTGCCCTTAACCTGGGCGGCCAGACGTGTTCATTGCCTTGACGGATGCAACCGGCATGAATAGACGGTCCGTGTTCTTCAGTATGGATAAACAATCACCTGAGGTGACAGAGAATGAGCAATATTAAATACTTTCCACCGGCCCCGATCGAGTTTACGCCTGAACAGAGAGAGGGCATTACAAAAGAAGACCTGGTTGATGACAAACTCATCGTACAGATTGCCCCTTACTTTGGTGGCGCGGAGGATGACAGCATCGAACTCTGGCTAGGCACGACACGCGCAGAGAATTCGGGTGATTATCTGGTTCCGAGCTTTACCGTCACTGATCCTGCGGCCATGAACGAGGTGTACTTCACCGCCAGTAAATTGAGGGAGTTCAGTGGCACGAAGGCGTTCTTTGGCTACCGGGTGAACGGTAATGAACTGTCGCAGCTGGTTGATATTGATATCGACCTGTCGGCAAGACGCTTGGTGAAATAAGTTGGACTGCCTGCCTGGCCGCTGCGTTGCATCGGCCAGGCAGGTCACCCTGGACGGTTGCACTATCTTTCCCGCAGCGCCTCCCTGGCCCGGTTCAGCGGCTTGATCAGGTAGTCGAGAATCGTCTTCTCCCCCGTGCGGATATCCACCGTGGCGACCATCCCCGGCACGATCGCGAAGTGCTTGCCGGCCTTGTTCTGCAAGCTGTCCTGCTCGGTACGGATGAACACCCGGTAGTAGTAGATTTCCGGCTTTACCTCATCCTGCAGGGTATCCGGCGAAATCCCCACCACCTTGCCCTCCAGCCCGCCATACACCGAATAGTCATAGGCACTGATCTTCACCTTGGCCGCCTGGTCGGGGTGGATGAAGGCGATGTCGCGCGGGGCGATGCGGGTCTCCACCAACAGCCGTTCGTCCAACGGCACGATCTTCATCACCTGCCCACCAGGCTGCACCACGCCGCCCAGGGTGTTGACCTCGATGTCCTTGACGATGCCGCGCACCGGCGAGCGCAGGGTCAGGCGGGTCAGCGAATCGCTGCGTCCACGGATCACTTCCGCCAGGCTGTCGGCCTCGGCGCTGGCCTTGGCCAGCTCTTCCCGCGCGCGCACCATGTAGTCGGAGCGGGCTTCGTTGGCCTTGAGCTCCAGCTCCGAGCGCTGGCGGTTCAGGCGGATCACCTCGACCCGGCTGGAGGCGCCCATCTTCGCCAGGTTCTCGGTGATCTTGAGTTCGCTGCGCACCAGCCTCAGCGAGTCCTCGATGCCAGCCAGGGTCTGTTCCAGGCCGCGGCGGCGCGTGGTGTACAGCGCGGTTTCGGTGTCGATCAGTTCGGGGGAGTCGTTGAGGCTGTCGGGGAAGCTCAGCGGCTTGCCGGTGACCTCGGCGCGCAAGCGCGCCACGCTGGCCTTGGCGGCGCGGTACTTGGCCTCGCTTTCGCCGACGCTGGAGGCGGTCTTGGTCGGGTCGAGCTGGGCCAGCACCTGGCCACGTTCCACCAGGTCGCCCTCGGCCACGTTCATCTCGGCGACGATGCCGCCCTCGAACGACTGGATCACCTGCTCGCGGGAGCTGGGGATGACCTTGCCGGTGCCGGTCGACACCTCGGTCACCTCGAACCAGAACGCCCAGGCCAGGAATGCGGCGAGCATCAGTGCGCAAATCGTGATGATGCGGCCGGCGCGCAGCACCGCCTGGTCGTCCTGGCCGTCGAGGTAGGAGGCGGGGAGTGGGTGCTGGCTCATGCCTTGGCTCCTTGCAACTTGGCCAGGGCGGCGTCGCGCGGGTCGTCGATGACGATGCGCCCGCCTTCCAGCACGATGATGCGCTCGACCCGTTGCAGCACGCTGAGGCGGTGGGTGGCGATCACCAGGGTGCGGCCCTGGCAGAAGCGTTCGAGGTTATCCAGCAGCTTGCGCTCGGTGACGTCGTCGAGAGAGGCGGTGGGCTCGTCGAGCAGCAGCACCTGCGGCTGGCGCACCAGCAGGCGGGTCAGCACCAGCGCCTGGCGCTGTCCGCCGGACAGGCCCAGGCCGCCTTCGAGGATCAGGTGGTCAAGGCCCTTGGGCAGGTGGCGGACGAACTCCAGGGCGCCGGTGGCGGCCAGCGCGGCCACCAGTTCCTGGTCGCTGGCTTGGCCGGCGCCGAGGGTGAGGTTTTCCCGCAGGGTGCCGTGGAACAGCCGAGCGTACTGGGCCAGCAGGCCGACGTCGCGGCGCAGGTCGGCGGGGTCGAGGTGGTCCATGGCGATGCCGTCCAGGGTCACCTCGCCCTGGCTCAGGTCCATGGCCCCGCCCAGGGCTTGCAGCAGGGTCGACTTGCCGGCGCCGTTGCGCCCGAGCACGGCGATGCGCTCGCCGGGCTGGATGGTCAGCTGGGCGATGGTCAGCACCGGTGGCGCCTCGGGGCTGTAGCGGAAGTTGGCCTGGCGCAGCCGGTATTCGCCGCGGATCGCCGGCAGGTGCACGCGGGCCTCGCCTTCGGGGTGGTCGACCGGTGCCTGCATCAGCTTGTCCAGGCCCTCGAGGGCGACCTTGGCCTGTTGCCAGCGGGTCAGCACGTGGGTCAGCTGCGCCAGCGGCGCCATCATCCGCGACGACAGCATCGACGCCGCCACCAGGCTGCCGGTGGTGAGGTCGCCGGCGATCACCATCGGCGCTCCGATCACGATCACCACGGCGAACACCGCGCCCTGCACGTTCTGGGTCCAGGTCACCAGGCCGTTGGTCAGGGTGCGCAGGCGCAGGCTGGTGTGGGCGCAGGCGGCGTTGTACTGGTTCCACTGGCGCTCGAAGCGTGCCTCGGCCTGCAGCGCCTTGATCTCGTCCAGGCCCTGGATGCTTTCCACCAGCATGGCGTTGCGCAGCGACGACTCGCGCATCGAGGCGTTGGCCAGGGCGGCCAGGCGCCGTTGCGCGAGCAGGCCGGGGATGACCATGGCCAGCAGCGCCACCAGCGGGATGAACACCAGCACCCCGCCGATCAGCCAGAACACCAACAGGAACAACAGGAAGAACGGCAGGTCGGCCAGCGCCGTGGCGGTGCTGGAAGTGATCAGGTCGCGGATCGACTCCAGCTCGCGCAACTGCGAGATGAACGAGCCGGTGGACTTCGGCCGCGCCGAGTTGCGCAGGCGCAGGGCATGGCCGTAGACCAGGTCGGACACCCGCAGGTCGGCGCGCTTGCCGAGCAGGTCGGTCACCTTCAGGCGCAGCAGGCGCATGCTGAAATCGAACACCAGCGCCAGCACCACGCCGCCGAACAGCACGTACAGGGTCGGCAGGGATTCGGCCGGGATCACCCGGTCGTAGACCTGCATCGAGAACAGCACCCCGGCCAGGGCCAGGACGTTGGCCACCAAGGATGCGACCATCACCTGGCCGTAGGGCCGCAGGTCGCGCAGTACGATGCGGGCGAACCAGTGGCGGTCGTAGGGCGCGGTGTAGTCGTCGGTGCGCACGTCGCGCAGGGGGCGCGCCGGGCGCATCAGCGCCACGCGGTTGATGCGGCCTTCGAGGGCGTCGCGGGGCAGGCGCGAGGTCAGGCCCTGGTCGCCGGCGAACACCACCGCCAGTTGGTTTTCCTCGGTCACCGCCTCGACCGTCGCCAGTTGGCCGTCGTCGAGTTCCAGCACCAGCGGCGTGCGCCACTGGCGCAAGGCCTTGGCGTCGTAGCGCACGAAGCGCAGGGTCAGCCCGGCCTGGCGCGCCATGTGGCGGAGGATCTCGTCCAGTGGCCGCGCGTCTTCCACCGCCGCCAGGCGGATGCGCTGGGGCGAGACGTCGAGGCGGTAATGGTGGGCCACCTGCAGCATCACCTCCAGCCACGGGCCGAGGTCCGGGCGCGGCACCACGGTGTGCTGGCTGTTCTGTTCATGCCCGGCGCTGGCCAGGTTGACGGTATCGTTCATGGCTCGATCTCCACCCCTTGCAGGTTGCGCCCTTCCAACCCGAAGGCGGTGCGCAGGGCGCCGGTGTTGTACAGGCAGTCGACATCCAGGCGCAGCAGGTCGGAGCGGGTGCCGGCCAGTTCGAAGCGCGACTGGTAGATTTCCTGCTCGGCGTTGAGCAGGTCGAGCAGCGGCCGGGTGCCCAGGTCCAGGTACTGCCGGCCATAGAGTTCGCGAGCCTCCTGGATGCTGTTCTGGCGGGCTTCCAGCGAGCTCAGGCGGCGGCCCAGCCCGGAGGTCTGCGCCACCGCTTCGGCCAGGCCACGGCGCGCCTGCAGGCGGGCGGCATCTTCGGCCGAGTCGGCGGCGCTCAGGGCGTGGCCAGCGGCGCGGGTGCGCGCGCTGATGGCGCCGCCCTGGTAGATCGGCACCTCGACGTTGAGGTAGATGCCGGCCTGGGTGCGGTCCATCCGCGCGTTGTCGCGGTTGTAGTCGTTGTCCAGGTAGTGGTTGACCTGGGGCTGCAAGGAGATGGTCGGGTAGGCTTCGGCCTTGGCCTGGGCCAGTTCGGCCTGGGACTGGGTGCGCAGGGCCAGGGCCATCAGCACTGCGGGCAGGCGGTCGTCGCTGCGGCCGGGCTTCTTGCAGGCCTGGTTCAGCTCTGGCGGTGCTTCCTCGGCGAGGGCCGGCGGGGCCATGCGCCCGAGCAGTTCCGCCAGGGTCGAGCGCCAGCGTTCGTACTGCGACTGGTATTCCTCCAGGGTGGCGCGGGCGCCTTCGACCCGGGACTCGGCCTGGACCACGTCGGAGCGGGTGCTGGCGCCCATGTCGCTGCGCTGGCGGGCCATGCCGGCGATGTCGCCGACGCCGCGGATCTGGTCGCGGGCGATGACCATCAGTTGCTCGTAGCGGCGGGTCTCGATCCAGGCGTAGGCGGTGTCGCGGGCCAGGTCGTCGACCACCAGCAAAATGTTGGCCTGGGCCCGGTTGGCGGCGGCCTGCGCCGCATTGACGGCATAGTCGACCTTGCCGAAGTCGTAGAGCATCTGCTTCAGCGACAGGTTCAGCGCCTGGCTGTTGCGGTCACCGCCGTAACCGGTGTCGTAGCCGGTGCGGATACCGCCGGAAATCTGCGGGTAGTAGCCGGCGCGGGCGACGTTGATGCCTTCGCCCTGCTTGTACAGGTTGCCGACCGCCTCGGCGATGCTCGGGTGCCACTGGGCGGCGGCCAGTACCGCTTCGCTCAGCCCCAGGCGATCACGCTCGCCCGCTGCCTGCACGGACGGCGGGCGGGCGGGGGTGGCGTGGGGGGCGTTGCGCATCTGCGACGGGCTGAGGGTGCGCAGGGCGGGGTCGATGTCATCGGCAGCCAGGGCTGCCGGGTTGAAGTGCACTGCCAGGAGCCCCAGGGCGCCCAGCCACAGCGGTGACCGCGGACTGCTTGGCTTCACGAAATTCCCTTACTGCTGTTCGTCCTTGCCGCCGGGTGGTGTGCCCGGCGGAATGCTACGGCCTCAGACGACATGGATGCCGTTCTGCACCCACAAGTGGTGGCTCGGATCCTCCTGGGCCGTGTATTGGTTATAGTCGATGCCGTCGGCGACCTGGTTGCCGACCAGTGTCCAGCTATCGGTCATGTGTACCGAATCCTTGTCGTCGCCCTTGATGATCAGGGTGTCGTTGCCGGTTTCGGTGATCTTCACCACATCCGCGAGGTTGAGCGTCAACGCCACCGCGCTGGTGTCGTTGAGGTCGATGACCTCGATGTTGTGGATACGCTCGGCCAGGGTGCCGAGGTCGATGCTGGCATCGCCGCCGCCCCACAGCAGGGTGTCGGTGCCGCTGCCACCGTCGACGCTGGCGAAGTTCTGGTCGACCACTTCGAGGATGTCGTTGCCGGCGCCGCCCTCCAGGGTGATGTGGCCACCCTGGCTGCCGACCAGGTGGTCGTTGCCGTCGGTGCCGGCCAGTACCTCGCCGGAGGCGGCCGCGACGCTGGCCACGGCCAGGCTGTCGTCGCTGCTGTCGGCCACCAGTGCCGAGAAGCTGGTGAGGTTGGCGGCGTTGTCGATGTTGACGGTCAGGGTGGCGGTGTCGGTGGTGCCGTTGGGGTGGGTCAGCTCGTAGGTGAAGGTGTCGTGCTGGCCGAGCACCGCCGAGGTCAGCCCGCTTTTGAGGGTGTAGGTGTAGCTGCCGTCGGCGTGCACCAGCAAGGTGCCGTAGGTACCGGTCACGCTGACGCCGTTGTAGCCGGGGATGGTCCAGGTGTTGGCTGCCGTCAGCACGCTGAGCACGGTCAATGGCGAACCCAGCGTATCGGTGCCGGATGGGTCGGTGATCAGGTTGCCGCTGGCCACCGTGGCGCTGCCGACCACGTACTCGGTGAGGTGCGTGGTGGTGGTGTTGAGGCTGGTGGTGATCGAGCTGGCCAGGCCGATGCCGCCGGCGGTGACCACGATGTGGTAGGTGCCCGCGCCCTGGTTGGTGAAGGTGTAGCCGGCGCCGCCGCCCAGCAGGCTGATCAGCGAGCTGCCGCCGACCGTCTGCACCACCACGTACTGGCCGGTGCTGGTGTTGAGCTTGAGCAGCTGGATGGTGGTGCCGTTGAGCAGGCCCAGCAGGTTGGCGGAGTTGACCACCACCTGCAGGTTGGCGGTGGTGTCGGCGGCCACCGTGGTGGTGTAGGTGGCCGAGCGCGAGCCGATCAGCGGCAGGGTCAGCGAACCGAGGGTGGCGCTGCTGCTGTCGACCCGGTTGACCAGGGTGATGTGGCTGCTGTCGACGTCGTTGACCGCATCCACCACCGTGGCCGGCGCACCGAGGTTGCCGTTGTTCCAGACCTCGTTGGCCTGCGGGCTGTCGATGCGCACGTAGAGGCTGGCGGTGGAGGACAGGCCGTTGGCATGCACCAGCTGGTAGCTGAACACGTCCACCTTGCCGACGCTCGACGGGCTGCCGTTGGGCGTGTAGGTGTAGCTGCCGTCGGCATGGATCACCAGGGTGCCGTACTGGCCCTGCACCGTGGTGCCTGCGCCACTGGCCGCGGTCACGTAGCTGCCGTTGACCAGTATCTTCAGTACGGCGCCGCTGTCCGGGCCGAGGGCGTCGACCGTGCCCGTGGTGCCGGGGTCGGTGATCACGTTGCCCGAGGTGGCGGTGCCGCTGCCGGTGAACTGGGTCAGGCTGGTGGCTTCGATGTCCAGGGTGGTGGTGACCTGGGTCACCAGGCCGATGCCGCCGCTGGACACGGTCAGGCGGTAGTCGCCGGCCTGCAGCTTGCCGATGTCGACCTGCAGGCCCAGCGGCAGCACGATCAGGTCGAGCAGGCCCTGGGTATTGCCGGTGGCAATGGTCACCCAGGCGCCGCTGGCGTCCTTCACCTGCAGGGTGAACGTGGAATTGTTGAGCAGCGCCAGCACGCTGTTGGTGGTCAGCGTCAGGGTCGGGTCGACCGTGGTGCCGGCGGCCACCGTCCAGGTGTAGGTCTTGCTGAAGCCCGACAGCAGGGTGGTGAAGTTGTCGGTGTAGGTCGCGGTGGCGGTGACCGGCGCCAGGTTGACGGTGGCGGTGGCCAGGTTGTCGGTGGCGATCACCGGGGCGTTGGCGTCGACGTCCGGGGCGGTGATGGTGACGTTGCCGGAGCTGTTGTTGCGTGGGTCGGTGAGGGTCACCGAGAGCACCTGGCCGTTGTCCTGGGCGGGGCTCAGGGTCAGGCTGAAGGTGCCGTTGGCTTGCACGGTCGCGGTCTGCAGCACGGTACCGCCGGCGCTGCGCACGGTGACCGTGGCGCCCACCTCGCCGGTACCGGTGAGGGTGGTGCCGTCGGCGCTGATCACCAGGTTGGCGGCGTTGGCCGGTGGGGTCAGGTCCGGGGCGTTCAGCGTGGTGGCGGTGGAGGTGTTGCCGGCGGTATCGGTGAGGGTGACGCTCAGCGCCTGGAAGTTGACCTGGGCTGCGCTCAGGCTGACCGAATACTGGCCGTTGCTGCCCACCGTAGCGGTGCCTAGCACGGTGCCGGCGCTGTTGCGCACGGTCACCGTGCTGCCTGCCTCGCCGGTGCCGCTGACCGTGGTGCCGTTGCTGTTGATCGCCGCCACAGGTGCGGTCGGCGGGGTGGTGTCCGGCGCGGTGATGCCGGTGCTGCTGGACAGGTTGGTGCCATCGCTCTGGCGCACGACCAGGGCCTGGCCGTTGTTCTGCGCGCTGGTCAGGGTGACGCTGAAGGTGCCGTCGCCCTGCACCACGGCGGTGCCGAGCGTGGTGTTGCCTGACGTCACCGTGACCGTCGCGCCAGGCTCACCGTTACCGGTGAGCACGGTGCCCGCGCCATTGATCGCCAGGTTGGTCGGTGCCAGCGGTGCCTGGGTGTCCGGTGCGGTGTAGCTGGTGGCGCCGGAAACGTTCTGCGCAGCGTCGGCCTGGGTCAGGCTGAGCACCTGGCCGTTGAGCTGGGCACTGCTGAGGTTGATGCTGAAGCCCCCGGCGCCGTTGACCAGGCCGGTGCCGAGCACGTTGCCGCCGGCATCGCGCACGGTCACCGTGGCCCCGGCTTCACCGGTCCCGGTCAGCACCAGGCCGTTGGCCGACAGCCCGGATACCACCGGATTGGCCGGCGGGGTGGTGTCGGCGGCGGTGACGAATACCGGCTGCGATTCGCCGCCCAGCAGCGATACGGCGGTCACGGACAGATGCTGGCCATTGAGCTGGGCGGAGCTCAAGGTGATGGAGAAGCCACCGTTGCCGATGTTGGCCGAGCCGCTGCCGATCAGGTTGCCGGCGGCGTCGTAGACGCGGATCGATGCGCCGGTGGCGGCAGTGCCGGTGAGGGTCAGGCCGTTGGCGGCCAATGTCACATTCACCGGAGGCTCCGGTGGCGGCACCACTGGCGTGCCGTAGGTTACCACCGCCGAGGTGTTGTTGGCGGCATCGGTCTGGGTGATGGCCAGGGAGGCCCCGGAACCGGGTGCCGGTTGCAGTGCAATCGAGAAGTTGCCGCCGCTGTCGACCTGGCCAACGCCAATGACCGTGCTGTTGAAGCTGACGGTCACCGTTGCCCCAGGCTCGCCGCGCCCGGTGAGGATGTCGTAGGTGTTGCTGATGGCGAGGTTGGTGACCACGGCCGGCGGTGCGGTATCGGTAGTCTGGTACTCGGCCGGCGTCGAGGTGTTGCCGGCGCCGTCGGTGGCGATCACGGTCAGCAGCTGGCCGTTGTTCTGCGCCGGGCTGAGGGTGACGGTGAAGTTGCCGCCCGCCGGCACCGTGACGGTGCCGACCACGTCGCCGGACGGGTTGCGCACACTGATCACACTGCCCACTTCACCGGTGCCGCTGAGCAGCGTGCCGTTGCCGGTCAGGGTCAGGCTGCCGGGCTGTGCCGGTGGCGTGAGGTCGGGCGCGGTCAGTTGCAGCGGCGCGGACGGGTTGCCGGTGGCGTCCTGGGCGATGACGCTGAGAACCTGCCCATTGATTTGCGCGGACGTGAGGTTGAGCACGAAGCTGCCGTCGGGGTCGATGGTGCCCTGGCCGAGCAGGTTGCCCTGGCTGTCCATCACCGTGACCCGCGCACCGGCCTCACCGGTACCGCTGAGCTGCGTGCCGCTGCCGTTGAGGCTGGCGACCACAGTGGCCGGCGGCGTGCTGTCGACGGCGGTGACGGAACTGATCGGCGAGACGTTGCCGCTGGCGTCGGACAGGGTCACCTGCAGCAGCTGGCCATTGAGTTGCGCCGCGTTCAGGTTGACCACGAAGGTGCCGTTGGGGCCGACCGTGGCGGTGCCGATTTCGGTGGTGCCGACGAACACCCGCACGGTGCTGCCGACCTCGCCGGTGCCGCCAAGCTGGTCGCCCGCCGCATTGAGGTGCAGGTTGGCGGCCGCGGCCGGTGGGGTGAGATCAGGTGCGTTGACCGTGACCGGTTCGCTGATGTTGCCGGGTGGGTCGGCCTGCTGCACCGACAGCACCTGCTGGTTGATCTGCGCCGGGCTCAGCTCGACGCGGAAGCTACCATCGGCAAGCACCACGGTGGTGCCCAGCACCACGCCCGCGGCGTTGGTCACGGTGACGGTCGCGCCAGGTTCACCCGAGCCGCTGACCACGCTGCCATCGGCGTTGATCAGCACGTTGGTGAGGATGTCCGGCGGGGTGAAGTCCGGGGTCTGCAAGGTGGCGACCGGCGAGACGTTGCCGGCGCCATCGGTCTGGGTGACGCTGAGCAGCTCGGCGTTGCCCAGGGCCGGGTTGAGGGTCAGGGTGAAGTGGCCGCTGGCATCGACGGTGGCTGTGCCGATCGGCTGGCCGGCCGGGTTGGTCACCGTGACCAGGGCGCCGGCTTCGCCACGCCCGGTGATGGTCGCGCCGTCGCTGGCGATGGCAAGCTCCGTGGGCGCGGCCGGTGGCGTGGTGTCGGGCGCGGTGATGGCGCCGGGGGAGGACTGGTTGCCGGCGGCGTCGGTGAGCACCACCTGGACCGGCTGGCCGTTGGCCAGAGGCGTGGCGAAGGTCACCTGGAAGGTGCCGTTGCTCATCACCACCCCAGTGCCCAGCACGCTGCCATCGGCGGCGATCACCTTCACCGTGGTGTTGGCCTCGCCGGTGCCGTTGAGCAGGCTGCCGCCGCCGGCGAATGCCAGGTTGGCGGGGGCATCCGGGGCCACGCGGTCGGGCGCGGTGAGGCTGACGCTGTTGGACTCGTTGCCGGCGGCATCGATTTGCGCGGCGCTCAGTTGCTGGCCATTGATCTGCGCGCTGGCGAGGGTGACGCTGAAGGTGCCGTCGGCGTTGACCACGGCCGTGCCCAGTTCGGCGCCGCCGCTGCCCAGCACCGTCACGCTGGCGCCCGGCTCGCCATGGCCGCTGAGCAGCAGCCCGTCGTTGGACAGCACCAACTGGGTCAGCGCTTGCGGCGCGGTGGTGTCCGGCGCCTGCAGCTCGGCCGGCAGCGAGGTGCTGCCGTCGCTGCCGGTGGCGCTGACCTGGAGGATTTCGCCATTGGCCTGGGCACTGCTGAGGGTGATGCTGAAGGTGCCGCCGTTGCCGACCGGCGCACTGCCCAGCACGACGCCATTGGCGCCCAGCACGGTGACCGTACTGCCTGGCGTGGCGGTGCCGGTGACCACCAGGCCATCGGCGGACAGCACCAGGTTGCCGGGTATGTCGGGGGCGGTGTTGCCCGGCGCAGTGACGTTCTGCACCGGCGAGGCATTGTTGGCGGCGTCGGTCTGCACCACGGCCAGGCTTTCGCCAACCGTCGCGGCGGGCGAAAGGGTGACCGAGAAGCGACCGTCGGCAGCCACCACGGCGGTACCCAGTGCGGTGCCGTCCGGGGCGCGCACGGTCACCGTCGCACCGGCCTCGCCGGTCCCGGTCAGGGTGGCGCCGTTGGCGGACACGGCAAGGTGGGCGACGGCGGCGGGCGGGGTGGTGTCGGCTGCGGTGTAGGGGGTCACGGGCGAGACGTTGCCGGCGCCGTCGGTAGCCGTTACCTGCAGCGCCTGGCCGTTGGTCTGCGGGCTGCTCAGGGTGACCTGGAAGGTGCCGTTGCTGCCGGCGACTGCGCTCCCCAGCACATTGCCTGCGGCATCGCGCACGGTGACCGTGCTGCCGGCTTCGGCGTTGCCGCTCAGTTGCAGGCCGCCGGCGGCCAGGGCCAGGGCGGTCGGGGCGGCGGGCGAGGTGTGGTCGGGGGCGATGACCTGGATGGCGGCCGAGGTGTTGTTGCTGGTGTCGGTCTGGGTCACGCTCAGGTGCTGGGCATTGAGCTGGGCACTGGTGAGGGTGAGGGTAAAGCTGCCGTTGGCGGCCACCAGCCCGGTGCCGATGATGCTGCCGTCCGGCCCGCGCACGGTGACGGTGGCGCCGGCCTCGCCGAGGCCGGTGAGGGTCAGGCCGTTGTTGTTGAGGACCACGTTGGTCAAGGCCGCGGGTGGGGTGAGGTCCGGGGTGGTGACGCTGACGGCGGGGGACACGTTGCCGGCAGCATCCAGTTGGGTCACGCCGACCGCCTGGCCGCTGGCCTGCGCGGTGGCGAAGATGACCGTGAAGCGCCCATCGGCCCCCACGATGGCGGTGCCGAGCACGGCGCCACTGGCATCGCGTACCTGCACCGTGGCGCCCACTTCGCCGTTGCCCGACAGTTGCCGGCCATCGGCGCTCAGTGACGGATTGCTGATCGCCGCTGGCGGCGTGCGATCCGGGGTCGCCAGGCTGGCGGGGCCGGAGACGTTGCCGGCGGCGTCGCTGAGGGTGACCTGCAGCGGGCTGCCGGTGGTCTGCGCGCTGGGCAGGGTGATCTGGAACTGGCCGCTCTGGTTCACCGTGCCGGTGGCCAGCACGGCGCCGCTGGCATCGCGCACGGTGACCAGCGCGCCGGCCTCGCCCTGGCCGCTGACCACGGTGGCGGCGCTGTTCAGGCTCAGGCCGGTGGCCGCATCGGGGGCCAGCAGGTCGGGTGCCTGAACCGAGGCGGCCAGCGATGTGTTGCCGGCGGGGTCGGCCTGGGTGATGGTGAGTTGTTGCGCGTTGACCTGCGGCGGCACCAGGCTGACGTAGAACAGGCCGTTGCTGCCAACCGTGGCGCTGCCCACCAGGGTGCCGCTGGCATCGGTCACGCGCACCGTCGCGCCGACCTCGCCGTGGCCGGTCAGGGTGCTGCCGCTGGGGTTGATCGCTACCTGGGTCGGTGCGTCGGGTGGGGTGCTGTCGGCGGCGACGATGGTCGCCGCGACCGAGTGCTGGTTGCCGCTGGCCGCATGGGCGGTGACTTGCAGGACTTGTGCGTTGAGCTGGGCCGTGCTGAAGAAGATGCGGAAGGTGCCGTCGCTGCCGACGGTGCCGGTGCCCAGCGTGGTGCTGCCGGAAGTGACGGTGATCAGCGTGCCGATGGTGCCTTGGCCGCTCAGCACGAAGCCGTCGGCGCTGATGGACAGGTTGGTCGGTGTGGCGACCTCGCTGCCATCCGGGCCGCTCACGTTGATCGCGGTTTCATTGTTGCCGGCATCGTGAACCACCAGTTGCACGCTGTCGCCAGCGGCCAGCGGCGGGTTGACCTGGACGGTGAAGCTGCCGTCCGGGTTGACCGTGGTGGTGCCCAGTTCGGTGCTTCCGTCGCGCACGATGATGGTGGTGCCGGGCTCGGCCATGCCGCTGATGAGGCTGCCATCGGGGCTGACCGCGATGTCTGTGGCCGGTGCCGGTGGCGAGGTATCGAGGGCGGTGACGCTGGTCGGTTCGGTGGCGTTGCCGGCGGCATCGCTGACCACCACGGTCACCGTTTCGCCATTGATCAGGGCCGGGGACAGCGGCACGCTGAAGCTGCCGTCGGGGTTGACCGTCACCGTGGTTTCGACGCCGGACGGGCTGACCACGGTGACCGATGCCGCGCCGGGTGCATTGCCGGTCAGCGCCAGGCCATCGCCGCTGATGGCAAGGTCGGTGGGCAGCGCGGGCGGGGTGAGGTCCGGTGCGGTGGCCTGGCCGGCGCTGGAAGCATGGCCTTCGGGGTCGGTCTGGGTGACGTCGAGGATCTGGCCGTCGAGTTGCGGCGGGTTCAGCGACACGCTGAAATTGCCACTGGCGGGTATCACCACGGAGCCCACCAGGTCGCCGGCGGCGTTGCGCACTTCCACGGTCGCACCGGGCTCGCCGGTGCCTTGCAGGTAGGTGCCGTCGGCGCTGACCCGCAGCCCGCCCGGGGTGGCCGGGGCGCTGCTGTCGTCGGCGGTGTACGGCGCCGACGGCGAGGCGTTGCCGGCGGTGTCGGTGAGCACCACCGAGACGGTCTCGCCGCTGGTCTGCGCGGGTGTCAGGGTGATGCTGAAGGTGCCGTCGTCTTCGACCACACCGCTGCCGAGCAATTGCCCGGCGGTATCGCGCACTTCCACGGTGGCACCGGGTTCACCCTGGCCGGTCAGGGTAATGCCATCGGCGCTCAGCCCGAGGCCCTGCGCCGCCTCGGGTGCCTGGAGATCATTGGCGGTCACGGTATTGGCAGGCGAGGGGTTGCCAGCGCCGTCGCTCTGGATCACCGTCAGCACCTGGCCATTGAGTTGCGCTGGGGCGACGGTCACCCGGAAGCTGCCGTCGGCTTCGACCGTGGCAGTGCCCAGTACCGCGCCGCCGGCGCCGGTGACCTGCACCTGGGCGCCGGGCTCGCCGCGGCCGGTGAGCACCGTGCCGTCGGCGGACAGCGCCAGGCCGGAGGTGATGGCCGGGGCCTGGGTGTCCGGGGCCGGCAGGCCGACGGCGGGCGAGACGTTGCCGGCCGGGTCGCGCTGCTCGACGGTCAGCGCCTGGCCGTTGTTCTGGGTGGTGTTCAGGTTGACCTGGAAGCTGCCGTCGCCGTTGACCATCGCGGTGCCCAGCACACTGCCATCCGGCCCGCGCACGGTGACCGTGGCGCCCGGTTCGCCGGTGCCGCTGACGGTGTTGCCGGTGCCGTCGATGCTCGGGCTGGTGACACTTTGCGGCGGGGTGGTGTCGGGGGCGGTGAAGCTGACCGGGCCGGCACTGTTGCCTTGGAAGTCGGTCGCTTCGACGCTGAGGTTTTCACCGTTGCGTTGTGGCGCGTTGAGGGTGACGTCGAAGCGCCCGTCGGCGGCGACGATGGCCGTGCCCAGCACGCTGCCATCGGCTGCGCGCACGGTGACGATGGCACCGGCCTGGCCTTGCCCGGTGAGGTGCAGGCCGCTGGCATCGACGGCCAGGGCCGACGGTTGCAGCGGGCCGTCCAGGTCCGGCGCGGTCAGCGTTGCGGTGGAACTGTTGCCGGCGGCATCGCGCAGCTCCACGTCGAGCTCCTGGCCGTCGACCTGGGGCTGCGACAGGATGACGGTGAAGTAGCCGTTGGCGCCGACCGTGGCGGTGCCCAGCACGGTGCCCTGGGCGTTGGTGACCTGCACGGTGGCACCGACTTCGCCGCGCCCGGTGAGGGTAACGCCGTCGGCGGCCAGGTGCAGGTCGGCGGCCTGGTTCGGTGGGGTGATGTCCGGGGCGTTGATCTGGGTCGGCAACGAACTGTTGCCGTCGGCGTCGATCGCCACCACGTCGAGCAGTTCGCCATTGGCCTGGGCCGGGTTGAGGGCGATGGTGAAGGTGCCGTCGTTGCCCACCTGTACGCTGCCGATCACGTTGCCGTTGGCGTCGTGCACTTCCACCAGGCTGCCGACCGGGGCGGTGCCGCTGAGGGACGAACCGTCGGCGGCCAGCACCAGCCCGGCAGGCCCTTCCGGCACGGCGGTGGCGGGAACGATGACGGTGAGCGCGAGCGAAGGGTTGCCGGCGGGGTCGGTCTGCACCAGGACCAGGGTTTCGCCGGCAATCACCGGGCCATCGAGGTCGACCAGGAAGGTGCCGTTGGCCGAGACCACGCCGGTGCCGATCACGTTGCCGCTGGCGTCGCGTACTTCCACCGTGGCGCCAGGCTCGCCGCGACCGGCGATGACCAGGCTGCCGGCGCCGACGATGACGTTGCTGATGATCGCCGGCGGCGTGGTATCCGGCGCCGGGTAGTCCAGCGGGGCGGAGCTGTTGCCGGCGGCATCGGTCACGGTGATCGCCAGCTGCTCGCCATCGTTCAGCGCCGGGTCGAGGGTGATGCTGAAGGTGCCGTCCGGCCCGACGATGCCGCTGCCGATCAGGGTGCCATCGACGTCGCGCACTTCCACCCGCGTGCCGGGCTCGGCACGGCCGGTCAGGGTGACGCCGTTGCTCAGGGCCAGGTCGGTGGGTGGCGGCGGCGCCTGGAGGTCCGGGGCGGTCAACGGGCTGGAGGTGGAGACATTGCCCGCGGCATCGGTGAGGGTTACCTGCAGTGACGAGCCGTCGGTGACCGGGGTGGTCAACTGGAAGTTGAAGGTGCCATCGGGTTGCACGGTGCCGGTGCCGAGCACCTGGCCCTGGTCGTCCAGCACCTTGACGGTGGCGCCGGGCTCGCCGCGGCCCGAGACCGTGCGGCCATCACCACTGATTGCCAGCTCGCTGGCCGGCTCCGGCGGCGTGGTGTCGGTAGCGCCAGGGGCGTTGATGGTGGCGGGCGTGGAGACATTGCCGGCAGCGTCGGTGGCGGTGACCAGCAGTTGTTCGCCATTGAGCAGCGGTGGGTCCAGGGTGAGGCTGAAGTTACCGTCGTCATCTGCCAGCACGCTGCCGAGCAGGTTGCCACTGGCATCGCGTACTTCCACCGTGCTGCCTGGCTCGGCATGGCCGGTCAACAGGCTGCCGTTGGCCAGCGCCAGGTCGGAGGGTTGATCGGGCGGCAGCAGGTCGACTGCAGTGATGTCGACGGGCTCCGAGCCGACGCCGGCCCTGCTGAAGATGCGCACATGCACGGTTCGGCCATCGATGATCGGTGGGTCGAGCTGCAGTTCGAAGGTGCCATCGGCGTTGACCGTGCTGGTGGTGATCACGGTGCCGTCGGTGTCGTGGACTTTTACCGTGGTACCCGGTTCGCCGAGGCCGGTCAGCGCCGAGCCTTCTGCGTTGAAGGCGAGACCGCTGGGCGCAGCGGGGACCGTCAGGTCCGGTGTGGCCACGCTGCCGGGCTGCGAGGTGTTGCCGGCCGCATCGGTCAGGGTGACGTTCAGGGTCTCACCGCTGGTATGGGGCGTATTGAAGGTGATCTCGAAGCTGCCGTCGGCATTGACAGTGCCGCTGCCGACCAGGTTGCCGGCTGCATCGAACGCCTTCACGGTACTGCCCGCTTCGCCGCGGCCGCTCAGGACCGTGCCTTGCTCGTTGACGGCGAGGTCGCTGGGCGCTGCGGGGGCTACCAGATCCGGTGTGGCCACGCTGCCGGACGGCGAGGTGTTGCCGGCCGCATCGGTCAGGGTGACGTTGAGGGTCTCACCGCTGACCTGGGGCGTGTTGAAGGTGATCTCGAAGCTGCCGTCGGCATTGACAGTGCCGCTGCCGACCAGGTTGCCGGCCGCATCGAACACCTTCACCGTGCTGCCCGCTTCGCCCCGGCCACTCAGACGCAGGCCGTCAGGCGATACCAGCAGGTCGATGGGAGTGTTCGGTGGCGTACTGTCTCCGCGGTCGGAGCCATCACTTCTGTCGTTGCTGCTGGCCGCCGCCGCAACGCCTCCAACG
Organism: Pseudomonas sp. NPDC089401; assembly: GCF_044749485.1. Taxonomy (NCBI): domain Bacteria; kingdom Pseudomonadati; phylum Pseudomonadota; class Gammaproteobacteria; order Pseudomonadales; family Pseudomonadaceae; genus Pseudomonas; species Pseudomonas sp. NPDC089401. The sequence continues at coordinate 317,254 of NZ_JBIVIA010000007.1, read as the reverse complement.
CCAAGCAGGCTCAGCCCGGCGATGGCAAAGGTGGACGTCGCGCTGCCGGCGGCACCGAGGCCGGCGACCAGGTCGTCGAGGGAGGCGACTTCGTCGAAGGTGAAGCCAGTGAAGGCCTGGGCATCGTAGCTGGCATGCCAGAGCGTGCCGTCCTCGCCCACGAAGACCATGTCGCTGCCGACACCGGCCTGGTCGACGGCGAAGAAGTTGCTGACGGTGATCTTTTCGCCGGACTTGAGGGTGATCATCAGGTCCTGGCCACGCTGGGTGACGGTTGCCACCTTGTCTGGCGATACCGGGATCTGCACGACCCCCGGGTTGTTCAGCGTAACGTTGCCCCATGCACTCTGGCTGGCGACGGAGGTTGCTTTGTCGGCGACGACGATGTTGTCCATTTGTGCTCCCTGCAATATGGCGGTTCACAGGGTCGACTGTCGCGATACAGACAGCGCGCAACGTGGCCGATGAACGGTACGCGTTGCACTCGGCCTCGTCGTGGGACGACACTGCTACCGATACTTACTAAGGAGATATAGCAGCCCAGCAAAATGCCACCAGAGGCCTTTACGGGTAGTCCTTTAGTTCTGATGGCTCAACGCAGCCCCAACCGGCGTGCCAGACGGCTCAGGTTGGCACGGTCCAGGCCCAGTTCGCGGGCGGCGGCGGCCCAGTTGCCCTGGTGGCGTTGCAGGCAGGCATCGATCAGTTGGCGCTGGTAGCCGTCGGTCGCTTCGCGCAGCCCGCCTGCGGGCAACGCCGGCGTGGGCGCCGTGACCGGGGAAAGGGGGACGCCAGGGGTCGCAACGGCGGCGCGCAGGTCGAGGTCGCCGGCCTCCAGGGTGAGGATGCGCGGGCGTTGCGGGTGTCGGCCCATGGCCTTGAGGGCCGAGCGGCCGATCAGGTGCTCCAGTTCGCGCACGTTGCCTGGCCAGTCGTAGGCCAGCAGCGCGGCCTGGGCTTCGCCGCTCAGGCGCAGGCTGTTCAAGCCAAGGCGCGATCGGTTCTGTTCGAGGAAGTAGCCGGCCAGTAGCAGCACATCGCGCCCACGTTCGCGCAAGGGCGGGACCGGCAGGGGATACACGCTGAGGCGGTGGTAGAAGTCGGCGCGGTAGTTGCCGTTGCGCACTTCGGCGGCCAGGTCGCGGTTGGTGGCGGCGATCAGGCGCACGTCCACCCGGTGTTCGCGGTCCGAGCCCAGGCGCTGCAACTGGCCGCTCTGCAGCACCCGCAACAGCTTGGCCTGCACGGTCAGCGACAATTCACCGACTTCGTCGAGAAACAGCGTGCCGCCATTGGCCAGCTCGAACTTGCCACGGCGCTCGCCGTGGGCGCCGGTGAAGGCGCCGCGCACGTGGCCGAACAGTTCGCTTTCCACCAGGGTATCGGGCAGGGCGGCGCAGTTGAGGCTGATCAGCGGCTTGTCGGCGCGCGGGCTGGCCTGGTGCAGGGCCATGGCCACCAGCTCCTTGCCGACCCCGGTCTCGCCGGTGATGAGCACGGTCAGGTCGCTGCCGCCGACCAGGCGGATTTCGTCCAGCAGGCGCTTGTGCTCCCGGCTCTGGCCAATCAATGGCTTGTCCTGGCCGCTGGCCTGGCGGTACACCTCGGCGCGCTGGTGCTCGTCCTCGGCACGCAGGGCCAGGTGTTCGATGCGCTCGGCCACGGTCACGGTGGCGGCGGCGAGGCTGGCGAAGGCCTGCAGGGCGTCGAGCTCCAGGCTCTGAAACTGGCCGGGGTTGAGGGCGTCGAGGGTCACCAGGCCCCAGGGGCGTTCGTCGACCATCAGCGGGCAGCCCATGCAATCGTGGACTTCGAGGTCGGCGTCGGGGGCGTCGACCAGGCCGTCGTAGGGGTCGGGCAGTTCGGAGTCGCTGGCGAAGCGGGTGGGTTCCGGGCGACTGAGCAAGGCCTGGAAGCGCGGGTGTTCGCTGACTTTGAAGCGCCGGCCCAATGTGTCTGGCGACAGCCCGTCGACCGCCAGTGGTACCAGATACTCACCCTCCAGGCGCAGCAGAGCAGCAGCATCGCAGGGCAGCAGGCCACGCATGGCCAGCAGAAGGCGGCGGTAGCGCTCCTGATCGGGCAGGTCGCGAGACAGATCACTGACCAGTGGGAGCAGGGCGTTGAGTAGGGGCTTGGCAAACATGACGGTTCCGCAGCGGTACTTTCACGATACGGTCGCGAGTTGCCTTGTTGCCGTCAAGGGCGCGGTTCATTTGCCATCAGAAGTCCACCGACTTGATCAAGGGACAAGAGGGCACTGCAGGGAGTGAACACCTAGTAAAAATGCCAGGTTACGAGGTTGTTGGCCTTGAGTACTGTGTGGCTGTGCCCTGAACGAAGTGACTTCTGTTTTCAGGCGCTGAAGGTCGCGCAAACGGTCAGTGCGGCCATTTTTCCTCTAATGAAGAAAATTCGCCATGAAAGCAGATGACTTCCTGAAATACCTGATCAAGTACGAAAACGCAATCAAGAGTCCCGATGCGACTTCTTCCAGCGCCGACGATCCGCTGAACCCCTTGGTTATTGCCGACATGGACACAGAAGGACGCGAAAGCAGCGGCTTTGGTTGGAACGAACTTTCAGACCCTACCCGCCCCGCGCCGATGATGTCGCGATTGCCTAAGGTCGTTCGTGAGGGGGACGTTGTCAAACTGTTCTGGACGCTTACAGATCCTGTGGATCAGCCGCCGAAGGCCGACCCATTGGAGCCTCCCGTGCAACAGTACGAACTTGACTCGGGTACTGTGGAACGGGGGTGGCTGAGTTTCGCCGTGAAGAAGGGAGATCTGAACCTTCCAGCCGATCCTGATATTCCCTATCCGTATTACGGCTACCTCTATTACTCGCTCTATGATCAGCAGGCCGATGACACTCGCTATTCGGAATACCGCAAGGTACTGATCGACCTGCGTGTTCCCGGTGGCCTGGACCCTGATCAGGACACGCCGATCAATGAGTTCTTGACTGCACCCATTGTCGAGCCGGCAGTGATAGAAGATCCAGCAACCGTGGTAACGATCACTCTTCCCAAGTGGCGCTTCCAGCAAGAGGATGACCTGCCAACCCTGTTCTGGGGGGGGGTTCGACATACGCTGACCCGACTCACGGCCGGAGATGTAGACAAGGATTATGTTTTCCAGCTGCCCAGGGAGGTACTAGAAGAAGCAGGCAGCGGTGAAAGGCTCGAGGTGCAGTTCGAGGTCCGTGACCTGGTACAGAACTATTCACGCCCTTCCCCCATCGCGTACGTGAGGGTCGAAATTGACCCCAACGCCCTTGAGCATCCGAAGGTCAAAGGCGCAGAAAATCCGCCTTATGAGCTGGATCTGGATCCGCTCGCCGGCGGCGATGTGACGGTGGAAGTCCCGTTCTACACAGGCTTTGCAATTGGGGACGAGATTACCCTGCATTTCGTTGGACTGACTGCCGATGGGGTCGAGGTGCCCTATCATTGGGATGCCAGGACAGTGGCCACGCCGGGCGACCTTATCTTCCAAATGCCCTATGCCTACGCTGCCTTCGTGGTCAAAGGCACGGCGCGCGTGTTCTATGAGTCGAAACCCGCTTCAGGCGGGACGGCCAGACCCTCCAAAGTTCGGCGTATCAGTGTTATCGGCACAGTGGCCGAACTGCTGCCACCCGATGCCATTGAAGCAGTGGGTGACACTATCGATCTTGTCAACGTGACGGGAGACCTCTTCCATGTGCGCGTTCCGGCTTATCCGGGGCAGATGGTGGGCGACGTGGTGACCCTGACCTTGACCGGGCAACCCACCGACGGCTTGCCGCTGGTGGTCAGTGTTGAACTGACAGTGTCTGGCAATGGTGAATTGATTTTCGAGATTGCTGCGGAATATCTGCAAGTGTTGATCGATGGCTCGCTTACCCTGAGTTACACGGTGTTCACACCTGAGCTGAACATCACCCGCCGATCGACGCAGGATCCGACCTACCAGATCATTGACAGTGGTGCCCTGGAGCTTCCGGCACCCACCTGTGTTCAGGTGCAAGGCAGCGGTAGCGATGCATTCCTGCCATCCGATACGCCCACCGCCGTTGTAGAAGTGCCTGCTTCAGCGCCACTGCGCATCGGTGATGTGGTAACCCTTCGATGGGCAACGGCGTCCGGGACTATCCCGGAGCCTCATACAGAGACCAAAACGTTTGATCAGTTCCCGTTCACCTTCACAGTCACCAACGCCGACATCAGTCGCTTTGAAGACCTCGATATGTCGGTAACGTATTCCGTCGAGCGCAACGCTGCGTGATTCAAGAACTGTGTCCTTATGACTCTTTAAGAGTCATAAGGACTCTTTTTTGTTTGTGTCATTATGACTCTGTTTTCTTAAATTATTGATTTTGTTGGTTTTTATATCTGGCATGTTTATTGGAACAAGCAAGGCAACCATTTGAAGCCTTCAGGCTCAGGAGTCCTTGCAATGCTCACCACCGAACAACGTGCAATCATCAAAGCCACCGTCCCGCTGCTGGAGACCGGCGGCGAAGCCCTCACCACCCACTTCTACAAGCTGATGCTCAGCGAATACCCCGAAGTGCGCCCGCTGTTCAACCAGGCCCACCAGGCCAGTGGCGACCAGCCACGTGCCCTGGCCAACGGCGTGCTGATGTATGCCCGCCACATCGACCAGCTGGAACAGCTCGGCGGCCTGGTGGGGCAGATCATCAACAAGCACGTCGCCTTGCAGATCCTGCCCGAGCATTACCCGATCGTCGGCAGTTGCCTGCTGCGCGCCATCGAGGAAGTGCTGGGCAAGGACATCGCCACCCCAGAGGTGATCGCGGCCTGGGCCGCGGCTTATGGGCAGCTGGCCGATATCCTCATCGGTGCCGAGGAAGATCTCTACAAGCAGAAGGAAGTAGCTGCCGGTGGCTGGCGCGGTACGCGCGAGTTCCGCCTGGTGCGTCGCGAGCAGGAGAGCAGCGAGATCGTTTCGTTTTACTTCGCTCCGGTGGACGGCAAGTCGGTCCTGAAGGCCGAGCCGGGCCAGTACATCGGCCTGCAATTGTTCATCGACGGGGCCGAGCAGCGTCGCAACTATTCGCTGTCGGCGCTGTGCGACGGCAAGCATTACCGTATCAGCGTCAAGCGCGAGGCGGGTGGCAAGGTGTCCAATTACCTGCACGACGAACTGATGGTGGGCGATACCTTGCAACTGTTCCCGCCTTCAGGGGATTTCACCCTGGCGGCCAGTGACAAGCCGCTGGTTCTGATCACCGGCGGCGTGGGCATCACCCCGACCCTGGCGATGCTGGAGGCGGCGTTGCAGACCGAGCGGACGGTGCATTTCATTCACTGTGCGCGCAACACGGCGGTGCATGCGTTCCGTGACTGGGTCGATGGGCTGGCTGCGCGGCATCCGCAGCTCAAGCGTTATTACTGCTATGCAGAGGGGGAGGGCGCGCAGGGCCTGCTGAGCCAGGAGTTGCTGGGTGAGTGGCTGCCGCGCGAGCGCGATGTGGATGCTTACTTCCTGGGGCCTAAAGGTTTCATGGCAGCGGTAAAGCGTCAGCTGAAGGGGCTGGGGGTGCCTGAGCAGCAGAGCCGTTACGAGTTCTTCGGGCCGGCGGCCGCCCTCGAGTGATGTATTGACTGTGCCGGCCTCTTCGCGGGCAAGCCCGCTCCCAAAGTGACCGCACCCAGCCTGAAGCTGGCGCCGTACCTGTGGGAGCGGGTTTACCCGCGAAGAGGCCGACGCAGGTGTAGCTATATAAGGAAGAATGAACGGCGCCCTGGCACCTTTTCATCTTTAATCCTCCTTTAATCACGGTATCCTTCACTCCCGGGTGTCGAGGGGCTGGCCCCTGCACGGCACCCGGGCAGCCGCTTTTTACCGGCCGGCGTTGAACCGACGTCGCTTCTTCCGGTCAGAGCATCTCCGGACAGCCCTGCGCAGTGCTGTCCCGCCGCTTCCTCGACACGCTACAAGGCCAGCCCTGCGTGTAGACTTGCGCAAGGCAGGCGAAACACGCTGCCCACCATCCATCGAAGGAATCGGCAATGAACGAACTGACCTTGCGCCTGAATCGGGAACGGCGCTTTCTGGTGCTGCTGGGGCTGATCTGCCTGGCCCTGATCGGCGGCGCACTTTACATGCAAGTGGTGCTGGGCGAGGCACCGTGCCCGCTGTGCATCCTGCAACGCTACGCCCTGCTGTTCATTGCAGTGTTCGCCTTCATCGCCGCGGCCATGCCCGGCAAGCGCAGCCTGACGTTCTTCGAAGGGCTGGTGGTGCTCAGTGCGGTTGGTGGAATCGTTGCGGCCGGCAACCATGTGTATATACTCGCCAACCCCATGGTCAGTTGCGGCATCGATACCCTGCAGCCGATCGTCGACGACCTGCCCCTGGCCAAGCTGTGGCCGCTGGCGTTCCAGGTCGATGGCTTCTGCAGCACGCCGTACCCGCCGATTCTCGGCCTGTCGCTGGCGCAGTGGGCGTTGGTCGCGTTCGTGATGACGGCGGTCCTCGTTCCGTTGGGCATCATTCGCAATCGACGCCGGCCTTAGACATAAGTCCCGAATCCCGTAGGGTCTTTTACACGGGATGAGAAGAGCAAAAAGTCCTCGCCCGCTTGACATGAATCAACCTCAACGCCTTGCAGAACAAGGGTTGCAGGGCTGGCAAGCGGGGTGCGACAAACTGTCGCGAAGTTGATTTCCGGTGCGGTATTGTTACGCATTCTGTAAAGGACTGTTGCTCAATAAGTCATAGTCAAGGGTTGGCGACCTATCTACAATCGCCCCCAATTTCCGTTCGGCACTGCTTGCGAGTCGCAGGATTGAAGGAAGCCCCAGCGCTCCTTTTTGCTGACTTCGTCAAGTTTCGCCCAACGGCGATACCGGGCGGACCCCCCTCCGCGTTTTCCCGCACCAAATGGACTTGGTCTGAAGTACAGGCCTGTTGCCTACGAAACCATAAGCACCGCTAACACGCTTTGCGCCAAGGTCCTGCAGTCGGACCCCGGGCAGGAGCGAGTACGGGCGCGAAATGCCTCACTTGGCAGGACGAAGTGTTGGCTACCAAAACACAAATTGCATTGAAGCAAGCTGATCTAGAGGTCGTGAGATGAGTAAAAAGCGTTACCCCAGACTGTTTGGCATATTGCCCTTTTTAGGCATGCTTTTACTCAGTGGGTGCAACTGGACCCTGCTCGACCCGAAGGGCCAGGTGGGCATTGAGCAAAAGAACCTGATCCTGATCGCCACCGGCCTGATGCTGCTGGTGGTCATCCCGGTCATCATCATGACCGTGGCGTTCGCCTGGAAGTATCGCGCTTCCAACAAGGCCGCCACCTACACCCCCGACTGGTCGCACTCGACCAAGATCGAGCTCGCGGTGTGGATCATCCCGATCATCATCATCATCGCCCTGGGCTACGTCACCTACAAGTCGACCCACAAGCTGGACCCATACCGTCCGCTGGATTCCGACGTGAAGCCGATCCAGATCGACGTGGTCGCGCTGGACTGGAAGTGGCTGTTCATCTACCCGGAGCAGGGCATCGCCACGGTCAACAAGATCAACTTCCCGGCTAACGTCCCGGTCAACTTCCGCGTGACCTCCGACGCCGTGATGAACTCGTTCTTCATCCCGGGCCTGGGCGGCCAGATCTACGCCATGGCCGGCATGACCACCAAGCTGCACCTGATCGCCAACGAAAACGGCGAGTTCGACGGTATCAGCGCCAACTACAGCGGCGCCGGCTTCACTGGCATGAAATTCAAGGCCACTGCCACCTCCCAGGATGACTTCGACAAGTGGGTCGCCGAGGTCAAGCAGTCGCCGAAGAAGCTGGACAAGGCCGAATACGACGCCTTGACCAAACCAAGCGAAAACAACCCAGTCGCGCTGTATGGCGAGGCCTCGCCTGACCAGTTCCAGCTGATCGTCGACAAGTACGAAGGCATGAACCGCGGTCGTCCGAGCCACGAAGAAGCAGGCAGCAAAGATCTGGCCACCACCGAGTCGAGTGCGCAACCAGCTGCCGGTGCAGAGGAGTAAGAGATGTTCGGTAAATTAACCCTGGAGGCGATACCCTTCCACGAGCCGATAGTCATGGTGACCATTGCCATGATCGCGCTCGGGGGTCTCGCTGTCGTCGGTCTTATCACCTATTTCCGCAAGTGGACCTACTTGTGGACCGAGTGGCTGACGACTGTCGACCACAAGAAAATCGGGGTGATGTATATCGTCGTCGCGATGGTCATGCTGCTGCGCGGTTTTGCCGACGCCATCATGATGCGTACCCAGCTGGCTGCCGCCACCGGTGGCTCCGAAGGCTACCTGCCGCCTGAACACTATGACCAGATCTTCACCGCTCACGGTGTGATCATGATCATCTTCATGGCGATGCCGTTCTTCACCGGCCTGATGAACCTCGCGGTTCCGCTGCAGATCGGTGCACGTGACGTTGCCTTCCCGTTCCTCAACTCCCTGAGCTTCTACCTGCTGCTGGCAGGCGTGCTGCTGGTCAACATCTCGCTGGGCGTCGGTGAATTCGCCAAGACCGGCTGGGTTGCCTATCCGCCGCTGGCGGGCATCCAGTACAGCCCTGGGGTGGGTGTCGACTACTACATCTGGGCGCTACAGCTCTCGGGCCTGGGTACGACACTGACCGGCGTGAACTTCCTCGTCACCGTGATGAAGATGCGCGCACCTGGCATGAAGCTGATGGACATGCCGATCTTCACCTGGACCTGCACCTGGGCCAACGTGCTGATCGTGGCTTCGTTCCCGATCCTGACCGCTGCACTCGCACTGCTGACTGTTGACCGTTATCTGGACTTCCACATTTTCACCAACGAGCTTGGTGGGAACCCGATGATGTACGTCAACCTGTTCTGGGCGTGGGGTCACCCTGAGGTATACATCCTGATCCTGCCGGCCTTCGGCGTGTTCTCGGAAGTGACTTCGACCTTCTCCGGCAAGCGTCTGTTCGGCCACCACTCGATGATCTACGCATCGGGCGCAATCGCCGTTCTGGGCTTCGCGGTATGGCTGCACCACTTCTTCACCATGGGTGCCGGCGCCAGCGTCAACACCTTCTTCGGCCTGGCGACGATGCTGATCTCCATTCCGACCGGTGTGAAGCTGTTCAACTGGCTGTTCACCATGTACCAGGGCCGTGTGCGTTTCACCGCACCGATGCTGTGGACCCTGGGCTTCATGATCACCTTCTCGATCGGTGGCATGACCGGCGTTCTGCTGGCTGTTCCTGGTGCTGACTTCGTCCTGCACAACAGCCTGTTCGTGATCGCTCACTTCCACAACGTGATCATTGGTGGTGCGGTATTCGGCTACATCGCCGGCTTCGCCTACTGGTGGCCAAAAGCGTTCGGCTTCAAGCTGAACGAGAAGTGGGGCAAAGCTGCCTTCTGGTTCTGGATCTCCGGCTTCTACGTTGCGTTCATGCCGCTGTACGCCCTGGGCTTCATGGGCATGACCCGTCGTCTGAACCACTCCGACAACCCACTGTGGGAACCCTACCTGTACGTGGCCGTTGCCGGCGCCGTGCTGATCCTGTTCGGTATCGCCTGCCAGCTGATCCAGATCGTCGTTTCGATCCGCGACCGCGAGCAGAACCTGGACGTGACCGGCGACCCATGGGGCGGCCGTACCCTGGAATGGTCGACTTCCTCGCCACCTCCGTTCTACAACTTCGCCCACATGCCAGAGAAAGTTGGCCTGGACTGCTGGAACGAAGCTAAAGAAGCCGGTGTTGCCTACAAGGTGCCGGGCAAGTACGAAGCGATCCACATGCCGAACAACACCGCTACCGGTCTGTTCATGGGTATGTTCCTGACTGTCTTCGGCTTCGCGTTCATCTGGCACATCTGGTGGCTGGTCGGCGCGAGCCTGCTGGCAACCATCGCAGTCTTCGTTCGCCACGCCGCGCGTGACGACCAGGGCTACATGGTTCCGGCCGAAGAAGTGGCGCGCATCGAAGGCGAGCGTCTCAAAGCGCTGGCCAAAGCAGGTGCTCTGCCTGCCGGCGCACGTGTCGAATCGTTTGAACGGGTGTAATCAATGTCCAGTCAAGTAATCCACGGTGGCGCGCATGGTCATGACCATGCTCACGATGACCACCACCACGACTCGGGCCAGATGACCGTCCTCGGTTTCTGGCTGTACCTGATGACCGACTGCATCCTGTTTGCGTCGCTCTTCGCCACCTACGCGGTGCTGTCCGGCAGTTTTGCCGGCGGCCCGTCGGGTCACGACATCTTCCAGCTCGACTTCGTAGCTGTGGAAACGCTGTTCCTGCTGCTGTCCTCGATCACCTTCGGCTTCGCCATGCTGAAGATGTTCGCCGGCAAGAAAGCAGGCGTGCTGGGCTGGTTGGCCGTGACCTTCCTGTTCGGTGCAGGCTTCATCGCGATGGAAATCTATGAATTCCATCACCTGATCGGCGAAGGCTTCGGCCCGACCCGCAGTGGCTTCCTGTCGGGCTTCTTCGCCCTGGTAGGCACCCACGGTCTGCACGTGACCGCCGGCCTGATCTGGATGGCAATCATGATGTACCAGATCAGCAAGCACGGCATCACGCCGACCGCCAAGACCCGCATGAGCTGCCTGAGCCTGTTCTGGCACTTCCTCGACGTGGTCTGGATCTGCGTATTCACCGTCGTCTACCTGCTGGGAGTTCTGTAATGGCTAACGCACACGACACTCATCACGAAGGTAACCACGGCAGCGTCAAGTCGTACATGATCGGCTTCGTCCTGTCGATCATCCTGACCGCGATCCCGTTCGGCCTGGCCATGACTGGCAGCTTGCCGAAGAACCTGACCGTTCTGATCATCGTGGCCATGGCTGTGATTCAGGTCGTGGTACACCTGGTGTACTTCCTGCACATGGACCGCTCGAAAGAGCAGCGTTCCAACGTGTCGACGTTCCTGTTCACCGCCATGGTGATCGCTCTGCTGGTCGGCCTGTCGCTGTGGATCATGTTCAGCATCCACTTCGAAATGATGGCCAAGTGAGGTAAGACTGCATGTCCGTTAAGCACTTTATCCAAATCACCAAACCGGGGATCATTTTCGGTAACGTGCTTTCCGTGGCAGGCGGTTTCTTCCTTGCCTCGAAGGGCCATGTGGATTTCGCCCTGTTCCTGGCGGCGGTGATCGGTACTTCGCTGGTGGTAGCGTCCGGATGCGTGTTCAACAACTGCATCGACCGTGACATCGACCACAAGATGGAGCGCACCAAGAACCGCGTCATGGTCCAGGGCGGCATGTCGCTGACCCTCGCGCTGGTCTACGCCACCCTTCTCGGGGTGGCGGGCTTCAGCCTGCTGTACGTGCAGTGCAACCCGCTGTCGGCGTTCTGCGCACTGATCGGCTTCGTCGTCTACGTCGGTTTCTACAGCCTCTGGCTGAAGCGCAAATCGGTGCACGGCACCTTGGTCGGCAGCCTGTCCGGTGCCATGCCTCCGGTGATCGGCTACTGCGCCGTGAGCAACAGCTTCGACCTGGCTGCAGTGACCTTGCTGGTGATGTTCAGCCTGTGGCAGATGCCGCACAGCTTCGCCATCGCCATCTTCCGCTTCAAGGATTACAGCGCTGCCAACATTCCGGTGCTGCCGGTGGCGCGTGGTGTCCTCGCGGCGAAGAAGCAGATCGTGCTGTACGTGCTGGCCTTCGTGCTCGCCACCCTGATGCTCACCCTCGGCGGTTACGCCGGCCTCGGCTACCTGGCCGTGGCAGCTGCCATGGGCCTGTACTGGCTGTACATGGCCTGGGGTGGCTACAAGGCCGAGGACGACAGCAAATGGGCGCGCAAGGTGTTCGGCTTCTCCATCCTCACCGTCACTGCCCTGAGCGTGATGATGGGTGTGGACAGCCAGACCGCTGCGGACGTGCTGATGACCTACGCGCGCTGATCGAGGCGAGTGCTTCACCAAAACCCCGGCCTTGTGCCGGGGTTTTTTTATGGGTGTTTTCCTGTGCCGGCCTATTCGCGGGTAAACCCGCTCCCACAGGGTTATGCACATGCTGTGGGGTAGCGAGGTACCTGTGGGAGCGGGTTTACCCGCGAATAGGCCTGGCCTGAAAACGTAAATCTCTGATTTTCAAAAAATACATCTGAAAAGTTTTACTAAAACAGGAAATTGTCCTTTACAGGAATCCTGTTTCGGCACTATCTTCTGATCCAGGTCGCCGCAGCGGCCAGCGTCGCTCGGACGGTTCCGGGCGCTTACGTCTCCAGAGGAAACCATGGCCAATCCAGGTTCGCCGCGCCGCTTCGCGCGCATCGATCGTCTCCCGCCCTACGTCTTCAACATCACCGCCGAGCTCAAGATGGCCGCCCGCCGCCGTGGCGAGGACATCATCGACCTGAGCATGGGCAACCCCGATGGCGCCACCCCGCCGCACATCGTCGAGAAGCTGGTACAGGTCGCCCAGCGCGAAGACACCCATGGCTACTCCACCTCCCGCGGCATCCCGCGCCTGCGCCGGGCGATTTCCAACTGGTACAAGGAACGCTACGAGGTCGACATCGACCCGGAAAGCGAAGCCATCGTCACCATCGGCTCGAAAGAGGGCCTGGCGCACCTGATGCTGGCCACCCTCGACCAGGGCGACACGGTGCTGGTGCCCAACCCCAGCTACCCGATCCACATCTACGGCGCGGTCATCGCCGGTGCCCAGGTGCGTTCGGTGCCGCTGATCCCGGGCGTGGACTTCTTCAACGAACTGGAGCGGGCGATCCGCGAATCGATCCCCAAGCCGAAGATGATGATCCTTGGCTTCCCCTCCAACCCCACCGCCCAGTGCGTGGAGCTGGACTTCTTCGAGCGCGTGGTGGCCCTGGCCAAGCAGTACGATGTGCTGGTGGTGCATGACCTGGCCTACGCCGACATCGTCTACGACGGCTGGAAGGCCCCGTCGATCATGCAGGTGCCGGGTGCCAAGGACATCGCGGTGGAGTTCTTCACCCTGTCCAAGAGTTACAACATGGCCGGATGGCGGATCGGTTTCATGGTCGGCAACCCCGAGCTGGTCAGCGCCCTGGCGCGGATCAAGAGCTACCACGACTACGGTACCTTCACCCCGCTGCAGGTGGCCGCGATCGCTGCGCTGGAAGGCGACCAGCAGTGCGTGCGCGACATCGCCGAGCAGTACCGCCAGCGTCGCAACCTGCTGGTCAAGGGCCTGCACGAACTGGGCTGGATGGTCGAGAACCCCAAGGCATCGATGTACGTGTGGGCGAAAATTCCCGAGCAGTACGCCCATCTGGGTTCGCTGGAGTTCGCCAAGAAGCTGCTGGCCGAGGCCAAGGTCTGCGTGTCTCCGGGTATCGGCTTCGGTGACTACGGCGACGACCATGTGCGCTTCGCCCTGATCGAAAACCCGGACCGTATTCGTCAGGCGATCCGGGGTATCCGTCAGATGTTCCGGGCCGACGGCCTGGCGCGCAAGTAAGCGCCAGGTTGCAAAGCCAAGCCGCAGGGCATGCTCTGCGGCTGTCTGCGTGTGGCGGGTGTATTTCAGATCTCGGTCTAAAAGAATTCCAGATGCCAGTGAGCGGCTGCCCTGGATACGTTGCGCTCTACTTCAACGAGAGCAGCGAAAATGAGTGTATTGACGATCTACTTCTGCGGCACGTGTTCCAATCGATTCGATCAATTCAACCGCAAGTACTGGAATGGTGAGTTGATCTCGACCTTGGCCGGCCACGACCCAGGTCGAGAGTTTGTCGACTGGATCGTGATCGACGGCCCGGGCAGTGGCAACCTTCAGGCCGATGAGCTGTTCGTCAGGCCCGGTAACCACTCCAGGCGCTTGGGCAAATTGCTGGGGCGGGGCTGGAAAGAAAACGTGGCCCATGCATTGCAGGTCATCAAGGGCCAGAGCCTTTGGCAACGCGCCAAGCTCAGCGCAGCCGATCACGATCGGTTGAAGGCTGAAGGGATCGCGATCCCAGATGCAAAGAAAAGACATTTCTTCGCCAAGGATTTCGCTGCCCGCAAGGTGTCACCCCAGGCCCTGCAACAACAGATCATCAAACAGTTGCGGCCGTCCCGCTTTCCCACCCAAGTCAACCTGGTGGGCTGGAGCCGGGGAGGCATCAGTTGCCACATGCTGGCCAACGAGATGCTCGCCGACCCGCAGCTCATGTCCATCCCTGTCAACATCTTCGCCGTCGAACCTGTTCCAGGGCTGTTCAATGTGCAGGAAAAGCGGGTGAGCCTGGGGGCCAATGTCAGAAACTATGTGGGCTTCTATGCCCGCGATGAACGCTCGTTCGGTTTTGCCGGCGTGATTCCGACCATGACCTCCGGCACGCAAACGTACCTGTACCCACTGCCAGGGCGGCACGCCACGCTGGTGGGCGTTGCGGCGCTCAATGGCAAGTGCGGTGCCGGGGCACTCGTCGAGCCGGGTTTGATCGTCCGCCACACTGCCGAGGTATTCCTCGACAAGTGGGGCGTGAAGCTGGCAAAACGCTTGAACCTCAGTGACCGCGAGCTGGCAGACTACCTGTTCGCGATCAACAGCGATGATCACAAGTACCTCGCCATGCGTCGCCTGTCCTACACGCTGATCACGGAAGGAAGCAGCACCGAGCGCCTCTTGCGCCATGGCCTTGGCAAGATCGAGTTCAGCCATATGCTTGATCAGCGCCTGCCGCTCGCGATGCCATACAAGCTGAACCGCAGTTTTTCGCGAGGGTGACAAACCGGCGGATCGGCGGCGATCTTTTTTGCATCCCCCCTCTTCTCAGCTGCCTCGGCTTGGATTACAAATAGCGCCGCGGGCCCAGCCCCGATAACAACAACCTTCCCTCCGTGCCATCATGTCCGAATACAACCCTTGCCTTGACTGCGGCGCCTGCTGCGGGTTTTTCCGTGTGTCCTTCTTCTGGGGTGAATGCCAGTCTGCCGGTGGTGTAGTGCCGGATGACCTGGTGGTGCAGATAAACCCGACCCGGGTCGCGATGATTGGCACCGATGCCAAGCCATGCCGCTGCGTGAGCCTGAAAGGCGAGATCGGCAGCGAGGTGGCGTGCACCATCTACGCCAACCGCTCCAGCCCCTGCCGCGAGTTCGAGGCGTCGTGGGAGGGCGGTGTGCACAACCCCAGCTGTGACGACGCACGCGCGGCCTATGGGCTGCCGCCGCTGACTCCGCCTGGGGCAAATGAGCCGCATTGGCCGGATGATGGGGCCGAGGTGGCCTGATCGTTGCGCTGGCCTGCCGCGGGGTGCTTGAAGCCGGCACATGACGTTAAACTGTCATCTCCCCAGCAATGGACAGGAGATCCGGCGTGACCCCACCCCGCAGTTTCCCCACTGACCTCTGCCTCGACAGCCCGCGCCTGCAACTGCGGCCGATGCGCCACGCCGACGCCGCGCAATGGCTGGCGATCATGGCCGACCCCGAGGTCATGCGTTACTGGCACCACGCGCCCTGGCAAGGCCTGGCCGAAGCCGAAAGCGCCCTGGCCGCCGACCGCGAAGCCTACGCCAATGGCGACCAGCTCAAGCTTGGCATGTACCGCCGTGACAACGGCGAGCTCATCGGCATGGTCCAGCTGTTCAACATCGACGACCTGTCCCGCCGTGGTGAGATCGGCTACTGCCTGGCCAGTGCCGTGCAGGGCAGGGGCTATATGGATGAGGCACTGACCTGTTTCATCGACTACCTCGCCCACACCTTGCACATGCGCCGCCTGGAAGGCGAAATCGACCCGCGCAACCAGGGCTCGGCGCGCACCCTCGAACGCCAGGGCTTCGTCCTCGAAGGCACCTTGCGTGCCCGCTGGTGCGTGGCCGGCGAGCTGACCGACTCTGGCCTTTACGGCCTGTTGCTGGAGCCGCCAGTCGCATGAGCCTGGGCGCCCGCCTACCCGCTTTCTACCTGACTCTGAGCCTGGCGCTGTACCTGCTCAGCCTGGCCTTCGACGGTGCCCTGATGAGCGCCGGGCGGCACATGCCGGCGTTGCAGATGTTCCTGTACGGCCCGTGGGGTGTGCCGTTCGGCATGTTCCAGTGGTTCGCCAACCCGCTGCTGGCGGTGGCGATCCTCTGCCATCGACGCCTGCGGCGCCTGGCATTGCTGCTGGGCCTGGGCGCCCTGTACCTGGCCGCCAGCAGCTTCGGCATCGAACGGCTGCCAGACAACATCAGCTATGAATTCAGCGAGCGCATCGGTTTCGGCGCGGGCTTCTACCTGTGGCTGGCGGCGATTGCGGTCTTTTCAGCAGGCCAGGCCTGGCAGTGCTGGCGCGCCCGCAGCAGCGCCGACGTGCCAGCCTGGAACTGGCTGGATGTCGCACTGATCGCGGCATTGGCCGTGACTGCCTATGCTGCCACGCAGATGCCGGCATTGCAGTTCGAACCGGGCAAGGTACTGATGCCACCGGAACCGGTGCAGACGCTCTAGAGGAATGTGCGATGAACAAGCTTTACCTGATGTTCCTGGCCTGCTTCGCGCCGCTGGCACTGGCCGAAGACAATTCGCCCGCTTACAGCCGGTGCATGGACACCGCCTCCAGCACGGTGGCCATGAGCGCGTGCATCCAGGCCGAAAGCCAACTGCAGGATGCCCGCCTGAACCGCGTGTACAAGCAACTGATGGCCAAGCTCGAGGCCGGGCCGCAGAAAGGCTTGCGTGATGCCCAGCGGCAGTGGATCGGCTTTCGCGATGCCAACTGCAAGTTCCATGTCCAGGCCAGCGGCGGCACCCTGGCACAGCTTGAAGGCGGCATGTGCATGCTGGACATGACCCGTGAGCGGGCAGCGGAGCTGGAGCGCGTGCTCAGCCCGGGGCAGTGAGGCCGCAGCGTACCTCGACCGTGTGGCGCTGTCGCTCGACCAACTGGCCGATCGGCGACAGGTCCAGGCCCAGTTCGCCGGCCACCGAGAGGAACTCGGCTTCGCCTTCCGGGGCGACGGCCACCAGCAGGCCACCACTGGTTTGCGGATCGCACAACAGGTGCTTCTGCTCGTCGCTCAGCGTACCGAGCTTGTGCCCGTAGCTGTCGAAGTTGCGCAGGGTGCCGCCGGGGATGCAGCCCTCTGCCAGGTAATGCTCGATGCCTGGCAGGCGTGGCACGGCGGCGTAGTCCAGGTGCGCGGTCACGCCGCTGCCCTCGGCCAGTTCCACCAGGTGGCCGAGCAGGCCGAAACCGGTGACGTCGGTCATTGCCTTGACCCCGTCGAGCTTGCCGAAGCGGCTGCCCGGGGTGTTGAGGGTGCACATCCAGTCGCGCGCCAGGCCCTGGTCCTGCGCGCGCAGCTTGGCTTTCTTTTCGGCGGTGGTGAGGATGCCGATGCCCAGCGGCTTGGTCAGGTACAGGCGGCAGCCGACGGTGGCGGTGTCGTTGCGCTTGAGGTGGCGCTTGCCGACCACGCCGGTGACGGCCAGGCCGAAGATCGGCTCGGGGGCATCGATGGAGTGGCCGCCGGCCAGTGGGATGCCGGCTTCGGCGCACACCGAGCGGCCGCCACGGATCACTTCGCGGGCGACTTCCGGAGGCAGTACGTTGATCGGCCAGCCGAGGATGGCGATGGCCAGCAGCGGGTCGCCACCCATGGCGTAGATGTCGCTGATGGCGTTGGTGGCGGCGATGCGGCCGAAGTCGTAGGGGTCGTCGACGATCGGCATGAAGAAATCGGTGGTCGAGACCACCCCGCGCTCGTCGTCCAGGGCATACACGGCGGCGTCGTCGCGCGAGGCGTTACCCACCCACAGCTTCGGGTCGAGGGCCTGGGCGCCGCTTTCGGCGAGGATCAGGTCCAGCACCTTGGGGGAGATCTTGCAACCACAGCCGGCGCCATGGCTGTACTGGGTCAGGCGGATCGGCTCGCTCATGTGCACCTCGAAAACAGGGTCGATGTGTTGCGGCGATTGTAGCAAAGCTGGCCATTGCGCCTGCGCCTATACTTCCCACGGTCGGCGTGAAGGCCGGCCTTTGCCTGCAATCGGCCCGGAGAATTGCCATGTTCAAACGCCCTTTGTCGCTTGTCGCCGGCCTCGTGCTGTCGTGCTGTGCGGTTGTCGCCCAGGCTGCCGATACCCTGCGGGTCAGTGCCATCCCCGATGAAGCACCGACCGAACTGCTGCGCAAGTTCGAGCCGCTGGGCAAGTACCTGTCCAAAGCGCTGGGCATGGAGGTGAAGTTCGTTCCGGTGGCCGACTACCCGGCAGTGGTCGAGTCGCTGGCCAGCAACCGCCTCGACCTGGCCTGGCTGGGCGGCTTCACCTTCGTCCAGGTGCACCTGAAGGACCCGACCGCCACACCGCTGGTGCAACGTGAGCAGGACGCCCAGTTCACTTCCAAGTTCATCACCGCCAACCCGAACGTGAAGAGCCTGGCCGACCTCAAGGGCAAGTCGTTCGCCTTCGGTTCGATCTCCTCGACCTCCGGCAGCCTGATGCCGCGCTACTTCATGCTCAAGCAAGACAACATCAAGCCGGAGGAGTATTTCAGCCGCGTGGCCTATTCCGGCGCCCACGACGCCACCGTGGCCTGGGTCCAGGGCGGCAAGGTCGACGGCGGCGTGCTCAACGCCAGCGTCTGGCAGAAGCTGGTCGACGCCGGCAAGGTCGATACCGGCAAAGTGAGGGTGTTCGCCACCACGCCAGCCTATTACGACTACAACTGGACCGTGCGCGGCAACATGGACCCGGCGCTCAAAGAGAAGATCAAGCAGGCGTTCCTCAAGCTCGACCCGGCCAACCCGGAACAGAAGGCGATCCTCGACCTGCAGGCGGCCAGCCGCTTCATCGAGACCAAGCCCGAGAACTACCAGGGCACCGAGCAAGCCGCGCGCGAGGCCGGCCTGCTCAAGTGACCATTGATTTGCACGGCGCGGGCCTGCGCCATGGCCAGGTCCGCGCGCTCGAATCGGTCAGCCTGCACATCGACAAGGGTGAACGCGTGGCGATCATCGGCCCGTCCGGGGCCGGCAAGTCCAGCCTGCTGCACCTGATGGCCACGGCCGTGCAGCCCAGCAGCGGGCATCTTGAACTGTTCGGCGCGCAGCCTTGGGCGATGTCCGCCGGGGCACGCCAGCGCTTGCGTGCGCGCATCGGCCTGGTGCACCAGGCGCCGCCACTGCCGCCACGCCAGCGCGTGGTCACGGCGGTGCTGGCTGGGCGCCTGGGGCAGTGGGGCCTGCTGCGTGGCTTGCTCAACCTGGTGTATCCGACCGACTTGCCCGGCGTGCGCCAGGTACTGGCGGAGCTGGGGCTGGCCGACAAGCTGTTCGTCCAGTGCGGGCAGCTGTCCGGCGGCCAGTTGCAGCGGGTGGGTATTGCCCGTGCGCTGTACCAGCGCCCGGACCTGCTGCTGACCGACGAGCCGGTATCGGCCATGGACCCGGTCCTGGCCGATCACAGCCTGGCGCTGCTCAACCGGCATGCCCAGGCCAACGGCGTGACCCTGGTGGCCAGCCTGCATGCCGTGGAGTTGGCGCTAGCGCACTTCCCGCGGGTGATCGGCATTCGTGAGGGCCAGGTGGCCTTCGATTGCAGGGCCAAGGCAGTGACCGAGCATCTGCTGGATGCCCTGTATGCCAATGAACAACTGGGCTCGCCAGCACCCGCCCAGGGGCCGACCCTGACCGTGCAGATTCCGCGATGCTGACGGCCGATGCCCGCGACCCGGCCGCGTTACCGCGCCTGTTGCTGACGTTGCTGGCCCTGGCCCTGCTATGGCCTGGGCTGCGCCTCAGCGAACTGAACCCTCTGGTGTTGCTGCAAGCGGAAAATCGGCAGCAGATCGCCAGCTTCACCCGCGCCTTCTGGCCACCGGCGCATGATGCCGAGTTCCTTGTGCTGCTGTACCAGTCGACGTTGCAGACGCTGGCCGTCGCCACCGCTGGCATGGCACTGGCGCTGCTGCTGGCGGTCCCCGCCAGCTTGCTGGCCAGCCGGGCCCTGTCGTTGCGCGCCGCATCGCGGGGTGGCCGGGCAGGCCCCTGGTCGCGGCTGTTGCGCCTGCCGGTGCGGGGCCTGCTGATCTTCCTGCGCAGCGTCCCCGAAATCGTCTGGGCACTGTTGTTCGTGCGCGCCGTGGGCCTGGGGCCGACCGCCGGGGTGCTGGCCATCGCCATCACTTACAGCGGCATGCTCGGCAAGGTCTACGCCGAGATCTTCGAATCGGTCGACCAACGCCCGGCGCATGCCTTGTTGCAGGCAGGCAGCGGGCGGCTGGTGGCGTTCTTCTACGGCATCCTGCCCGGCGCGTCGGCAGAGGTGGTGTCGTACACGGTGTATCGCTGGGAATGCGCGGTGCGCGCGTCGGTGGTGATGGGCTTCGTCGGTGCCGGCGGGCTGGGGCAGCAGATCGACCTGTCCATGCGCATGTTCGCCGGGGGCGAGGTGGCGAGCATGCTGTTGGCGTTCCTCGGCCTGGTGTTGCTGGCCGACCTGCTCAGCCGCTTCCTGCGCGGGAGGCTGGCATGAACCGGTTGCTCGATGGGCTGGTGGTGGTCGCCATCATGGCGGCGGTAGTGGCATCGTTCAGCTATCTGCAGCTGGACCTGCACGCGCTGGTGGGGAATGGCGGGGTGCAGCAGATGGCTGAGTATGCCGGGCGCTTCCTGCACCCGGACCTGTCGCTCGAACACTTGCAGGCCGTGGCGCGTGGGGCGCTTGAAACCCTGGCCATGTCGGGGCTGGGCACATTGCTGGCGATGGTGCTGGGGATGCTGCTGGCACTGCCTGCGGCGGGGCGCTTCGGCTGGCCGCTGCAGTCGGCGGCACGCCTGCTGCTCAATGCCCTGCGGGCCATTCCCGAGCTGGTATGGGCGGCGTTGACGGTGCTGGCGGCGGGCCTGGGGCCGAATGCCGGTACCCTGGCCCTGGCCCTGCACACGGCCGGGGTTCTGGGGCGGTTGTTCGCCGAGGCGCTGGAGAACGCGCCGGCCGAGCCGGCTGCAGCCATTCGTTGGCAAGGTGGCGGGCAAGTGCTGGCGTTCTGCTTCGGCACCTTGCCGAACCTGTGGCCGCAGTTGCTGGCGTACAGCTTGTACCGCTGGGAAAACAACATTCGGATGGCCAGCGTGCTGGGGTTTGTCGGCGCAGGCGGTCTGGGGCAGATGCTCTACACCACCCTCAGCCTGTTCCAGGAGGCCCAGGCCAGCACGGTGATCATGGCCATGCTGGTGCTGGTGCTGCTGGTGGATGCCTCGAGCGATGTACTGCGCCAGCGCTACGTACGGGCTTGAGCGGGGTCATGCCTCGACCCGCTCCCCACACTGTGCTTCGCGTTGCATCGATTCGAGATTGCGTTCGATCGTCTCGCAGATGGTATCCATCTGGATCTGGTGCTCACTGAAGCGAAACGGGCTCTGCAAGTCCGTGCCGATCCGCTCGATCGCCAGCAGCATGAAGCCCACCACCGTCGACGCCAGCGGCGTGAACCAGCCCAGCGACTCCACGAGGCCCACCGGCACGATCAGGCAGAACAGCGTGATGAACAGCCGTGGAAAGTACACGTAGGGGTAGGGCAGTGGCGTGTTGGCGATCCGTTCCATGCCGCCCTGGGCATTGGACAGGTCCACCAGTGTCGACTCCAGCCGCGCCAGGCGGATGCTGTCCAGCCGCCCGGCCTGGTATTCCCGCGCCAGCAACGCTGCCGAACCACCGAGGATATCGTTGGCGAAGTTGTTCGAACGGTTGCGCCGCTCGAACTCCCCAGGCGGGATGAACGCCATCAGTTCATCAGGGCATGCCTCGCCCTTCAAGTGCGCCGCCAGGCAGTTCACGTAGGCGATATGGCGGCGCAACAGGGTTGCCTTGACCGGGTTCAAGCCCGCCTGCGGGTCGTCGATCAGCGTCAGAGTCTGCCGGGCAAAGCTGCGTGAACCGTTCACCAACGCGCCCCACAAGGTTCGTGCCTCCCACCAGCGGTTGTAGGCGCTGCTGTTGCGAAAGCTCACCAGCACCACCAGCGCCGAACCCAGCAAGGTCAGCGGGATCAGTGGCAGGGTGAACTGGCTGTTGAAGAACAGCATGAAGTCGATGGTGACCAGCACGTCCCAGAGCAGCAGCCAGAACAGTGACCAACCGATGTAGCCGAAAGTCTTCACGACCAGGCGGTATTTGCGGACGATGACGTCTTTCACGCGGTGTGCCTCGTAAGCCGGGGATGCAGCATCGGACGTCATGGAGTGAGCAGGGTTCGGTCGGAGGCGTCGAGCGCGACCTACGGCCTCTTCCTATTGCTTGGGTAAGAATGGGACTACAGGGCTTTGGGATGCAGCCCCCTACGGTGGCACAGGTCGATCTGCCAATGTCGCAGCTCTACCAATCGCCGTGTGCTGCGGGAGTTTTCATGAAGCGAAATCTGATGCCGTTCGATCTGGCGAATGTGCCGAACAGCGAGGAAGCCATCGAACATTACCTGAGGCAGCTGATGGAAGAGGGAGGCGCGGCCAAGGTTGCCCGGGCGCGGCTTCAGATCGAAAAAGCCCAGGCGCGTACAAGTGCCCGGGCCAACGCGGTGATCGCCACGCCGGCACCTGCCCCGCCCTATCCGCTGCCCGTCGCTTCGATCAGCACTGCAGCGCCAAGCCCGCTGCCGGATAACAAAGCGTCCCCTCGGCGCTGCTGCGGTTGATGCCGCACTGCATCATGCTGGCCGGTGGAGCAGGGCGGGCACCACGCGACACCTGGTGCCCAGGTGTGAATCAAGGCTTGCCGGCCACCGCCACATAGCCCTTGATCGCGGCAGGTGCGCCGTGCGGCTTGCCCTTGTGCGCCAGGTACTGGAAGCGGCGCCATTCCTTGTCGATCTCGCTGTACGACATGAACACGCTGACCCGCTGCTGGTCGGCCAGGTCCGGGCGGCTGCCGGCATCGATGCCATCCTTGGCGATGTAGGCCACGTTGATCCCCAGCACCTTGCCGTCGTCACCGAACAGCGGCCCGCCGGACATGCCCTTGGTGATCGGGCCATCGTGCACCGAGTAGAAGACGCTGCCCGGCGTGCCATCGAGGCGTACCAGCGAGGACAGGGTATGGCCCTTGCCCTGCACCGGCATCATCAGGCTGTTGAAGCCGACCGCGGTCACCGACTCGCCCGGCACGGGCTGGCGCCACTGCGGCACCTTGCTGGCCTTGTGCTTGAAGAACACCACGTCGCCCAGGCCTTCGTGCACCACGTTGCGCAGGAACGGGGTGTGCTTGGCGGTGACGGCGTAGTCTTCGTTCCACTGGATGGCAGTGGCCATCAACAGCAGGGGCAGGGGGGCGCCGGAGGTGACCACGAAAGCCTGGTCGTAGGCTGGGTCCGACACGTAAGCGGTTGGCATTCCATTGCACCCGCTCAGCAGCATCGTTGCTGCCAGACAGGGCACGATCTTGTTCATGGGGCACGCGGCGGTTGGGTGGAAAGGGAGCGCAACTATGGCGAGATGCCATTACGCTATCAATGCTTTCGGCATATATCCGACGAGTGACAGGTTATTGCTATCGTGTGGGTAGTGGCCAATAGATTGCGTGGATGGCTGGAGGGGCTGTGGTCGTGGGCTTGGCGCCAAAAAAAGCGGGGGTAGAGGGGTTGCGGACACGTTGGGTCGGGATTGAGCTCAATTGAGCTGCATTGAGCTGCATTGAGCTGCATTGAGCTGCATTGAGCTATATTGAGCTGCATTGAGCTATATCCGGAGTTGCCATGACATTGCCTAACAAGATCCTTGTCGCACTACAGGGCGACAAGGCCCTCAGTTCTCGCGAAATTGCCGAGCGCATCAACGCGAGTTGGTCGACCGTCAAGCGCCATCTGGAGGTATTGCTGGAGTCAGGCAAGATTGAGCGCGAGAAGGATGGGCGTACCACGCGCTACCGCCAGGCGGTTGCAACACCGCAGTTGGCCGAGAGCACACCTGAGTGGGGCGCCTCGGCCGCGATCCCTTGGTCAGCGGAAAGTCGTGCCCTTCGTGCATCGCTGCTGCGGCCATTGGCAATGCGCGAAGCGGTTACCTATCAGCGTGGCCTGGTCGACGGTTACCAACCGAACCAAAGCGCCTGGCTGCCCTCTGCGATGGCTGCATCACTTGAAGTCGAGGGGCGGATGCGCGGGCAGCAGCCGGCGGGTACCTATGCGCGCAAGGTGCTGGAGCCCTTGCTGATTGATCTTTCCTGGTCTTCCTCGCGCTTGGAAGGCAACCGATACACGCTGCTCGACACGGAAAGGTTGTTCAGGAGTGGTGTCACGGATGGGGACCTGGATGCGGTCATGCTGCTCAACCACAAGGCCGCCATCGAGTTCATGGTCGATGCAGTGCCCGAGTACGGGCTCAATTCGGCAGTGATCAGCAACCTGCATGCGTTGTTGATGCAGGACCTGTTGGCTGACGGCTCGGCTTTGGGCAGCATTCGTCAGACTGTCGTCAACATCAGTGGCACCACCTATTTCCCGACCCAGGTACCTTCGCTGCTGGAGGAGATGTTCGAACAGGTTCTGGAGAAGGCGCGACAGGTCAAGAACCCGATCGAAGCAGCATTCTTCCTGTGGGTAAACCTGGCTTATCTGCAGCCTTTCGAGGATGGCAACAAACGCACGAGCCGTTTGGCCGCGAACATCCCGCTGATGCTCTACAACTGCTCGCCGTTGTCATTCCTGGATGTGAATCCGCAGGATTATGCGTTGGCGATGATGGGCGTCTATGAACAGCGTGACATGGCCATGGCCGCGGACCTGTTTGCCTGGGTCTATCGCCGTTCCATCAGCAAGTATGGCGTGATGATCGAAGCCATGGGGGTTCCCGATCCGGTTCGTCTGCGTTATCGCGAGCTGCTGAACGAAGCGATCAATGCGGTTGTTCGAGAGCGGATGTCGGTGGGAGAGGTAGTGGCCGGGCTGGAGTTGCCGGAGGAAGAAAAACAGCAGTTCGAACCGTTGTTGCGCGGGGAGCTCGATATCCTGGCACTGCACAACTGTGCTCGCTATCGGCTCACCCTGAAGCAAGTGAACGCGTGGCTCGACGCGGGTCGCCCCTGCTGAGTACGGGGGAAAGAAATCCCAGGCACAAAAAAACCGACCATAAGGTCGGTTTTTTCTGGATCTTGGTGCCCCGAGGGAGACTCGAACTCCCACTCCTTTCGAAAACGGATTTTGAATCCGCCGCGTCTACCAATTCCGCCATCAGGGCTTAGGCGCCGCAGTATAGAGAGGTCACTTGAGGCGGTCAATCGGCTTTCATGGTCAATTTTCACGCATTGGGCTAAACTTCCCGGCCCTGTCGAACCCGAACATCATCATGCGCGTCGCCGATTTTTCCTTCGAACTCCCCGATTCCCTGATCGCCCGCCACCCGCTGGCCGAGCGCCATGGCAGCCGACTGCTGGTCCTCGATGGGCCGAGCGGCGCGCTGGCGCACAAGCAATTCCCGGATCTGCTCGACTACCTGCGCCCCGGTGACCTGATGGTGTTCAACAACACCCGGGTGATCCCGGCGCGCCTGTTCGGCCAAAAAGCCTCCGGCGGCAAGCTGGAAGTGCTGGTCGAGCGCGTGCTCGACAGCCACCGCGTGCTGGCCCATGTGCGTGCCAGCAAGGCGCCGAAAGAAGGCGCGGTGATCCTTGTCGACGGCGGCGGCGAGGCCGAGATGGTCGCCCGCCACGACACCCTGTTCGAGCTGCGTTTCACCGAAGAGGTGCTGCCGCTGCTCGAGCGCGTCGGCCACATGCCGCTGCCGCCGTACATCGACCGCCCCGACGAGGGCGCCGACCGCGAGCGTTACCAGACCGTCTACGCCGAGCGCGCCGGTGCAGTGGCCGCGCCGACCGCGGGCCTGCACTTCGACGAGGCACTGCTGGAGCAGATCGCCGCCAAGGGCGTCGAGCGCGCCTTCGTCACCCTGCACGTGGGCGCCGGCACCTTCCAGCCGGTGCGGGTCGACAAGATCGAAGACCACCACATGCACAAAGAGTGGCTCGAAGTAAGCCAGGAGGTGGTCGACGCCATCGAGGCCTGTCGCGCCCGTGGCGGCCGGGTGATCGCAGTCGGCACCACCAGCGTGCGCTCGCTGGAAAGTGCGGCGCGCGACGGCGTGCTCAAGGCCTTCAGCGGCGACACCGACATCTTCATCTACCCAGGCCGGCCGTTCCACGTGGTCGATTGCCTGGTGACCAACTTCCACCTGCCGGAGTCCACGCTGCTGATGCTGGTCTCGGCCTTCGCCGGTTACCCCGAGACCATGGCTGCCTACGCGGCGGCGGTCGACAACGGTTACCGCTTCTTCAGTTACGGTGATGCCATGTTCATCACCCGCAATCCGGCGCCACGCGGCCCAGAGGATCAAGCATGAGTCGCACCTGTCGAATGTCGTTCGAACTGCTGGCCACCGACGGCAAGGCCCGTCGCGGCCGCATCACCTTCCCGCGTGGCACCGTGGAAACCCCGGCGTTCATGCCGGTGGGCACCTATGGCACGGTCAAGGGCATGCTGCCGCGCGACATCGAGGCCATCGGCGCCGAGATGATCCTCGGCAACACCTTCCACCTGTGGCTGCGCCCGGGTACCGAGGTGATCAAGAAGCACAACGGCCTGCACGACTTCATGCAATGGAAAGGCCCCATCCTGACCGATTCCGGTGGTTTCCAGGTGTTCAGCCTGGGCGCCATGCGCAAGATCAAGGAAGAAGGCGTGACCTTTGCCTCGCCGGTCGACGGTTCCAAGGTGTTCATGGGCCCGGAAGAGTCCATGCAGGTCCAGCGTGACCTGGGGTCGGACGTGGTGATGATCTTCGACGAGTGCACGCCGTACCCGGCCGAGCACGACGTCGCGCGCACTTCCATGGAGCTGTCGCTGCGCTGGGCCCAGCGCTCGAAGAACGCCCACGCCGACAACACCGCGGCGCTGTTCGGCATCGTCCAGGGCGGCATGTACCAGGACCTGCGCATGCGCTCGCTGGAAGGCCTGGAAAACATCGGCTTCGACGGCCTGGCCATCGGCGGCCTGTCGGTCGGCGAGCCGAAGCACGAAATGATCAAGGTGCTCGACTACCTGCCGGACCAGATGCCGGCTGACAAACCTCGTTACCTTATGGGGGTAGGCAAACCGGAAGATCTGGTTGAGGGTGTGCGCCGCGGCGTCGACATGTTCGACTGCGTGATGCCCACGCGCAACGCGCGCAACGGCCACCTGTTCGTCGATACAGGGGTGATCAAGATCCGCAACGCGTTCCATCGCCATGATGATTCGCCGCTGGATCCGACCTGTGACTGCTATACCTGCAGCAACTTCTCCCGCGCCTATCTCCACCACCTGGACAAGTGCGGCGAAATGTTGAGCAGCATGCTGAATACCATCCACAACTTGC
Organism: Pseudomonas sp. NPDC089401; assembly: GCF_044749485.1. Taxonomy (NCBI): domain Bacteria; kingdom Pseudomonadati; phylum Pseudomonadota; class Gammaproteobacteria; order Pseudomonadales; family Pseudomonadaceae; genus Pseudomonas; species Pseudomonas sp. NPDC089401. The sequence continues at coordinate 289,949 of NZ_JBIVIA010000007.1, read as the reverse complement.
GCCATTACCAGCGCTTGATGGCCGGTTTACGCGAGGCTATTCAACAAGGTAAATTGGCCGCCTTTGTCGACGCCTTCTACGCCAAGCGCGGGCTTCCTGTGCCGCCCTTGGGCTGACTGTTCGCATCCATTATTAGAAAATTACATTAGGAGTGCCCAATGAGCTTCTTGATCCCCGCCGCATACGCGGACGCTGCAGCACCCGCCGCTGGCCCAGCCGGTACCGGTTTCGAGTGGATTTTCCTGGTCGGTTTCCTGGTCATCTTCTACCTGATGATCTGGCGCCCGCAGGCCAAGCGCGCGAAAGAGCAGAAGAACCTGCTGGGCAACTTGCAGAAAGGTGACGAAGTTGTCACCAACGGCGGCATCGCCGGCAAGATCGTCAAGGTTTCCGATGACTTCGTGGTGCTGGAAGTGTCCGACACCGTCGAGCTGAAGTTCCAGAAGGGTGCCATCGCGGCGACCCTGCCAAAAGGTACGCTCAAGGCTATCTGAGTTACCGGTTTCATTTTTCCAGTCGGGGCGCGCTAAGCGCCCCGCGTCTTGAACGGGCGGCGTGATGCTGAACAAATACCCTCTGTGGAAATACGCACTGATCGTGCTGGTACTGGCGGTCGGTTTCATTTATTCCGCTCCCAACCTCTACCCGGATGACCCGGCGGTGCAGGTCAGCGGTGCCAGCTCGGCGCTGCAGGTCAACCAGAACGACCTCGATCGCGTCAGCAAGGCGCTGGTCGATGCCGGTATCACCGTCAAGGGCGCGAGCCTGGGTGAGAAGGGCAGTGGCCTGATCCGCCTGACCAACCAGGAAGATCAGCTGCCGGCCAAGGATGTGGTGCGCAAGGCACTGGGCGATGATTACGTCGTGGCCCTGAACCTCGCCCAGACCACCCCGCAGTGGCTGCGCAACCTGGGTGCAAGCCCGATGAAGCTGGGCCTGGACCTGTCCGGTGGTGTGCACTTCCTGCTGGAAGTGGACATGGACAAGGCCATGAGCGCCCGCATGAAAGTCTACGAAGGCGAGGTCAAGACCTTGCTGCGCAAAGAGCGCATCCGCTACCGCAGCCTGCCGCAGCAGGATGGCGGTGTGATGCTGGGCTTCGCTGACGATGCCACCCGCGAACAGGCACGTGCCCTGATCCGCAAGAATTTCAATGATTTCGACCTGACCACCACCGAGCGCAACGAGCTGGCGGTGCTGCGTCTGGCGCTGACCCAGGCGAAAGTCGCCGAGATCCGCGAATACTCGATCAAGCAGAACCTCACCACCGTGCGCAACCGTGTCAACGAGCTGGGCGTCGCCGAGCCGCTGGTGCAGCGCCAGGGCGCCAACCGCATCGTGGTCGAGCTGCCGGGCGTGCAGGACACTGCCGAAGCCAAGCGTATCCTCGGCAAGACCGCCAACCTGGAGTTCCGCTTCGGTGCCGAGCCGGGCGCGTCCAAGGCCACCACCGAGGTCTTCGAGTTCCGTGAAGGCACCCGTTCGGCCGCGGTCGAGCGTGGCCTGATCATCACCGGCGACCAGGTCACCGACGCCCAGGCCAGCTTCGACGAGCACGGCAAGCCGCAGGTGAACATCCGCCTGGATGGCCACGGCGGCGAGCTGATGAGCCGCGCTACCCGCAGCAACGTCGGGCGCAGCATGGCGGTGATCTTCATCGAGCAGAAGCCGATCACCCGCTACGTCAAGCAGACCGTCGACGGCGTCGAGAAAGACGTCGCCGTGCAGAGCTTCCAGGAAGAGAAGAAGATCATCAGCCTGGCGACCATCCAGTCGCCGCTGGGCAGCCAGTTCCGCATCACCGGCCTCAACGGCCAGGGCGAGTCGTCCGAGCTGGCCCTGCTGCTGCGTGCCGGTGGCCTGGCCGCACCGATGTACTTCGCCGAAGAACGTACCATCGGCCCGAGCCTGGGTGCCGACAACATCACCAAGGGTATCGATGCGTCGCTGTGGGGTATGCTGTTCGTCTCGCTGTTCATCATCGCCATCTACCGCGGCTTCGGCGTGATCGCCACCATCGCCCTGGCGGGCAACATGGTCCTGCTGCTGGCGCTGATGTCGCTGCTGGGCGCGACCCTGACCCTGCCGGGTATCGCCGGTATCGTGCTGACCATGGGTATGGCGGTGGACGCCAACGTGCTGATCTTCTCGCGTATCCGCGAGGAGCTGGCCACTGGCATGTCGGTGCAACGCGCCATCCACGAAGGCTTCAACCGCGCCTACACCGCGATCATCGACGCCAACCTGACCAGCCTGCTGGTCGGCGGCATCCTGTTCGCCATGGGTACCGGCCCGGTCAAAGGCTTCGCGGTCACCATGTCCCTCGGGATTTTCACCTCGATGTTCACCGCCGTCATGGTGACCCGTGCAATGGTCAACCTGACCTGCGGCGGGCGTGACATCAAGAAGCTGTGGGTTTGAGGGAGCTGCGATGAAAACCATCAACTTCATGGGCGTGCGCAATGTCGCGTTCGCCATCACCGTGCTCCTCACCGTGCTGGCACTGTTCAGCTGGTGGCAGAAGGGCCTGAACTTCGGCCTGGACTTCACCGGCGGTACGCTGATCGAGCTGACCTACGAGCGCCCGGCCGACCTCAAGGCGGTACGTGCCGAGCTGGTCGAATCCGGCTTCCACGAGGCCGTGGTGCAGAGCTTCGGCGCCACCACCGACCTGCTGGTGCGCATGCCGGGCGATGACCCGCAGCTGGGCGCCAAGGTCGGTGCGGCCTTGCAGAAGGTCGGCGGCGACAACCCGGCCACCCTCAAGCGCGTCGAGTTCGTCGGCCCGCAGGTGGGTGAAGAGCTGCGCGACCAGGGTGGCCTCGGCATGCTCCTGGCGCTGGGCGGCATCCTCATCTACCTGGCCTTCCGCTTCCAGTGGAAGTTCGCCGTGGGCGCGATCATCTCGCTGATCCACGACGTGGTGGTGACCCTGGGTATCCTGTCGTTCTTCCAGATCACCTTCGACCTGACGGTGCTGGCGGCGGTGCTGGCGATCATCGGCTACTCGCTGAACGACACCATCGTCGTGTTCGACCGGGTGCGCGAGAACTTCCGGGTGATGCGCAAGGCCTCGCTGATCGAGAACATCAACGTCTCGACCACCCAGACCCTGCTGCGCACCATCGCCACTTCGGTGTCGACCTTGCTGGCGATCGCCGCGCTGCTGATCTTCGGTGGCGACAACCTGTTCGGCTTCTCCCTGGCCCTGTTCATCGGCGTCATGGCCGGTACCTACTCGTCGATCTACATCGCCAACGTGGTGCTGATCTGGCTGAACCTGAACAGCGAAGACCTGATTCCGCCGGCGAAAAACGAGGGTGTGGACGACCGTCCTTGAGGCCTTGTCCTGAGCCGTTCGGCGGCTGAAGAAGGCGCGAGTGTTGAACTCGCGCCTTTTTTTTTGCTCCAAGGCTGGGAGAAAGCAGGGCAGCCCCCTGCAGGTACAACAGGAGGTTCATGTGAACAAATCAATGCTCGTAGGCGCTGTGCTGGGTGCTGTCGGTGTGACTGCCGGAGGTGCTGTTGCCACCTACAGCTTGGTGAACAAGGGGCCTGAGTACGCCCAGGTCACCGACGTGCAACCGATCAAGCAGCAGGTCAAGACCCCGCGTGAAGTGTGCAAGGATGTCACCGTGACCCGCCAGGCGCCGGTCAAGGACCAGCACCAGATCGCCGGGACCGTGGTCGGCGCCCTGGCCGGCGGCTTGCTGGGCAACCAGATTGGCGGTGGCACCGGCAAGAAGATCGCCACCGTGGCCGGTGCGGTTGGCGGCGGTTATGCGGGCAACAAGGTGCAGGAAGGCATGCAGCAGCGTGACACCTACACCACCACGCAAACCCGCTGCAACACGGTAAACGACATCAGCGAGAAGGTGGTGGGCTACAACGTCAAGTACACCCTCGGTGACCAGGTGGGGCAGGTGAAGATGGACCGCGAGCCGGGCTCGACCATCCCTGTGGACAAGAATGGCAAGCTGATCCTCAGCGAGGCGGGCCAGTAACTTGTGTTGCCTGAGCGGGCCTCTTCGCGGGTAAACCCGCTCCCACAGGCCGAAATCAATCCCTGTGGGAGCGGGTTTACCCGCGAAGAGGCCGTCACTGTCAGTACAAAGCCATCAGGCAAAAAAAAGCACCCCGAGGGGTGCTTTTTTTGTGCCGGCAATCCGCGCTTAGCGCTTCATGCTCTCTGGCAGGTGTGGCTGGATAGCGGTCAGTACGGCCTTGAAGCACTTGATGTTGCCCGCGACGATGTGGCCCTTGTCGAGGAAGTCGTGGCCACCGTTGAAGTCGCTCACCAGGCCACCAGCTTCCTGGATCAGCAGCACGCCTGCCGCCATGTCCCACTCGGACAGGCCCGACTCCCAGAAGGCGTCGAAACGGCCGGCAGCCACGTAGGCCAGGTCCAGGCTGGCGGAACCGGCGCGGCGGATGCCGGCAGTCTGGCCAGTCAGGGCGCGGAACATGCCCAGGTAGTTGTCCATGTCAGCCATCTGGTTGTCACGGAACGGGAAGCCGGTGCCCAGCAGGGCGCCGTCCAGGCTGGTGCGCGAGCTGACGCGCAGGCGACGGCCATTGAGCTGGGCGCCACGGCCGCGGCTGGCGGTGAATTCTTCCTGGCGAACCGGGTCGACGATCACGGCGTGCTCGAGGCGGCCACGGTATTTGCAGGCGATGCTGACGGCGAAGTGCGGGATGCCGCGCAGGAAGTTGGTGGTCCCGTCCAGTGGATCGATGATCCACAGGTAGTCCTTGCCTTCTTCGCCGGTGCCGGCGTGCAGGCCGGTTTCTTCACCTTGGATGGAGTGGTTCGGGTAGGCCTTGCGCAGGGCGTTGACGATGCTCTGCTCGGCGGCGCGATCCACTTCGGAGACGTAGTCCTTGGCCTCTTTCTCGTCGACCTTGATGCTATCCAGGCGTTCGATGGAGCGGAAAATCAGTTCACTGGCGCTGCGAGCGGCGCGCAGGGCGATATTCAGCATAGGCTGCATGGGCGGGTCACCTGGAGATGTTAAAGAAGAAAGCCGAACATTCTAGCAGAAAAGTTTGTCGGCAGAAGTGTCACATTTGCTTTCATGGCGTTACGCTGGTCGGTTCTGTAAGATCGAAAGCCCTCCAACCTGCATCTGTGAGCACAACACCTTGCTGCAAAATATTCGTGTTGTTCTGGTCAATACCAGCCACCCCGGCAACATCGGCGGCGCTGCGCGTGCCATGAAAAACATGGGCTTGTCGCGTCTGGTGCTGGTGCAGCCAAAAGACTTCCCCGCCGCGGATGCCAGCGCGCGCGCCTCTGGCGCCGACGATGTGCTGAGCAGTGCCCAGGTGGTCGACAGCCTCGAGCAGGCGCTGGTCGGCTGCAACCTGGTCATGGGCACCAGTGCCCGCGAGCGCAGCATCCCCTGGCCGCTGATCGGTCCGCGCGAGTGCGGTGCGAAGGCGGTCGAGCATGCGCGCGGCGGCGAAGAAATCGCCTTGGTGTTCGGCCGCGAACACGCCGGCCTGACCAACGAAGAATTGCAGCGATGTCACTTCCACGTGCACATTCCCTCCAATCCCGACTTCAGCTCGCTGAACCTCGCAGCTGCCGTCCAGGTGCTCTCCTACGAGGTGCGCATGGCCTGGCTGGCTGCCGCAGAAGCGCCGGGCAAGGTCGAGAAGGTCGATGCCAGCGAGCTGGCGACAATGGACGAAATGGAGCTGTTCTACGACCACCTGGAGAAAACCCTGGTGGACATCGGCTTCCTCGACCCCGCGAAGCCCAAGCACCTGATGCCGCGCCTGCGCCGGCTGTACGGGCGCAACGCGGTCGAGCGTACGGAAATGAGCATTTTGCGCGGCATCCTCACCGAGACCCAGAAGGTGGTCCGGGGCGAACCGCATAAAAGGAAGGACTGACAGATGTTCGAACGTCTGCGTGAAGACATTCAAAGCGTATTCCATCGTGACCCGGCGGCGCGCAACGCCTTCGAGGTACTGACCTGCTACCCCGGCATGCACGCCATCTGGCTGCACCGCCTGGGCAACGCCCTGTGGAAGCGCGACTTCAAGTGGCTGGCCCGTCTGGTGTCGAATTTCGGCCGCTGGATGACCGGCATCGAGATTCACCCCGGCGCCACCATCGGCCGGCGCTTCTTCATCGACCACGGCATGGGCATCGTCATCGGCGAAACCGCCGAGATCGGCGACGATGTCACCCTGTACCAGGGCGTGACCCTGGGCGGCACCAGCTGGAACAAAGGCAAGCGCCACCCGACCCTGGAAAACGGCGTGGTGGTGGGGGCGGGCGCCAAGGTGCTCGGCCCGTTCACCGTCGGTGCCGGGGCCAAGATCGGTTCCAACGCCGTGGTGACCAAGGCGGTGCCGGCCGGCGCCACCGCGGTCGGCATCCCCGGGCGGATCATCGTCAAGAACAGCGAGGACACCGAAGTCGAGGCCAAGCGCAAGGCCATGGCCGAAAAGATCGGCTTCGACGCCTATGGGGTCAGCGGCGACATGCCGGACCCGGTGGCCCGTGCCATCGGCCAGATGCTCGACCACCTGCAAGCCGTCGACGAGCGCCTGGAGGGCATGTGCGGCGCGCTGACCAAGATGGGCAGTGACTACTGCGCCAAGGAGCTGCCGAAGCTTCCGGAAGACGACTTCGCCGTGGAAACCCAGGCCGCCCAGCGCGACACTCAGTCGCATTGATTGCGCCGGGCCGAGGCCTTGCTGACATATGGGGCGTGTGCTCACGCCCCATTGCTGCTACACTCGCGCCCGCCTCTCCGATGCAAACCCGACTAAAGCAGTAGGTCTTATAGTTGACTTAAATGCTCGGGAATCGCATACTCGGACACATCCCGTAACTCCCGTGGTACCCATTAGCCATGCGACTGACTACCAAAGGCCGATACGCCGTCACTGCCATGCTCGACCTGGCATTGCACGCGCAGCATGGGCCGGTGTCTTTGGCCGACATTTCCGAGCGCCAGGGCATTTCCCTCTCTTATCTGGAACAGCTGTTCGCCAAGCTGCGCCGCAGCAGCCTGGTTTCCAGTGTGCGCGGCCCGGGCGGGGGCTACCAGCTGTCGCGAGGCATGGAAACCATCCAGGTGGCCCAGGTCATCGATGCGGTCAACGAATCGGTCGATGCCACCCGTTGCCAGGGCCTCGGGGATTGCCATGCCGGTGACACCTGCCTGACCCACCACCTGTGGTGCGACCTCAGCCAGCAGATCCACGAATTCCTCAGCGGCATCAGCCTGGCCGACCTCGTCATGCGCCGTGAGGTGCAGGAAGTCGCCCAGCGCCAGGACCTGCGGCGTGTCGCAGGCCGTACCGCCCAGCTGGACAAGATTGAGACGTCCGCCGTCGACTGACCTTAACCGTGACGAGCGACGCCACCGCCTGATAGGAGATACCCATGAAGTTGCCGATCTACCTCGATTACTCCGCTACCACGCCGGTCGACCCACGTGTCGCCCAGAAGATGGCCGACTGCCTGCTGGTCGACGGCAACTTCGGCAACCCGGCCTCGCGTTCCCACGTGTTCGGCTGGAAGGCCGAGGAAGCGGTCGAGAACGGCCGTCGCCAGGTTGCCGAGCTGATCAACGCCGACCCGCGCGAAATCGTCTGGACCAGCGGTGCCACCGAGTCCGACAACCTCGCCCTGAAAGGCGTGGCGCACTTCTATCAGACCAAGGGCAAGCACATCATCACCTCCAAGATCGAGCACAAGGCGGTCCTGGACACCGCTCGCCAGCTCGAGCGTGAAGGTTTCGAAGTCACCTACCTGGAGCCGGGCGAAGACGGCATCGTCACCCCGGCCATGGTCGAAGCCGTGCTGCGCGACGACACCATCCTGGTCTCGCTGATGCACGTGAACAACGAAGTCGGCTCGATCAACGACATCGCCGCCATCGGTGAACTGACCCGTTCGCGCGGCGTGCTGTTCCATGTCGACGCCGCCCAGTCGGCCGGCAAGGTCGAGATCGACCTGCAGAAGCTGAAAGTCGACCTGATGTCGTTCTCCGCGCACAAGGTCTACGGCCCCAAAGGCATCGGCGCGCTGTACGTCAGCCGCAAGCCGCGCGTGCGCCTGGAAGCCATCATCCACGGCGGTGGCCATGAGCGCGGCATGCGTTCGGGCACCCTGCCGACCCACCAGATCGTCGGCATGGGCGAAGCCTTCGCCATCGCCAAGCAGGAAATGGCCGCCGAGAACGTGCGCATCCAGGCCCTGAGCGACCGCTTCTTCAAGCAGGTCTCGGACCTCGAGGAGCTGTACGTCAACGGCAGCAAGACCGCTCGCGTGCCGCACAACCTGAACCTGAGCTTCAACTACGTCGAAGGCGAGTCGCTGCTGATGTCCCTCAAGGACATCGCCGTGTCGTCCGGTTCGGCCTGTACCTCCGCCTCGCTCGAGCCGTCCTACGTGCTGCGCGCGCTGGGCCGCAACGACGAGCTGGCGCACAGCTCGATCCGCTTCTCCTTCGGCCGCTTCACCACTGAAGAAGAAGTCGACTACGCCGCGCAGCAAGTCTGCATGGCCGTCAACAAACTGCGTGAGCTGTCGCCGCTGTGGGACATGTACAAAGACGGCGTTGACATCTCCAAGATCGAGTGGGCCGCCCACTAAGCAGTCGCCGGCAAGAGCGGCTACCTGATGAGGAAGGAATTGCACCATGGCATACAGTGAAAAGGTCATCGACCACTACGAAAACCCACGCAACGTCGGCAAGATGAATGCCGAGGACCCGGATGTCGGTACCGGCATGGTCGGCGCCCCGGCGTGCGGTGACGTGATGCGCCTGCAGATCAAGGTCAACGAGCAGGGCGTCATCGAAGACGCCAAGTTCAAGACCTACGGCTGCGGCTCGGCCATCGCTTCCAGCTCCCTCGCCACCGAGTGGATGAAGGGCAAGACCCTGGACGAAGCCGAAACCATCAAGAACACCCAGCTGGCGGAAGAACTGGCCCTGCCGCCAGTGAAGATCCACTGCTCGGTACTCGCCGAGGATGCCATCAAGGCAGCCGTGCGTGACTACAAGCAGAAGAAAGGCTTGATCTGAGCCGTCCGTTGCAAGGTAAGAGTCAAGGAGTTCCGATGGCTATCAGCATGACAGAAGCCGCCGCCAACCACATTCGCCGTTCCCTCGACGGGCGCGGCAAGGGTGAGGGCATTCGCCTGGGCGTGCGCACCACCGGCTGCTCGGGCCTGGCCTATGTGCTGGAGTTCGTCGACGAGCTGGCCGACGAGGACCAGGTGTTCGAGAACCATGGCGTCAAGGTGATCATCGATCCCAAGAGCCTGGTGTACCTCGATGGCACCGAGCTGGACTTCGTCAAGGAAGGGTTGAACGAAGGCTTCAAGTTCAACAACCCCAACGTGCGCGGTGAGTGTGGCTGCGGCGAAAGCTTCAACGTCTGAGGCTGGCTGTGGGTACTCCTTGTCATTTCGCCCTGTTCGACCTCCAGCCCGGCTTCCGCCTGGACCTCGACAAGCTGGCCGTTCGCTACCGCGAACTGGCCCGCGAGGTCCATCCGGACCGCTTCGCCGACGCTTCCGAGCGCGAGCAGCGGGTTGCCCTTGAAAAGTCCGCGGCCCTCAACGACGCCTACCAGACCCTGCGCAGTGCGCCGCGCCGTGCCCGCTACCTGCTGGCCATCGGTGGCCACGAAGTGCCCCAGGAAGTCACGGTCCACGACCCCGACTTCCTGCTGCAGCAGATGCAGTGGCGCGAAGAGCTCGAAGAGCTGCAGGACGAAGCCGACCTCGATGGCGTGGCTGTTTTCAAGAAGCGCCTGAAGGCCGCTCAGGACAAGCTCAACGAGGATTTCGCCGCCTGCTGGGATGTGCCTGCCGAGCGTGAACAGGCCGAGCGCCTGATGCGCCGCATGCAGTTCCTCGACAAGCTCGCCCAAGAAGTGCGCCAACTGGAAGAGCGCCTCGACGATTAACCCGGTGTCGCCCGTGATGACGCCTAAGGTATTCAGATAAGCATGGCCCTACTGCAGATCGCCGAACCCGGTCAAAGCCCTCAGCCGCACCAGCGCCGCCTGGCGGTGGGGATCGACCTGGGTACCACCAACTCTCTGGTCGCTGCCGTGCGCAGCGGTCGCAGCGAGCCCCTGCCCGATGCGCAGGGTAACGTCATTCTGCCGTCCGCGGTGCGTTACCTGGCAGGCCACAACGAGGTCGGCCTGGCCGCCCGCGAAGCCGCCTCCAGCGACCCGCTGAACACCGTGCTGTCGGTCAAGCGCCTGATGGGCCGCGGCCTGGCCGACGTCAAGCAGCTCGGCGAGCAGTTGCCGTACCGCTTCATCGGCGGTGAATCGCACATGCCGTTCATCGACACCGTCCAGGGCCCGAAAAGCCCGGTGGAAGTGTCCGCCGACATCCTCAAGGTGCTGCGCGAACGCGCCGAAGCCACCTTGGGCGGCGAGCTGGTAGGCGCGGTGATCACCGTGCCGGCCTACTTCGACGACGCCCAGCGCCAGGCCACCAAGGACGCCGCGCGTCTGGCCGGCCTGAACGTGTTGCGCCTGCTCAACGAGCCGACCGCCGCCGCCGTGGCCTACGGCCTGGACCAGAACGCCGAAGGCCTGGTGGCCATCTATGACCTGGGTGGCGGTACCTTCGACATCTCCATCCTGCGCCTGACCGCAGGCGTGTTCGAGGTGCTCGCCACCGGCGGTGATACCGCCCTGGGCGGCGATGATTTCGACCACGCCATCGCCGGCTGGATCATCGAGCAGGCCGGCCTGTCCGCCGACCTCGACCCGGCCACCCAGCGCCAGCTTTTGCAGGCTGCCTGCGCCGCCAAGGAAGCCCTCACCGATGCCGATTCGGTCAGCGTCGCCCATGGCACCTGGCAGGGCGAGCTGAGCCGCGCCGCGTTCGAAGCCATGATCGAGCCGCTGATCGCCCGCAGCCTGAAAGCCTGCCGCCGCGCCGTGCGTGACAGCGGCGTCGAGCTGGAGGAGGTCGCTGCCGTGGTGATGGTCGGCGGTTCGACCCGCGTGCCGCGTGTGCGTGAAGCCGTGGGTGCGCTGTTTGGTCGCACGCCGATGACCTCCATCGACCCTGACCAGGTGGTGGCCATCGGCGCCGCCATCCAGGCCGACACCCTGGCCGGCAACCGTCGCGAAGGCGGCGAACTGCTGCTGCTCGACGTCATTCCGCTGTCCCTGGGCCTCGAGACCATGGGCGGGCTGATGGAGAAGGTGATCCCGCGCAACACCACCATTCCGGTGGCCCGCGCCCAGGAGTTCACCACTTATAAAGATGGCCAGTCGGCCATGATGATCCACGTCCTGCAGGGCGAGCGCGAGCTGATCAGCGACTGCCGCTCGCTGGCGCGCTTCGAGCTGCGTGGCATTCCGGCCATGGTCGCCGGCGCCGCGAAGATCCGCGTGACCTTCCAGGTCGATGCCGACGGCCTGCTCAGCGTCGCTGCCCGCGAACTGGGGTCGGGCGTCGAAGCCAGCATCCAGGTCAAGCCGTCCTATGGCCTGACCGATGGCGAGATCGCCCGCATGCTCAAGGACTCCTTCGAACACGCCGGTTCCGACAAGCAGGCCCGCCAGCTGCGCGAGCACCAGGTCGATGGCGAACGCCTGCTCGAAGCGGTGCAGGGCGCCCTGGACGCCGACGGCGAGCGCCTGCTCAGCAGTGACGAGCGCGACGCCATCGCATTCCAGATGCAAGAACTACGTGATTTGCTGGCCGGCACCGATGGCGCTGCCATCGAGCAACAGACCAAGCGTCTGTCGCAGGTGACCGATGCATTTGCCGCCCGTCGCCTTGATTCGACGGTCAAAGCCGCACTGGCCGGGCGCAACCTGAATGAGATCGAGGAGTAATCGATGCCGCTGGTGACATTCCTGCCGCATGAGAAGTTCTGCCCCGAGGGGCTGACCGTGGAGGTACCGACCGGGACCAACATCCTGGAGCTGGCCCACGACCATCACATCGAGATGGAAAGCGCCTGCGGTGGCGTCAAGGCCTGCACCACCTGCCACTGTATTGTTCGCAAAGGTTTCGACTCGCTCGAAGAAGCAGACGAACTGGAAGAGGACATGCTGGACAAGGCCTGGGGCCTGGAGGCCCAGTCGCGCCTTGGTTGCCAGGTGGTCGTGGGTGAGCAGGACCTGACCATCGAGATCCCCAAGTATTCGCTCAACCACGCTGCCGAAGCGCCGCACTGAGGATCAGGGCATGAGTCTGAAATGGGTTGATGTACTTGAGATCGCCATCCAGCTTGCGGAAAGCAAGCCGGAGGTCGATCCTAAATATGTGAATTTCGTCGATCTGCACCGCTGGGTGCTGGCTCTGCCAGAATTCAGCGACGATCCGTCACGTGGCGGTGAGAAAGTGCTCGAGGCCATCCAGGCGGCCTGGATTGAAGAAGCCGACTAAGCGTGACGCTGCAGGTTAGGCAATCCCCTGGAACCCGCGTATAATTCGCGGGTTTAATTTTTCGTAACACTCATATTCTGGAGTTTTCCATGGCTGTTCAACGTACTTTCTCGATCATCAAGCCTGACGCCGTTGCCAAGAACGTAATCGGCAAGATCACCACCCGCTTCGAAGAAGCCGGTCTGAAAATCGTTGCCTCGAAAATCAAGCAACTGTCCAAAGCCGAAGCCGAAGGCTTCTACGCCGAGCACAGCGCTCGCGGCTTCTTCGGTGACCTGGTTGCCTTCATGACTTCCGGCCCGGTTGTCGTACAGGTTCTGGAAGGCGAGAACGCCATCGCTCTGAACCGTGAGCTGATGGGCGCCACCAACCCTAAAGAAGCTGCTGCCGGCACCATCCGTGCTGACTTCGCCGAGTCGATCGACGCCAACGCCGTTCACGGTTCGGACTCCGAAGCTGCCGCTGCTCGCGAAATCGCTTACTTCTTCGCTGCTACCGAGGTAACCACTCGCTAAGCGAAAGCTTACGGGTGAGGGTGAATCCATGACGACATCTACTGGCAAAATCAACCTGTTGGGGCTGACCCAGCCGGAAATGGAAAAGTTCTTCGACTCGATAGGGGAGAAGCGCTTCCGTGCCGGTCAGGTGATGAAATGGATTCACCATTTTGGCGTGTCCGACTTTGCGGCCATGACCAACGTTGGCAAGGTCTTGCGCGAAAAGCTCGAGGCCGTTGCCGAGATTCGCCCCCCGGAAGTGGTCAGTGAAGACATTTCCGCCGACGGCACCCGCAAATGGGTGATCCGCGTTGCCTCCGGCAGCTGCGTCGAGACCGTCTACATCCCCACCGACGACCGCGGCACCCTCTGCGTCTCGTCGCAAGCCGGCTGCGCCCTGGACTGCAGTTTCTGCTCCACCGGCAAGCAAGGCTTCAACAGCAACCTCACCGCCGCCGAAGTGATCGGCCAGGTGTGGCTTGCGAACAAATCCTTCGGGACCGTCCCTGCCAAGATCGACCGCGCGATTACCAACGTGGTGATGATGGGCATGGGCGAGCCCCTGCTGAACTTCGACAACGTCATCGCCGCCATGCACATCATGATGGATGACCTGGGCTATGGCATCTCCAAGCGTCGCGTCACCCTGTCCACCTCGGGCGTGGTGCCGATGATCGACGAACTGGCCAAGCACATCGACGTGTCCCTGGCGTTGTCGCTGCACGCGCCGAACGACGAACTGCGCAACAAGCTGGTGCCGATCAACAAGAAGTACCCGCTGAAGATGCTGCTCGAGTCGTGCATGGGCTACATGTCGACCCTGGGTGGCAAGCGCGTGCTGACCATCGAGTACACCCTGCTCAAGGACGTCAACGACCAGCCCGAACATGCGGCGCAGATGATCGAGCTGCTGCGCGACGTGCCGTGCAAGATCAACCTGATCCCGTTCAACCCGTTCCCGCACTCGGGCTACGAGCGGCCGAGCAACAACGCGATCCGCCGCTTCCAGGACCTGCTGCACCACGGTGGCTTCAACGTCACCACCCGCACCACCCGTGGCGACGACATCGACGCCGCCTGTGGCCAGCTGGTCGGCCAGGTCAACGACCGCACCCGCCGCAGCGAGCGCTACATCGCCGTGCGCCAGCTGTCCGCCGACGCTGAGCTGCAAGACAGCGCCGCGAGCCACTGAGACCCGGCCCCGTGAGCCTGCGCGCTGCGCTGTCGATCCTTGCGCTTTCGCTGCTGGCCGGCTGCGTGTCCGGCGGCGCGGGTGACCCTTTGGCCAATCGCCAGGGGCGGGCAGAGGCGGGGCGCGCCTTCACGCAACTTGGCCTGGGGTATTTGCAACAAGGTTTGACCGAACAGGCCAAGGCACCGTTGGGCAAGGCCCTGGCGTTGAACGCTGACGATGCCGGTGCCCATGCGGCCCTGGCCCTGGTGTTCCAGGCCGAGGGCGAGCCGGCACTGGCCGAAGCGCACTTTCAAAAAGCACTGGCCGCCCGCCCGGGCGATACGCGAATTCGCAACAACTTTGGCAGTTTCCTATATGCTCAGCAGCGTTTTGCCGAAGCCGAGCATATGTTTCGCCTGGCCAGTGCCGATACCCTGTATCCTGAACGCTCGCGCGTGTACGAGAACCTTGGCCTGACGGCCCTGAAGCTGGACAATCGCGACCAGGCACAGGCTTATCTGGGCAAGGCCCTGCAACTCAACCAGCGGCAACCCAGGGCGTTGCTGGAAATGGCTGAGTTGTCCTTCGAAAACAGGCATTATGTGCCGGCCCGGGACTATTACGATCGTTTCAGCCAGTTGAGCGATCACAATGCCCGCAGCCTGCTGCTGGGCAGCCGTCTTGCCCGGGTGTTCGACGAGCAGGGCACACTGGCCGACAGCGGCCAGCAATTACAACGACTTTATCCCGGTACGCCGGAATATCAGCAATACCTGTCGGAGCAACGATGAAAGCCGCGCATCCCGAAGTAGCAGCAGCGACTGGCCAGAACCCCGGTGAGCTGTTGCGCCAGGCCCGCGAGAAACGGGAGTGGTCGCAAGCCGAGGTGGCCCGCAAGCTCAACCTCACCGTAAGTTCGCTGAACCACGTGGAAACCGGCGCCTTCGACAAACTGCCAGGGCATACCTTCGCCCGTGGCTATATCCGTGCCTACGCCAAGCTGATGGACATGGACCAGGCACCGCTGGTCGAGGCCTTCGACCTGTACACCGGCACCCATGCCAAGGGCAGCGAAGTGCATTCGCTGGGCCGCATCGAAGAGCCGGTGCGCCTGTCGCACAACATCATGCGCGGCGTCACCCTGTTGCTGCTGGTGGCCGTGGTCGGCGGCAGCTTCATCTGGTGGCAGGACTCGGGCAGCCTCAAAGGCAAGGATCTGGCCAAGATCGCCCTGGAGCACGTGGAAGTCGAAAGCGCCGACGGCACCACCCAGATCCACCCCCTGGACGAGCCGGAAGACCAGGCCGTGACCGCGGGCCAGCAGCCTGAGAGCGCACCACTGCCGCTGGAGCCGGCTTCTACCGAGGCGGCTGCCGAAACCATCAGCGAAACCGCCCCGGCCGCAGTCGCGCCTGCGCCGGCCCAGCAGGCTCCGCTGCACGCTGCCGTGCCGGCACCGGCACCGGCACCAGTCCCAGCCCCGGCCCCGGTCGCCCCGAGCGCGCCAGTGGCCCCGGCTGCCAGCGTGCCGGCGGTCGCCGCCGCTGAGCCTGTCACCCCCGTGGCTGTGCCGGCGGGCAGTGCCAAGGTCGCCATCCAATTCACCGCCGATTGCTGGACCCAGGTGTCCGACGGCAGCGGCAAGGTGCTGTTCAGCGCCATCAAGCGCAAGGGCGACAGCCTGGAGCTGACTGGCAAGCCGCCGTTCGCGGTACGCCTGGGCTTTGCCCGGGGCGCCCAGGTCAGCTACAACGGCCAGGCCGTCGATGTTGCCCCGTTCACCAGTGGCGAAACCGCTCGCCTGAAGTTGGGACAGTAAGTCATGCACGGCGAATCTCCGATCAAACGTCGCGAATCCCGCAAAATCTGGGTCGGCAATGTGCCGGTGGGTGGCGACGCCCCCATCGCGGTGCAGAGCATGACCAACACCGACACCAACGACGTGATGGCCACCGTGGCGCAGATCCAGCGCCTGGTCGATGCCGGCGTCGACATCGTCCGTGTCTCGGTGCCGGACATGGACGCCGCCGAGGCGTTCGGCAAGATCAAGCAGCTGGTCAGCGTGCCGCTGGTCGCCGACATCCACTTCGACTACAAGATCGCCCTGCGCGTGGCTGAGCTTGGCGTCGACTGCCTGCGGATCAACCCGGGCAACATCGGCCGTGAAGACCGTGTGCGCGCGGTGGTCGACGCCGCCCGCGACCGCGGTATCCCGATCCGCATCGGGGTCAACGCCGGCTCCCTGGAAAAGGACCTGCAGAAGAAGTACGGCGAACCGACCCCGGCCGCGCTGGTCGAGTCGGCCCTGCGCCATGTCGAGCACCTCGACCGCCTGGATTTCCAGGACTTCAAGGTCAGCGTCAAGGCCTCGGACGTGTTCATGGCCGTCGAAGCCTACCGTCTGCTGGCCAAGCAGATCATCCAGCCGCTGCACCTGGGCATCACCGAAGCCGGTGGCCTGCGCTCGGGGACGGTGAAATCCGCCGTCGGCCTCGGTATGCTGCTGGCCGAAGGCATCGGCGATACCATCCGTATCTCGCTGGCGGCCGACCCGGTCGAGGAAGTGAAGGTCGGCTACGACATCCTCAAGTCCCTGCACCTGCGTTCACGTGGCATCAACTTCATCGCCTGCCCGAGCTGCTCGCGGCAGAACTTCGATGTGGTCAAGACCATGAACGAGCTGGAAGGGCGCCTGGAAGACCTGCTGGTGCCGCTGGACGTGGCGGTGATCGGTTGCGTGGTCAACGGCCCCGGCGAAGCCAAGGAAGCCCATGTGGGCCTGACCGGTGGCACGCCGAACCTGATCTACATCGACGGCAAGCCGGCGCAGAAGCTGACCAATGACAACCTGGTCGATGAGCTGGAAAAGCTCATCCGCCAGAAAGCGGCCGAAAAGGTCGAGGCTGACGCGGCGCTGATCGCCCGCAGCTGACACACAGATTCGAAAGGACTTTTCGTGAGCAAATCGCTGCAAGCCATCCGTGGCATGAACGACATCCTGCCAGAGCAGTCGCCGCTGTGGCGCTACTTCGAAGGCACCGTGGCCGGGCTGCTGGACACCTACGGGTACAGCCAGATCCGCACGCCGATCGTCGAGTTCACCGAGCTGTTCAAGCGCTCGATCGGCGAAGTCACCGACATCGTCGAAAAAGAGATGTATACCTTCCAGGACAACAAGGACTCGCTGACCTTGCGCCCGGAAGGCACCGCTGCATGCGTGCGCGCTGTGCTCGAGCACGGCATCATCGGTAATGGCCAGGTGCAGAAACTCTGGTACGTGGGCCCGATGTTCCGCCACGAGCGCCCGCAGCTTGGGCGCTATCGCCAGTTCCATCAGATCGGTGTCGAGGTGTTCAACCTGGCCGGCCCCGATATCGACGCCGAACTGATCATGCTCACCTGGCGCCTTTGGGCGTTGCTGGGCATC
This sequence comes from Pseudomonas sp. NPDC089401, assembly GCF_044749485.1. Lineage (NCBI taxonomy): Bacteria > Pseudomonadati > Pseudomonadota > Gammaproteobacteria > Pseudomonadales > Pseudomonadaceae > Pseudomonas > Pseudomonas sp. NPDC089401. The sequence goes on along the minus strand of NZ_JBIVIA010000007.1, from coordinate 272,448 downwards.
CAGGACGCGGTGACCCTGGAGCTCAACAGCCTGGGCACCAGCGAAGCCCGAGCGCGTTATCGTGACGCACTGGTCGAATTCCTCTCCCAGCGCATCGACCAGCTGGACGAAGACAGCAAGCGCCGCCTGCAGAGCAATCCGCTGCGGATCCTCGACAGCAAGAACGAAGGCACCCAGGCTGCCCTGGTGGGCGCGCCGAAGCTCGAAGAGTACCTGGACGAAGAGTCCCGTGTGCACTTCGAGGGGGTGAAGGCTCGCCTTGATGCGGCCGGCATCCCGTTCGTCATCAACACCAAGCTGGTACGCGGCCTGGATTACTACAGCAAGACCGTATTCGAGTGGGTCACCGACAAGCTCGGTGCCCAGGGTACGGTCTGCGCCGGTGGCCGCTACGATGGCCTGGTCGAGCAGATGGGCGGCAAGCCGACCACCGGCGTTGGCTTTGCCATGGGTATCGAGCGCCTGCTGCTGCTGATCGAAACCCTGGGCCAGGTGCCTGAGTCGATCAGCCGTACCCTCGACGTCTACCTGTGCGCCTTTGGCGAGCAGGCGGAGTTGGCTGGCCTGAAGCTCAGCGAGCAACTGCGTGATCGGTTGCCAAAACTGCGCCTGGCGGTCAACGCCGGCGGCGGCAGCTTCAAGAACCAGTTCAAGAAGGCCGACAAGAGCGGCGCGCTGTTCGCCCTGATCCTCGGCGACGACGAACTGGCCAAGCAAGAGATTGGCCTCAAGCCCCTGCGTGGCCAGGGCGAACAACAGAACATTGCCTGGGATGCTCTGGCTGAGCACCTGGAAACCGCGATCGCCCAGGCGTAACGCGGTTCAACAACGAATAGGCGAAAAGGAGTATTGGGGTGTCGAGTGTCGATGATGATGAACTGGCAGGCGTAAAGGACTGGTGGAACCGCAACGGCAAGCCGCTGCTCACCGGCGCCTTGCTGGCCGGTGTGGTGGTGCTGGGCTGGAACACCTGGCACAAGTACCAGAACAACCAGTCGCAAGGTGCCTCGCAGCTGTACCAGGCCTTGCTTGAAACCAGCTTGACGCCCAATGGCCAGCCGGACGCGACCAAGGTCGCCGAACTGGCCGGCAAGCTCAAGAGCGAATTCGGCGGCACCGCCTATGCCCAGTACGGCAGCCTGTTCGTGGCCAAGGTCGCGGTCGAGAGCGGCAAGCTCGACGACGCCGCTGCCGAGCTCAAGGGCGTGCTGGACAAGCCGGCCGACGTCACCCTGGGCGAGATCTCGCGCCAGCGCCTGGCGCGCGTGCTCGCCGCCCAGGACAAGGCCGAGGATGCCCTCAAGCTGCTCGACGGCGACGCCGACAAGGCCTTCCTGGCCAGCCGTGAGGAATTGAAGGGCGACCTGCTGGTGCAGCTGGGCCGTGCCGACGATGCCCACAGTGCCTACGAAAAAGCCAAGGCCGCGCTGTCTGACGAAGCAGCGGTCGGTGGCCTGCAACTGAAGCTGGATGACCTGGCCAAAGGGGACGCGTAAGTGATCGGTTGGAAACATGCAGCAGTGCTGACCCTGGCCGTACTGGCCGCGGGTTGCAGCAGCAACAGCAAGAAGGAACTGCCTCCGGCCGAGCTGACCAAGTTCACCGAAGAAGTGGTGCTGAAGAAGCAGTGGAGCCGTTCGATCGGTGACGGCCAGGGTGAGACCTACAACACCCTGGTACCGGCCATCGAGAACGACCGCATCTACGCTTCCGACGTCAACGGCGAAGTGTTCGCCCTCGACCGCATCACCGGTGACGTGGTGTGGAAGAAGGACCTCGAACTGCCGGTTTCCGGCGCGGTAGGCGTGGGTTACGGCCTGGTGATGCTCGGCACCCTCAAGGGTGAAGTGGTCGCCCTGGACTCCAGCACCGGTGAAGAGCGCTGGCGTTCGCGCGTGACCAGCGAAGTGCTGGCCCCGCCTGCCAACAACGGCGACGTGGTCGTGGTGCAAACCCAGGACGACCGCCTGATCGGCCTCGACGCCGCCACTGGCGACCGTCGCTGGATCTACGAAAACACCCCGGCCGTGCTGACCCTGCGTGGCACCGGCGCGCCGATCGTCACCAACCGCCTGGCCGTCGCCGGCCTGTCCACCGGCAAGGTGGTGGCGGTGGACATCAACAACGGCGTGCCGGTGTGGGAGAGCCGCGTGGCCATCCCGCAGGGCCGTTCCGAGCTGGACCGTGTGGTCGACATCGACGGCGGCCTGCTGCTGTCCGGTGGTACCCTGTACGTCAGCACCTACCAGGGCCGCGTCGCGGGCCTGGACCTGGAAAGCGGCCGTGTGGTCTGGCAGCGTGATGCTTCCAGCTATGTCGGTGTCGCCCAGGGTTATGGCAACGTCTACGTCAGCGAAGCCTCGGGTACCGTCGAGAGCGTCGACGAGCGCTCTTCCAGTGCCCTGTGGACCAACGATTCGATGGCTCGCCGCCAGCTGAGCGCCCCCGAGGTGTTCTCCAGCTACGTGGCGGTGGGTGACTTCGAGGGTTACCTGCACCTGCTGAGCCAGGTCGATGGCCGCTTCGTCGGCCGTGAGCGTATCGACAGCGATGGCCTGCGCGCCCGCCCACTCGTGGTCGGCGACACCATCTATGTCTTCGGCAACAGCGGCAAGCTCGAGGCACTGACCATCCGCTGAAGCTATGCTTGAAGCCTTGACGGGCTTCAAGCCGCGGCGCAGGAAACGCCGCCCGAACTCCGGCCGCTGCCTTGCAGCGGCCTTTGCATTTTCAAGAATTCAAGAGTGGAGAGCCGATGGTTCCCGTAATTGCCCTGGTGGGCCGCCCGAACGTCGGCAAATCCACCATGTTCAACCGCCTGACCAAGACCCGCGATGCCATCGTCGGTGACCTGTCGGGCCTGACCCGTGACCGCCAGTACGGTGATGCCTCCTGGCAGGGTCGCTCCTTCATCCTCATCGACACCGGTGGTATCACCGGTGACGAAGTGGGCATGGACGAGAAGATGGCCGAGCAGTCGCTGATGGCCATCGAAGAAGCCGACTACGTGCTGTTCCTGGTCGACGCCCGCGCCGGCATGACCGCCGCCGACCAGATGATTGCCGAGCACCTGCGCAAGCGCAACAAGTCGGCGATCCTGGTGGCCAACAAGATCGACAACATCGACGCCGATGTCGCCCGCGCCGAGTTCTCGCCACTGGGCATGGGCAACGCCATCCCGGTGGCCGGTTCCCAGGGCCGTGGCATCAACGCACTGATGGAAAGCGTGCTCGGCCATATCCCGCGTGACGCCGAGGAAGAAGCCCTCGACCAGGAAGTCGCCGAAGGCGAGGAAGCGGTCCGCATCCCTGGCCCGAGCGAGAAGGATGGCATCAAGATCGCCATCATCGGCCGCCCGAACGTGGGCAAGTCGACCCTGGTCAACCGCATGCTCGGCGAGGAGCGCGTGGTGGTCTACGACCAGCCGGGCACCACCCGCGACAGTATCTATATCCCGTTCGAGCGCGATGGCGAGAAGTACACCTTCATCGACACCGCCGGCGTGCGCAAGCGCGGCAAGATCCACGAGGAAGTCGAAAAGTTCTCGGTGGTGAAGACCCTGCAGGCGATCAAGGACGCCAACGTGGTGATCTTCGTCATGGACGCCCGCGAAGGCGTGGTGGACCACGACCTCAACCTGCTGGGCTTTGCCCTGGAAGCCGGCCGCGCCATCGTCATCGCCCTGAACAAATGGGATGGCATGGAATCGGGCGAGCGTGACTACGTGAAGACCGAGCTGGAGCGCCGGCTGTTCTTCGTCGACTTCGCCGACATCCACTTCATCTCCGCCCTGCACGGCACCGGCGTGGGCCACCTGTACAAGTCGGTGCAGGCTGCGTTCAAGTCGGCAGTGACCCGCTGGCCGACCAGCCGCCTGACGCAGATCCTCGAAGACGCCGTGAGCGAGCACCAGCCGCCGCTGGTCAACGGCCGCCGCATCAAGCTGCGTTATGCCCACCTGGGCGGCGCCAACCCGCCGCTGATCGTGATCCACGGCAACCAGACCGAGAAGATTCCAAAGTCGTACTCGCGTTACCTGGAGAACACCTACCGCCGCGTGCTGAAGCTGGTCGGTACGCCGATCCGCATCGAGTACAAGGGCGGCGAGAACCCGTACGAGGGCAAGAAGAACACCCTCACCGATCGCCAGGTCAACAAGAAGCGCCGCCTGATGTCGCACCACAAGAAGGCCGAGAAGAAGCGCCGCGACAAGCGCTGATTCCCGCTATTGCTTCTTCGCGGGCAAGCCCGCTCCCACAGGTTCACCACAGTTTTCGAAGGCTGTGCTGGACCTGTGGGAGCGGGCTTGCCCGCGAAGAGGGCCTTTGATCCAGCGCAATACCCTCATTGTTTCAACCTTTTTCCTGACTGCTCGATCCGCTATGCTCGGACTCCACCCCGTGCCGGATACACCCCAGGAAAGAGGGCTCCATGATCCGCAGCAAACTGCCGAACGTCGGCACGACCATCTTCACCACCATGTCCCAGCTCGCCATGCAGACCGGCGCGCTCAACCTGTCCCAGGGTTTTCCCGACTTCAACGGCCCCCAGGCCCTGCTCGATGCAGTGGGCCGGCATGTTGCCGCCGGGCACAACCAGTATTCGCCGATGACCGGCCTGCCGGCGCTGCGCCAGCAGGTGGCGGCCAAGGTCGCGCGCCTGTATGGCGCGCAGGTCGACGCCGACCAGGAGGTGACCATCACCCCGGGTGCCACCGAAGCGATCTTCTGTGCCATCCAGGCCGTGATCCACCCAGGTGACGAAGTGATCGTCTTCGACCCCTGCTACGACAGCTACGAGCCGTCGGTGGAGCTGGCCGGTGGCCGCTGCGTGCATGTGCAACTGAGCGACGGCGACTTCCGCATCGACTGGCAGGCGTTCAGCGACGCCCTGAGCCCGCGCACGCGCATGGTGATCCTCAACTCGCCGCACAACCCCAGCGGCGCGCTGGTCACCCGCGAAGACCTCGACCAGCTGGCCAGGCTGATCGCCGACCGCGACATCTACCTGGTCAGCGACGAAGTCTACGAGCACCTGGTCTACGACGGCGTGCGCCATGCCAGCGTGCTGGCCCACGAGCAGCTGTACCCGCGCGCCTTCGTGGTCAGCTCGTTCGGCAAGACCTACCACGTCACCGGCTGGAAAACCGGCTACGTGATCGCCCCACCGGCCCTGAGCGCCGAACTGCGCAAGGTGCACCAGTACGTCAACTTCTGCGGCGTCACCCCGCTGCAGTGCGCGCTGGCCGATTTCATGGCCGAGCACCCGGAGCACATCGACGCGCTGCCGGGCTTCTACCAGGCCAAGCGCGACCTGTTCTGCGACCTGCTCGAAGGCTCGCGTTTCAGCTTCACCCGCACTGCGGGCACCTACTTCCAGCTGGTGGACTATTCGCAGATCCGCCCGGACCTGAACGACGTCGACATGGCCCTGTGGCTCACCCGTGAGCACGGCGTGGCGAGCATTCCGGTGTCGGTGTTCTACCAGCAAGCCATCCCCGAGCAACGCCTGGTACGCCTGTGCTTTGCCAAACGTGAGGAGACGCTGCGCCAGGCAGCGGAGAAACTATGCGCGATCTGAGTGCACTGCCCAACCTGAACATCGCCCTGGTCCAGACCACCCTGGCCTGGCATGACCGCGAAGCCAACTACGCGCATTTCGAGGTGCTGCTGGAGCAGGCTCGCGGTGCCGACCTGGTGATCCTCCCGGAGATGTTCACCACCGGTTTTTCCATGCAGTCGGACACCCTCTGCGAGCCGGAGAACGGCCCGACCTACAAGTGGCTCAAGGCCCAGGCCAAGCGCATCGATGCGGTGGTCACCGGCAGCGTGATCATCCAGGCCGCCGATGGCAGCCACCGCAACCGCCTGTTGTGGGCGCGGCCAGACGGCGAGATCCTGCATTACGACAAGCGCCACCTGTTCCGCATGGCCGGTGAGCACAAGCACTACACCCCGGGCGAGCGCCAGGTGCAGTTCGAGGTCAAGGGCTGGCGGGTGCGCCCGCTGATCTGTTACGACCTGCGCTTCCCGGTGTGGAGCCGCGATGCCCAGGACACCGACCTTTTGCTGTACACCGCGAACTGGCCGGCGGCACGGCGTCAGCACTGGAACCGGCTGCTGCCGGCGCGGGGCATCGAGAACCTGTGCTATGTGGCGGCGGTGAATCGGGTGGGGACCGATGGCAAGGGCTTTGCCTATTCCGGTGACAGCCAGGTACTGGACTTCCAGGGCGAGAGCCTGCTCAGTGCGGGGGAGGCGGACGGGGTGTTCACCGTGGTGCTGAGCGCTGCGGAACTGGCGGCCTATCGCACCAAGTTCCCGGCCAACCTGGATGCCGATACCTTCGAGCTGCACTAAAGCAGGCCCGGCCTCTTCGCGGGCAAGCCCGCTCCCACAGGGACTTCACCAGGCCTGAGGGCAGTGGAATTCCTGTGGGAGCGGGTTTACCCGCGAAGAGGCCAGTGTTGGTTACATCAATATCTGATCAGTACACATCCCGTCGATACCGCCCATCCTCGATCAACTGCTGTACTGCCTCTTCCCCGAGCAAGCCATTGAGCGCGGCATCGACCCCCGCCGCCATCCCTTGCAGGCTGCCGCAGACATACACACAGGCCCCATCAGCCACCCAGCGCTTGAGCTCTTCGGCGTGCTGCAACAGCACATCCTGCACATACACCTTCTCGGCCTGATCCCGCGAAAAGGCCAGGTCCAGCCGCGCCAGATCACCACTGTCGACCCAGGCCTGCAGCTCCTGGCCACACAGCAGGTCATGGGCACGGTTGCGCTCGCCGAACAGCAGCCAGTTGCGCTGTTCGCCGCCATTCACCCGCGCGCGGATCAGGCTGCGCAGGCCCGCCAGGCCGGTGCCGTTGCCGATCAGGATCATCGGTGCCGCGCTGTCCGGCAGGTGGAAGCCGCTGTTGCGGCGCAGGCGCAGGCTCAGGGTGCCGCCCAGCGGCAGGTATTCGGTGAGCCAGCCGGAACCCAGGCCCAGGTGGCCATCGGCGTGGCGCTCCTGGCGCACGATCAGCTCCAGCACGCCATCGCTGGCGATCGAGGCGATCGAGTATTCGCGGCTGCCGATCGGCACCAGCGCATCCACCAGCGCCTGCGCCTGCAGGCCGATCAGGTGTTCGCGACGGGCTGGCAGCTGGCGGCCGGCGAGGGCCTGGCCGAGGGTTTCGGCCAAGCCATCGACCTGCACGCTGGCGCTGGTCTCCAGCGCCATGCCTTTGAGGAACGCGTCGACCCGAGGTTGGCCGTTGAGCGGCAGGATCTCCACCAGGTCTCCGGCTTCCCAGCTGGCCGGCTGCTGTGGGCGCAAGCCGAGCAGGTACACCGGTTGCCCCTGGCTGCCGGGGTTCAGTAGTTCGCGCTGCACCAGGCTCCAGTTGCCGAAGCTCGGCGGCTGCCAGGCCGCCACTGGCTGGGCACCGGTCAGTTGCGCCAGCTCCTGCTGCCATTGCTGCAGGGCCGCCGGGTCGGCGTTGTCCACTTCCACCGCGCTGAACGCGGTGCTCGCGCCACGTTCGCCGAGCCACGCCTGCAGGCGCCGGGCAAAACCGCAGAAGTGCGGGTACTGGCGGTCACCCAGGGCGAGCAGGGCGTAATCCAGGTGGTCCAGCGCCCAGGGTTGGCCCAGCACCTTGCGTTCGAAACCGCGGGCGCTGTCGGGCGCTTCACCGTCGCCGAAGGTGCTGACCACGAACAGCGCACGGCGCGCCTGGCGCAGCTCGTTCTCCCCCAGGTCGGCGAGGGCGCGCACCTGTACCGGCAAGCCAGCCGCCTGCAGCTGGCCGGCGCTCTGCCAGGCCAGTTGCTCGGCGAAGCCGCTCTGGCTGGCGAAACCGATCAGCCAGCTGTCGGCACCGGGCGTGCTGCTGTCGACGTTGCCACGGGCGGCGCGCACCTGGCGCTTCTTGCGTCGGCGGTCGAGGTACAGCAGCCAGCCGGTGACGAAGAACAGCGGCATGGTCAGGCTGGCAAGGGTGACGATGATGCGCCCCGTCAGGCCGAAGTACTCGCCCACATGCAGGGCGTAGACGCTTTGCAGCAGCTGCGCCTTGAAGGACTTGTCGGTATAGCGGTCGTGGCTTTTCACCTGGCCGCTGGCCGGGTCGATCACCAGGGTGTTGAACGCGCGCGGGTGGGCGGCGTCCTCGAGCAGGTAGAACAGGTTGGCCGGCTGGCCTCCCGCCGGCGGCAGACGCAGGTTGTACATGGCCAGGCCGGGGCCTGCGTCTTGCTTGAGCGCGGCCCAGATGGCGTCGTAGTCGACCACCAGTGGCGGCGCGTTCTTGTCGACCTGGGGCGGGCCATGGCGGCCACGGCCCTCGCCGCGTTTCTGTTGCTGGCCGGCGGCGGGTTCGTCGGCCAGCAGCTTGTTCAGGCCCGAGCGGTACCACTCATAGGACCAGAACAGCCCGGTCAGGGCGAACAGGAGGTAGAACAGCAGGCACCAGGTACCGGCCACGGCGTGCAGGTCCCAGTTGAAGGCGCGGCCCTTCCTGGCCCAGTCGAGGGTCAGCCAGGTGCGCCAGTTCAGCGCCTTGCGCGGCCAGCGCAGGTAAAGGCCGGAGAGGCAGAAGAACACCAGCATCAGGGTGCAGGCGCCGGTGATCTGGCGGCCGGTGCCGCCCATGGCGAGGAAGCGGTGCAGGGTCAGCATCAGGTCGAAGAAGCCTTGCCCGGCCGCCTCGCCCTTGAGCTCGCCGGTGTACGGGTCGGCATAGCGCAGCGTGCCGCGGCGTTCACCGGGCGGCGGGGTGAAGAAGATCCGCGCGGCATTGCCTTGGCGCACGTCCACCCACAGCATCGACACCTTCTCGCCTTGCTCGGCCTCGACCCTGCGCACCAGCTCAGCCGGCGGCAGCACGCCCTCGGCGCGCACCTCGGCCTTGAGCACATCGGCGTTGAACGCGCGCAGCAGCTCTTCCTGGAAGGAATACAACGCGCCGGTGATGCCCATCAAGGCCAGCACCAGGCCGGCGGTGATGCCAAAGAACCAGTGCAGTTGGAACAGCGTCTTCTTCACCACATCTCTCACCTTGTATTGCCTCCGCGTCCTGCGCGGCGTGCATTATGCCTTGATACGCGAACGCCCCGTTCAGGGTAATGAACGGGGCGGGGGTGTGCTTCGTTTAGGGGTGACCTGCACCGGCCTCTTCGCGGGTGAACCCGCTCCCACAGGTACGGCACAGGATTCAATGGCTGTGGTGTACCTGTGGGAGCGGGCTTGCCCGCGAAGAGGCCGGTGCAGGCTAGCCCAGCCCCATCATCAGAAGTGCACGCTGGTGGTCAGCAACGCCGTCCGCCCGGCCGCCTGGTTGGCGAAGTGGGTGGAATAGGCCTTGTCGTAGTAGGTCTCGTTGGTCAGGTTCTGCACGTTCAGCTGCAGGTCGATGTTCTTGGTCAGCTTGTAGCTGGCCATTGCATCGTAACGCCAGTAGGACGGCACATAGGTCGAGTTGGCGACGCTGCCCCAGACCTTGTCCACATAGAAAGCACCGGCGCCGAAGGTCAGCTTGTCGGTCACCGCATAGGTGTTCCACAGGCTGAAGGTGTTCTTCGGCGTGTTACCCAGTTCGTTGCCATTGGTGGTGACGTCCACGAAGTTCGGTGCGCTCGCAGTGCCGATGTTCACTTTGCCACCGTCGACCTGCTTGCTGTCGAGGTAGCTGTAACCTGCGAATACCTGCCACTTGTCGGTGATTTTCCCGGATGCCGACAGTTCCACCCCGTCCACCCGGGTCTTGCCGGCGTTTTCATAGGTGTTGAGGTCGGTCAGGACGCGGGTGTTTTCCTTTTCCGTGCGGAAGATCGCTGCGGTCAGCGACAGGCGCTGGTTGAGCAGATCCCACTTGGTGCCGATTTCGTAGTTGGTGGTTTCTTCCGGTTGCAGGTCATTCTTGACGGCAGCAGTGGTTACCGGGTTGCCATCGGTGCCTTCGCCCAGCATCGAGCCTGGGGGCGTTGCCGAGGTCGCGTAGGATACGTAGATGCTGCCGTTGTCCTGCGGTTTCCACACCAGGCCGATCTGGCCGGTCACGAACTCGCTGGTGTCCTCGCCCTTGTTGGCCACACCGCTGGTTACGGTGGTATTTCCGGCGGCGTCGTAGGTGCGGTACTTGGTGTTGAAGTGGTCGTAGCGCAGGCCGACGTTGAGCAGCCACTGCGGGTCAAGTTCGATGGTGTCGAACATGTAGAGCGCACGGGTAGTGCTGCTGGTATCGGTGCCGGCATAGTTGCGGGCCACGGTGCCGGTCCAGGCGTCGTCCGGGTTCGGGTTGCTCAGGGAGGTGCAGCTGCCGCCGCTGCCAGGCCCGGTGCAGTTGCTGATCTTGCTGTTTGGAGAAACGAGGTAGCTTTGTTTGTCGGCATCTTCGTGGGTGAATTCCACACCTGCGGAGAAGTTGTTCTTGAAACCGCCCAGGACGAACTCACCGAACAGGTCGGTCTGGTTGGTGGTGGTGGCGGTGTTGCCCACACGGGTGTTGGCACGGCGCCAGACGCCATTGTTGATCACGTTGCCGGCGCTGTCGTCAGGCTGGGTGAGCACATAGTCCTGCATGCTGTTGCCGTGGCGCAGGGTGTTCTTGATGGTCAGCGAGTCGCTGAGGTCATGCTCGATGCTGATGGTAGCGATGTCGGTGCGGGTCTTGCGGAAGTCACGGCCGGTCAGGCCGTAGAAGTTGCTGCTGTCACCGCCGTCGGTGGGCTTGTCCGGGCTGGCTGCGGTGTGGGTCTTGCCAACCGAGAAACCATAAGGAATGCCCGAGTCTGGCAGGTCGTCGCTTTCCATGTGGTAGTAGTCGAGGTTGACGCGAGTCGCGGTGCCCAAGCCAAAGGCCAGGGACGGGGCGATGCCCCAGCGGTCGTAGTTGACCTTGTCACGACCGGCGACGTTGCTCTCGTGGGTCATGAGGTTCAAGCGACCGGCGGCGGTGTCGGTGAACTGATAGTTGCCATCGAAGGTGTAGCGCTGGGTCTGGTCGGAGCCCCAAGTATAGGCGCCATTGAGGTCATTGCCCAGATGCGCTTTCTTGCTGACCAGGTTGATACTGCCGCCTGCCGAGCCTCGTCCGCCCATGGCCGAGTTCGGGCCTTTGCTGACCTCGATGGATTCCACTGCAAAGATTTCCCGGCTTTGTGCGCCAGTGTCGCGCACCCCGTCGATCATCGTGTCGCTTTGCGAGTCGAAGCCACGAATGAACGGCCGGTCACCTTGCGGGTTGCCGCCTTCGCCGGCACCGAAGGTGATGCCGGGCACGGTGCGCAGGGCATCCTGCAGGGTCAGGGCATTGGTGTCCTTGATCACTTGCTGCGGGATCACGGTGACCGAGCGCGGAGTGTCCACCAACGGTGCGGTGTACTTCTGCGAGGCGGCTTTCTCGACCTTGTAGTCGGTGCTGGCCTGTTCAGCCTTGCCATTGACGCTGGTGGCGTCGAGGGTGACGGCATTGCTGGCGGCCGGGTCGGCGGCGTAGACGGTCGAGGCGCTCAGTGCGACACCGATGGCGGTGACGATCAGGCGCGGAGAGCTGACTGCAGTTGGTACGTATTGACGCATTGTTATGGACCTTCCCCAAGGTGTGAAGGCCGCGGATGTTAATGTAAGGAATTGTAAGGCACAATTGAGACTCGTTACCATTCGCCAGGAATTTACATTCTTTACATATTCTCTTTACGTTTTGCTCAGGCTGAATCGTCTAAGGCAATTCGGGGCTTGTGCAGCGTAAAAGGGAATCAATATCATCGACGTCTTTACAGACCTTAACGGTACGCCGCCATGCTGCTTCACATCCCAGGGTTGTTCGATGCCGATGAACTGGCCCGTATCCGCGAGGCCCTGGAGCAGACCGACTGGGCCGACGGCAAGGTCACGGCCGGCTACCAGTCGGCCAAGGCCAAGCACAACCTGCAATTGCCGGAAGGGCATGCGCTGGCCAAGGAAATCGGCAGCGCGCTGATCGATCGCCTGTGGCAGACCCCGCGCTTCATGTCGGCAGCCCTGCCGCACAAGGTGTTCCCGCCGCTGATCAACTGCTACCGCGAAGGCGGCAACTTCGGCTTCCACATCGACAACGCCTTGCGCCAGCCCAAGGGCAGCGCGGAGCGGGTGCGCACCGACCTGTCCTCGACGCTGTTCCTCAGCGACCCGGACAGCTACGACGGCGGCGAGCTGGTGATCCAGGACACCTACGGCGTGCAGCAGATCAAACTGGCGGCAGGTGACCTGGTGCTGTACCCCGGCACCAGCCTGCACAAGGTCAACCCGGTGACCCGCGGCGTGCGCTACGCGGCGTTCTTCTGGACCCAGAGCCTGGTGCGCGAGGACAGCCAGCGGGCGTTGCTGTTCGAGATGGACAATGCCATCCAGCAGCTCACCGCCGATGTGCCGGATCACCCGTCCCTGCTGCAACTGACGGGCACCTACCACAACCTGTTGCGCCGCTGGGCCGAGGTCTGAGCCGTGTCCTATCAGTTGCGACGTGAAGAAGTGGTGGATGCCGCAGGCCTGCAAGCCATGCTCGAAGAGAGCCCAGGCAAGGCGGCCCAGGCGATCCTGGCGGCAGCGGGGGAGGGGATGGTCGAGGCGCAGTTGCTGCTTGGGCAGATCCTGCTCGACGGCCGTGGCATCGAGCAGGATGCCGTCGTCGCCCGACGCTGGTTCGCTATCGCGGCCCAAGGCGGCAACGCCATGGCCCACAACATGCTCGGGCGCTGCCTGGAACATGGCTGGGGCGGCGCTGTGGACCCGTCCCAGGCGGCCATCCACTACGCCCAAGCGGCCGATGCGGGGCTTGATTGGGGCCTTTACAACCTGGGCAACCTGCTGGCCACCGGGCGTGGGCTGCCGGCCAACCAGGCCCAGGCGCTGACCTGTTACGAGAAGGCGGCGCAAATGGGGCATGCCAAGTCGATGAACCTGTATGGGCGCTACCTTGAACATGGCATTGCCACGGCGGCGAGCCCGATCAGGGCGGTGCGCTGGTATCGGCGTTCGGCCGAGGCGGGGGATTTTCGCGGGATGTTCAGCCTGGCCATGGTGCTGGCCGAGCGCGGCGAGATGGCCGAGGCCGGGCAGTGGCTGGAGCGGGCGCGGGTCGAGGGCAATGAGCCGTTCCTGCGCAGTGCGCTGGTGACCTTGCAGGGGGCGGGGCCGCTGTTGATGGCGTTTGCCGGGCGTTATGCCGAGGAGTTGGCCAGGCGCGAGGCCTGATGTCGGCTGTGCCGGCCTCTTCGCGGGTAAACCCGCTCCCACAGGTACAGTGTTCCCTGTGGGAGTGGGTTTACCCGCGAAAGGGCCGGCACTGACAGCACACAAAACAAAACGGGGCCTTGCGGCCCCGTCTTGCATTACAGGTAGTAGGCCTTCAGCGGCGGGAAGCCGTTGAATTCCACCGCGCTGTAGCTGGTGGTGTAGGCGCCGGTCGACAGCCAGTACAGGCGGTCACCGATGGCCAGGTTCAGCGGCAGGCCGTACTTGTAGTTCTCGTACATGATGTCGGCACTGTCGCAGGTCGGGCCGGCGATCACCACTTCCTCGGCTTCGCCTTTCTTCTCGGTCCAGATCGGGAACTTGATGGCTTCGTCCATGGTTTCGATCAGGCCGGAGAACTTGCCCACGTCGGTGTAGATCCAGCGCTCGACGGCGGTGCGCGACTTGCGCGCCACCAGCACCACTTCGCTGACCAGGATGCCGGCGTTGGCGATCAGCGAACGGCCTGGCTCGAGGATGATTTCCGGCAGGTCGTCACCGAAGTCTTCCTTGAGGAAGCGGATGATCTCTTCGGCGTAGGTCTCGAGGCTGTTGGTGCGGGTGATGTAGTTGGCCGGGAAGCCGCCACCCATGTTGATCAGCTTCAGCTCGATGCCGTCTTCTTCCTTCAGGCGCTCGAAGATCACCTTGACCTTGGCGATGGCCGCGTCCCACACACTGATGTCGCGCTGCTGGGAGCCGACATGGAAGGAGATGCCGTAGGGCACCAGGCCCAGGTCGCGGGCGAGGATCAGCAGGTCCATGGCCATGTCGGTCTGGCAGCCGAACTTGCGCGACAGTGGCCAGTCGGCCGTGGTCGAGCCTTCGGTGAGGATACGCACGTAGACTTTCGAGCCCGGCGCGGCCTTGGCGATGTTGCGCAGGTCGGCTTCCGAATCGGTCGCGTACAGGCGCACGCCCTTCTCGTAGAAGTAGCGGATGTCCTTGGACTTCTTGATGGTGTTGCCGTAGCTGATGCGGTCGGCGCCGACACCACGGCTGAGGACCTTGTCCAGCTCGTAGATCGAGGCGATGTCGAAGCTCGAACCTTTCTCTTTGAGCAGGTCGATGATCTCGACGGCCGGGTTGGCCTTGACCGCGTAGTACACCTTGGCGAATTCGAAACCAGCACGCAGGTCGTCATAGGCCTGGCTGATCATCTGGGTGTCGATGAGTACGAACGGGGTTTCCTGCTTGTCGGCGAACGCCTTCATTTTCTGGAAGGTGTCACGCGCGAAATAGTCTTCGACCTGGATCGACATGCTCAGGGACTCCATGGGCAAACTGAAAGATTAAGTGGCTGCAAACTGAACGTCCTCCGTATCCCCACTTTGGTTCGCCTACTCAGTACTTGAGCCGGATGGATCGTTTCCAGCATGGACGTTCGGCGCGCACTTTAGGGCGTGAAGAATGCAGAATCAACAGGCAATCCGGGTGCGATCGTCGTGGATCGACGCCCTACCCGTTGAATAACCGACTCGCATGACCGGCTGATGTTCCCCGCCATGTTTCAGGCGTAAATAATTGTGGAATAGACCGCGTTGCCGCCTTCGCGGGTGAACCCGCTCCTACAGGGTTTTCGCAATTTCTGTGGGAGCGGGTTCACCCGCGAAGGGGCCTGTGGTGTTCATATTTATGGCCACGTTTCCCTGGCACTGGCGTACATGAAAAACACGATAAATTTTTTGTTACCGCCGGGCGGAATTGCCGTCAATGATGAGAAACATTACTATTCGCACCCTTATCCGCCTCCCTGACGACCCTGACCGTGTCCGGACATAAAGGCTTCCTCGACCATTACCATGAGCTGATCGGCACCTGGACGCGCAAGTTGCGCAGTCGTCAGCAGGCCGAGGACCTCACCCATGACGCTTTCGTCCGGGTGCTGGAGAACCCGCGCGAGCGGGTCGAACAGCCCCGTGCCTACCTGCACCAGACCGCCCGCAACATCGCCGTCGACGGCTTTCGCCGCGAGGACCGGCGCCAGGCGCTGGAGCTGGACGCCCTCGCTGAAGGTGCCGCCACCAGCGACGACCCGGAAGCCTACGTGCATGCCCTGGAGCTGGCTGACCGTGTCGAGCGCGCACTGGCCGAACTGCCGCTGAACTGCCGGCGGGTGTTCATCTGGCAGAAGCTCGAAGGCCTGACCCAGGCCGAGATCGCCGAGCGCATGGGTTTGAGCAAGAACATGGTCGAAAAGTATATGATTCGCACGCTCCGACATCTGCGTGAGCACCTGGATGTGTCGGCATGATGAGTCAGGAGACCTTTCCCATGAAACAGCACGGTTGCGAGACCGTCCGCGAGCAGGCGGCCGCCTGGTTCGTCCGCGTGCAGGATGCGCCCGGCGATGCCGCGCTGCACAAGCAATTGCGTGACTGGCTGGGCGCCGACCCGCGCCACCGCGCCGAGTACGACGCCTTGGCCACGGTATGGCGCGCCGCCAGCCAGATCCCGCGCCAGCGCCTCGAAGCGCTGTGCGAGCCCGAGCCGGTCAGGCAGCTGCCTCGGCGCCGGCTGTTGCACCACGCCCTTGCGGCCAGCGTGGCCGTGCTGGCGCTGGGGCTGGCCTGGGGCGGCTGGCACTATCGGCAGCTCAACCATCAGGACACGCTGCTGACGGCCTTCGGTGAGCGCCGCCAGGTCGACCTGCCGGACGGCTCCCACCTCGAACTCAACGGCGCCACGCAGTTGCAGGTGGACTTCAGTGCCGGCCGGCGGCACATCCAGCTGCAGGCCGGCGAAGCGATGTTCATCGTCGCCCACGACAGCAGCCGGCCGTTCGTGGTCGACACCGCCCAGGGCAGCGTGACCGTGACCGGCACCCGCTTCGACGTGCGCCTGGACCCGGCCGCCACCCGTGTGGCGGTGGAGCAGGGGTCGGTGCGCGTGCAGGGCCGTGACGCCTCGCTGGCACAACTGAGCGCCGGCCAGGGCTCCTTCATAGATGCGCACGGCAAGGTCGCCGCGCCTTTTGCGGTCGATGCCGGCGCACTGACCGCCTGGCGCCAGGGCAAGCTGGTGTTCGACAACGCCACCCTCGCCGAGGTGGTGGCCGAAGTATCCCGCTACCGCGCCCAGCCGCTGCGCGTCGCGCCTGGCAAGGTCGCCCAGTTGCGCCTGTCCAGCACCTTCAGCACCGACGACACCGACGCGCTGCTGCGGGCCTTGCCGAGCATCCTGCCGGTGGCGATCAAGGCCCATGAAGACGGCTCTCGCGAAATAATCGCGAAATAGATTCAGGTTTTTTTCCACTCGTTCGTCTTCCTCGCCAGCTGCAACTGCCAAGCATTTCCATTCGCATGCGGTTGGCGTTTATTCCTTCTTCAGGATGTTTCGACGACGTGAACAACAACAAACCTTTTCCACGCCTCAGCGCCCTGGCGCTGGCCCTGGCCGTCAGCACCGTGGCCGTCGACAGCCATGCCGAGCAGGCTGCCGGCACGATCCAGATCCAGGCGCAACCCTTGGCCTCGGCGCTGAGCCAACTGGGCCAGCAGACCAACCTGCAGCTGTTCTTCAGCCCCGAACTGGTGGCCGGCAAGCAGGCGCCTGCGGTCTCGGGCAACCTGGCACCGGTGCAGGCCCTGCAGCAGCTGCTGCAAGGCAGCGGGCTGACGTTCGAGATGTCCCAGGACACCGTGGTAGTCAAGCCGCTGCCGGCCGTGGAGCTTGGCAGCGGCAGCCTGGAACTGGCGCCCACCGACATCAAGGTGGTGGGTGACTGGCTGGGCGACGCCGACCAGGCCGTGGTGCAGAACCACCCCGGCGCGCGCACCGTGGTGCGCCGTGAGGCGATGGTGGAGAAGGGCGCGATGAACGTGCGCGACGTGCTGCGCGGCATCCCTGGCGTGCAGGTGCAGGACTCCAACGGCACCGGTGGCAGCGACCTGTCGCTGAACGTCGGCGTGCGTGGCCTGACCTCGCGCCTGTCGCCGCGCTCGACCGTGCTGATCGATGGCATCCCGGCCGCCTTTGCGCCCTATGGCCAGCCGCAGCTGTCGATGGCGCCGATCTCTTCTGGCAACCTCGACAGCATCGACGTGGTGCGTGGCGCCGGCTCCGTGCGCTATGGCCCGCAGAACGTCGGTGGGGTGATCAACTTCGTCACCCGGGCAATCCCGGAAAAGGCCTCGGCGGAGCTTGCCACCACCCTGGAAACCTCCCGCCATGGCGGCTGGAAGCACACCGAGTCGGCGTTCGTCGGCGGCACCGCCGACAACGGCATGGGCGTTGCCCTGCTGTACACCGGGGTGAACGGCAACGGCTACCGGGAAAGCAACAACGGCAACGACATCGACGACGTCATCCTCAAGACCCACTGGGCGCCCACCGACGTCGACGAGTTCTGGCTCAACTTCCATTACTACGATGGCCGTGCCGACATGCCCGGCGGCCTGACCCAGGCCCAGTACGACCACAACCCGTACCAGTCGCTGCGTGACTACGACTACTTCTCCGGCCGGCGCAAGGACGTGTCGTTCAAGTGGCAGCGCCAGCTCGACGACGCCACCCAGTTCGAAGTGCTGACCTACTACACCGACAGCTTCCGTGGCAGCGCCATTGCCGCGCGCGACATGCAGACCCTGTCGTCGTACCCGCGCAACTACCACACCTTCGCCATCGAGCCACGGCTGTCGCGGATCTTCTTCGCCGGCCCCACCACCCAGGAGGTCAGCGTCGGCTACCGCTACCTGAAGGAAGCCATGCGCGAGCAGTCGACCCGCCTGGCGCTGATCGACAACGTGCCGACCCCCACGCCGACCTCCGACGGCCACGTGTTCCAGGACCGCAGCGGCGGCACCGAGGCCAGTGCCTACTACATCGACGACAAGATCGACGTCGGCAACTGGACCATCACCCCGGGCATCCGCTTCGAGCACATCAACACCGACTGGCGCGACCGCCCGGTGCTCGGCGCCAGCGGCAAGCCGGTGCCGGAGAAGAACCGCAGCATCACCAGCAACGAGCCGCTGCCGGCGCTGAGTGTGATGTACCACATCTCCGATGCCTGGAAAGTGTTCGCCAACTACGAGACCTCGTTCGGCAGCCTGCAGTACTTCCAGCTGGGCCAGGGCGGCAGCGGCGACAGCACGGCCAATGGCCTGGAGCCGGAAAAGGCCAAGACCTACGAGGTCGGCACACGTTATGACAATGGCGGGTTCGCCGGTGAGCTGACGGCGTTCTACATCGACTTCGATGACGAACTGCAATACATCAGCAACGACGTCGGCTGGACCAACCTGGGGGCGACCAAGCACCAGGGCATCGAGGCCTCGGTGCGCTACGACCTGGCCGGGCTGGACCCGCGTCTGGAAGGGCTTTCGGTGACCGGCGGCTACACCTACACCCGCGCCACCTATGAAGGTGACATCCCAGGCTTCAAGGGCCGCGACCTGCCGTTCTACTCGCGCCAGGTGGCCACGGCGGGGCTGCGCTATGCGGTCGATCGCTGGACCTGGAATCTGGATGCCTACGCCCAGTCCAAACAGCATGCACCGGGGACCGGGATGAATGCCGATGGCAGTTTCACCGGCGACTACATCACCCAGCCCAGTGCCGATGGGCAGTATGGCGACATTCCCGGCTACGTGACCTGGCATGCCCGTGGCGGGTACGACTTCGGGCCGCAGATGTCCAACCTGAAGCTCGCGGCGGGGGTGAAGAACCTGTTCGACAAGCAGTACTTCACCCGCTCCAGCGACAACAATGCCGGGCTGTATGTGGGTGAGCCGCGGACCTTCTATGTGCAGGCCAGCGTAGGGTTCTGATACCGCGTCGCCTTGTTCGCGGGTGAACCCGCTCCCACAGGTACGGTGCAAGTCTTGAAAACTCCACCGACCCTGTGGGAGCGGGTTTACCCGCGAATAGGGCCTCGGATCAGGAGGCGACCGCCTCGGCCGGCGAAACGATGCTGGTCTTGCCCCCCCGCGAACGCCCCGAGCTCAGGTAAGCCGCAATCGACTCCTGGGTCACTTCACCCAGGAACACCTGCTCGGCATCCAGCACCGGCAACCACGCCCGGTTGAACTCGTACATCCGCGACAGCAGGATGCGCAAATGCTCATCATGCGAAGCCGTGGCATTGAACGGCCGCAAGAAGTCGCCGCAAGTCCCCTGCTGGCGATGCATGTCGCGCCGGCGCACATAACCCAGCGCCTTGTTCTGCCCATCGGTCACCACCACGTAGCGGCGATCGTGCTCGTCGAGCAGTTCCAGCGCCTCGCTCACCGGCGTCTCCGGGCTCACCGACGGCGCGTTGTCCGCCGCGTCCTCGGCTCGCACCAGCAGCAGGCGCTTGAGGGTGCTGTCCTGGCCGACGAAGTTGCTCACGAAGTCATCCACCGGGTGCGCCAGCAGGGTGTCCGGGTGGTCCAGCTGCAGCAGCTTGCCAGCACGGAAGATGGCGATCTTGTCGCCCAGCTTGATCGCCTCGTCGATGTCGTGGCTGACCATGATCACGGTCTTGTTCAGCGCCCGCTGCATCTCGAAGAACTCGTTCTGGATCATCTCGCGGTTGATCGGGTCGACCGCGCCGAACGGCTCGTCCATCAGCAGCACCGGCGCTTCGGCCGCCAGCGCGCGGATCACCCCGATGCGCTGCTGCTGGCCACCGGACAGCTCGCGCGGGTAGCGCTGCAGGTACTGCTTGGGTTCGAGCTTGATCATGTGCATCAGCTCGCGGGCGCGCTCGTGGCATTTCTGCTTGTCCCAGCCGAGCAGGCGCGGGACCACGGTGATGTTCTCCTCGATGGTCATGTTGGGGAACAGGCCGATCTGCTGGATCACATAGCCGATGTGCCGGCGCAGGGTCACCTCGTCGAGGGCGCTGGTGTCTTCGCCATTGATCAACACTTGGCCGGAGGTCGGCGTGATCAGGCGGTTGATCATCTTCAGCGTGGTGCTCTTGCCGCAGCCGGAAGGGCCGAGGAACACGCAGATTTCGCCTTCGTTGACGGTGAGGCTTACCGCGTCGACGGCTTTGACGTCCTTGCCGTTGACGTTGAAGGTCTTGCTGAGGTTCTTGAGTTCGATCATGAGCGCAGTCCTTCTGGAGTCAGGGCACGTTGCAGGGTTTGCAGGAGCAGGTCGGCGATGATCGCCAGCAGGCTGACCAGCACGGCGCCGACCAGCAGCATCGACATGTCGCTGCGGCTGATGGAGGTGAGGATGAGCACGCCCAGGCCGCCAGCGCCGATGGTCGCGGCGATGGTCATGACGCCGATGTTCATGACCACGGCGGTGCGCACCCCGGCGAGGATCACCGGCACCGCAATGGGCAGCTCGACCATGCGCAGGCGCTGGCCGAAGGTCATGCCGATGCCGCGCGCGGCTTCACGGATGCCGGGCTCGACGTTGGTCAGGGCCAGGTAGGTGTTGCGCAGGATCGGCAGCAGCGAATAGAGGAACACCGCGGTGATCGCCGGCAACGGCCCGAGGCCCTGGCCGAACTTGGAATAGAACGGCAACAGCAGGCCGAACAGGGCGATGGAAGGGATGGTCAGCAGTACCGTGGCGCTGGCCTGCAGCGGGCCGGCGACGGCCGGGAAGCGGGTCATCAGGATGCCCAGCGGCACGCCGACGACGATCGCCAGGCTGACGGCGACGCCGACCAGCATGATGTGCTGCCAGGTCAGCTGCAGCACCTGGGCCCAGTCGAGGTGGGCGAAGGTATCGAGCAGGCTCATGGGGTCACCTCCTTGAGGGGATGCTCACGCAGGAAGGCGGCGGCCACCGCCGTCGGGTTCTGGTGTTCGACGTCGACCTTGGCGTTGAGCTGGCGCATGGTCTCGTCGTCGAGCTGCTCGGCCAGGGGCTTGAGCAGGCCAGCCAGTTGCGGGTTGGCGTCGAGCACCGGCTTGCGTACCACCGGGGCGGCGGTGTAGTCGGGGAAGTAGTGCTTGTCGTCTTCCAGCAGCTTGAGGTTGAAGGCGCTCAGGCGGCCGTCGGTGGTGTACACCAGGCCGGCGAACACCTGGTTGTTGTGCATGGCGGTGTAGACCAGGCCGGCGTCCATCTGGCGGATGTTGGCGCGGCCCACCTGCAGGTCGTACATGTCCTTCAGGCCGACCAGGCCATCCGGGCGGTTGGCGAACTCGGTGTCCAGTGCCACCAGGTGGTTGCGCTGGTGTTCGTCGCGCAGCACCTGGTTGAGCTCGCTGATCGTGTTGATCTGCGGGTAGGCCTCGGCGACCTGCTTGGGCAGGCCCAGGGCATAGGTGTTGCTGAACTTCGACGGGGTCAGCCAGACCAGGTCCTTCTTCGCGTCCAGCGCCTTGACCCTGGCGTAGGTGGCTTCGGCACTGGGCATGCGTTCGTCGATATGGTTGTACGAAACCAGTGACACGCCGGTGTATTCCCACATCAGGTCGAGCTGGCCGGTTTCCTGGGCCTGGCGCGCGATGCTGCTGCCAAGTCCGGTGGTGACACGCACGTCGAAGCCGTTGGCACGCAGGTATTGCGCGGTGATTTCGGCGAGCACGGTCTGTTCGGTGAACACCCGCGCACCGATGCGGATCAGCGGTTTTTCCGCTGCCTGGGCAAATCCTGCGAACAGCAGGGCCGCGCCCAGCAGCAAGGCGATTCTCTTCTTCATACGATCCCTCGGGTTATCCAGCCAGGCCACGTTCCAGCCAGCGCTTGCTGGAGAAACTCACCACCGCGTCGAGCAACAGTGCCAGCAGGGCAGTGCAGGCGGCGCCGAGCAGCAGTTGCGGTTGGTTGTTCAGGGCGATGCCGGGGAAGATCAGGCTGCCCAGGCTGTTGGCACCGATCAGGAAGGCCAGCGGTGCGGTGCCGACGTTCAGCGCCAGGGCCACGCGCACGCCGCCGACAATGATCGGCACGGCATTGGGCAGTTCCACCTGCCAGAGCTGCTGGCGCGGGGTCATGCCGATGCCGGTGGCGGCTTCCTTGAGCGAGGCGGGGACGTTTTTCAGGCCCTCGTAGGTGTTGCGCACGATGGGCAGGAGGGAGGCGAGGAACAGCGCGAAGATCGCGGGCCCGGCGCCGATGCCCAGGATACTCAGGGCGATGGCCAGGACGGCCAGGGGGGGAATGGTGTTGCCAACGTTGAAGAACTGCATGAAGCGCTCGGCTTTGTCGACCCGGTGCGGTCGACTCAAGGCAATGCCGGCGGGGATGCCCACGGCCAGCGCCGCCGCCATCGAAGCCAGCACCAGGACCAGGTGCGCTTGCAGGTAGAACCAGAGATCGTCGCGATAACGCGCGATCGTGTCGATGCCGATCCAGTGGATCAGCAGGGCCAGGATGACGAGCACGGTGGCGCATCCCAACAGCCCTTTACCGTAGCGTGTAGCCACAGGCGGACTCCTTGTGTTGTCGGCGAGCACACTTCTTGATAGCCGGCCAGTCCTGGCGGCGGGTGGTGTGTTCGCGAGTAGCAGCGTGAGGCAACCGAAGGCTGCGATCAGGCCATGAGCCGAACCCCGTCGGGCCCGAAAATGCTGATGAAACCAGTCCCCAACCGAAGCGGGTTGCAGGGGAGTGGACGTCTCCGTGGGCGCAAAGGTTCCCATCTGAAGCGGCATTTGGCCAGCGTTAATCACTGGGTGATGAGAAACATGACGAGAAAAAACAGCGGGTTAAAGCGCTGTAGGCGTTGAAATAACTGCCCTGTGGCCTTTTGTCGTGATAAAGCGATTGTCGGGTGGATTTCTTCGGCCTGTGCCGGCCTCTTCGCGGGTGAACCCGCTCCCACAGGTACTGCACAAGGCTTCAGGGCAGTGAAGATCCATGTGGGAGCGGGTTCACCCGCGAAGAGGCCGGCACAGGCACCATTCATTCCCCAGGTTTTGGTCCAGGCCCAACTTCAGGTATGATATCGCCCCTTTTTGAATCCCCCAGTCAGGCGATTTCCCATGACCAACCAGGCCGCCGAAGTCGCGAAGCGCCGCACTTTCGCAATCATTTCCCACCCCGACGCCGGTAAGACCACCATCACCGAGAAGCTCCTGCTGATGGGCAAGGCCATTGCCGTCGCCGGTACCGTGAAGTCGCGCAAGTCCGACCGCCACGCCACCTCCGACTGGATGGAAATGGAGAAGCAGCGCGGCATCTCCATCACCACCTCGGTGATGCAGTTCCCGTACCGCGAGCACATGATCAACCTGCTCGACACCCCCGGCCACGAAGACTTCTCGGAAGACACCTACCGCACCCTGACCGCGGTGGACTCGGCGCTGATGGTGCTCGACGGCGGTAAAGGTGTAGAGCCACGGACCATCGCCCTGATGGACGTGTGCCGCCTGCGCGACACGCCGATCGTCAGCTTCATCAACAAACTCGACCGCGACATCCGCGACCCGATCGAACTGCTCGACGAGATCGAGGCGGTGCTGAAGATCAAGGCCGCGCCGATCACCTGGCCGATCGGTTGCTACCGCGACTTCAAGGGCGTGTACCACCTCACCGGCGACTACATCATCGTCTACACCCCGGGCCACGGCCACGAGCGCACCGAAGCCAAGATCATCCAGAAGCTGGACTCGGACGAAGCCCGTGCCCACCTGGGTGACCAGTACGATTCGTTCGTCGAGCAGTTGGAGCTGGTGCAGGGCGCCTGCCACGAGTTCGACCAGGACGAGTTCATCAACGGCCAGCTGACCCCGGTGTTCTTCGGTACTGCGCTTGGCAACTTCGGTGTCGACCACGTGCTCGACGCCGTCGTCGACTGGGCGCCACGCCCGCTGAGCCGGGTGGCCCACGAGCGCACCGTCGAGCCGGTCGAAGAGAAGTTCTCCGGCTTCGTGTTCAAGATCCAGGCGAACATGGACCCGAAACACCGCGACCGCATCGCCTTCATGCGCATCTGCTCGGGCAAGTACGAGAAGGGCATGAAGATGCGCCACGTGCGCCTGAACAAGGACCTGCGCATCGGCGATGCGCTGACCTTTTTCTCCTCCGAGCGCGAGCAGCTGGAAGAGGCGTTTGCCGGCGACATCATCGGCCTGCACAACCACGGTACCATCCAGATCGGCGACACCTTCACCGAAGGCGAGGCGCTGGGCTTCACTGGTATCCCGCACTTCGCCCCGGAGCTGTTCCGCCGCGTGCGCCTGAAGGACCCGCTGAAATCCAAGCAGCTGCGCCAGGGCCTGCAGCAGCTGGCCGAAGAGGGCGCGACCCAGGTGTTCTTCCCCGAGCGCAGCAACGACATCATCCTCGGTGCGGTCGGTGTGCTGCAGTTCGACGTGGTCGCCAGCCGCCTGAAGGAAGAGTACAAGGTCGAGTGCGCCTACGAGCCGATCACCGTGTGGTCGGCCCGCTGGATCGCCTGCGACGACAAGAAGAAGCTCGAGGAATTCCAGAACAAGGCCATGGAAAACCTGGCCATCGACGGTGGCGGTCACCTGACCTACCTGGCCCCGACCCGGGTCAACCTGGCACTGATGGAAGAGCGCTGGCCGGACATCAAGTTCCGCGCTACCCGCGAGCACCACTGATCTCGAGAGCCTGCTCCTGGTTTCCAGGGCTGTTCCTGACCCCTGTGGGAGCGGGTTTACCCGCGAATGCGATGTTGAGTTTACCGACGCATTCGCGGGTGAACCCGCTCCCACAGGGGCTGTGTTATGGCTGAAATCAATTGCCGGCCTTGATACTGGTCCAGATCCGGGTCCTGATGCGGTCGATCTTGGCCGGCATCGCCTCCAGCGCATACAGCTTGCCCATCACATCCTCGCTCGGGTAGATCATCGTGTTGCCCTTCATCGCCGGCTCCACCAGCCCGTCCGCCTTCAGGTTGCCGTTGGCGTACTGCACGTGGTTGCTGATGTTGGCCATCACGTCAGGCTGCAACAGGTAGTTCATGTAGGCATACCCGGCCTTCTCATCCGGCGCATCGGCCGGCATGGCGACCATGTCGAACCACATCGGCGCACCTTCCCTGGGGATCGAATACCCCACCTTCACCCCGTTCTTCGCCTCCTCGGCGCGGTTCTTCGCCTGCAGCACATCCCCCGAGAACCCCACCACCACGCAGATATCGCCATTGGCCAGGTCGCCGGTGTACTTCGATGAGTGGAAGTAGCTGATGTACGGCCGCACCTGCATCAGCAGCACCTTGGCCTTGTCGTAGTCGGCCGGATTCTGGCTGTGGTGCGGCAGGCCCAGGTAATGCAGGGCGATCGGCAGCAGTTCGGGGCCGTTGTCCAGCACGGCCACGCCGCAGCTTTTCAGCTTGCTCATGTACTCGGGCTTGAAGATCAGGTCCCAGGAGTCCACCGGCGCATTGTCGCCGAGCACCGCCTTGACCTTGTCGATGTTGTAGCCGATGCCGGTGCTGCCCCACAGGTACGGGAAGCCGTACTGGTTGCCCGGGTCGTTGACCTCCAGCGCCTTCATCAGCACCGGGTTGAGGTTGTGCCAGTTGGGCAACTGCGACTTGTCCAGGCGCTTGAGGGCCTTGCCCTGGATCTGCCGGGCCATGAAGTGGTTGGAGGGGAACACCACGTCGTAGCCGGAGTTGCCGGTCATCAGCTTGCCGTCGAGGGTCTCGTTGCTGTCATAGACGTCGTAGGTCGGCACGATGCCGCTGGCCTGTTGGAAGTGCTTCAGCGTGTCGGGGGCGACGTAGCTGGACCAGTTGTAGATCTTCACCGTTTCGGCCGCGCTGGCGAAGCTTGCGGCCAGCATCAGGGGAGCGAGAAGGAGCGTGCGCATGTCGGGTTACCTTGCTTTGTCTGTTGTTATCGAAGGCAGGCGATCAGCGGATCAGAAAATCAGTACGTAGGTCTTGCGCACGGTCTCCTGGATGTCCCAGGTGCCGGTGCTGTTGGCCGGTAGCATCAGGGCGTCTCCGGCTTCTATGACCAGGGGCTCGCCACCGTCGGGGGTGAAGGTGCAGCGGCCCTTGATGAAATGGCAGAACTCCTGTTGCACGATCTGCCGCCGCCAGCGCCCGGGGGTGCACTCCCAGATGCCGGTTTCGACGCCGTCGCTGCGTTCCACGCTGGTGACCGAGGTGACCGCGACGGGGTCGCCGAGCGGCACCGCGACCGGGTTGGAGCTGTCGAGCGCGACACTGTCTGTGTGTTTGAACTGGGTGATGCTCATGACCGGTGGATCCTGTGTCGGGGAAAGGGAAGTCAGTGCATGAAGCCTTCCATGAAGTCCGCTAAGGAGCTGGCCAGGCGCCGCCTCCAGGGCGCGCTGGCGGGGTTGGCGAGGGTCCTGTCCTCGTGGACGAAACTCTGGATGATCGCGTTGTAGCCCAGCCAGCGGCAGGGCTCGGGCGGCCAACTGGCCAGGCTCGCAAGCGGGCGGTTGTCCAGTACCCAGGGTTGTGCGGTCAGTGCGTTGTGCTGGTTGAGCATCAGCGCCGCCAGGGTGCGGCCACCCAGGTTGGTGGCGCCGACGCCTTCGCCGCCGTAACCGCCGGCCAGGGCAATGCCGCGCTGGCGGTCGCAGAGCATGTGCGGGCGGAAGCGTCGCGCCATGCCCAGGTTGCCGCCCCAGGAGTGGGTGATGCGGGCGTGCTTGAGCTGCGGGAACAGCTCGCCGAACAGGTAGCGGCGCAGCTCGATCTCGTGCTCGTCGAGGTTGAAGTTTTCCCGTAGGCGGCCGCCGAAGCGGTAGCCGCCACGGGCACCGAACACCAGGCGATTGTCGGCGGTGCGCTGGCCGTAGGTGACCTGGCGGCTGCTTTCGCTGAAGGCCTGGCCCTGGCTCAGGCCGATCTGTTCCCAGGTGGATTCCGGCAACGGTTCGGTGGCCACCAGCAGGCTCTGCACCGGCAACTGGTGCTTGCCCAGCGGTGGCAGGCTGGCGGCGTAACCTTCGACTGCGGGCACTGTCCACTGGCAACGGATGCGCGCCAGGGGCGAGCGTACTTCGCCGGGCTGCCAGTCGACGGCCGGGGTGTTCTCGTAGATCGGCACGCCCAGCGCCTCCACCGCCCGGGCCAGGCCACGGGCCAGCTTGGCCGGGTGGATGGTCGCGGTGTGCGGGCTGTAGATGGCGCCGTAGGCATTGCTGACCCGCAGTTGCGCATCCAGCTGCTCGGGGCGCAGCCAGCGGTAGTCGTCCTCGGTCATGCCCTGGCGATAGAGGTCGTCGAGGTAGGCACGCAGGCTGCGCTCCTGTTCGGGGTAGCGTGCGGCGCAGTACAGCACGCCGCCTTTGCGGTAGTCGCAGTCGATGCCTTCGCGTTGCAGCACGCCGTGCACTTCATCGGGGATGCCATGCAGCAGGTCGATGCTGGCGCGGCGCTGCTGCGGCGACAGGGTGGCGAGCAGGCGGTCTTCGCCGAGCAGGTTGCCCATCAGCCAGCCGCCGTTGCGCCCCGAGGCGCCGAAGCCGGCGATGTTGGCCTCGATCACCGCGATGTCCAGTTGCGGTGCCTGGCGCTTGAGGTAGTAGGCGGTCCACAGGCCTGTGTAGCCGGCGCCGATGATGCACACATCGACCTCCAGATCCTGGCGCAGGGCCGGGCGCGCGCACAGCGGCTCGTCGAGCTGGTCCATCCACAGGCTGAGCGTGCGCAGGGGTTGCATCGGGTTTTGCTCCACATCCGTCAAGGTCTGTGGGCGATGCTAGTGGTGTCGGCCGGTGGCTGTCCTACGTGCGTGCACGCAGGGAAATTTGCTTGAGGTAGGCCTTTGGGGTGAGCCCGGTGTATTCGCGGAAGCACTTGTAGAAGGCCGACAGTGAATTGAAGCCGGCATTGAACGCCAGGTCGTCGATCGGCGCCTCGACGCTGTCGTCGTCGAGGCTGGCCATCAGGTGCTGCAGGCGCGCCTGGTTGACGTAGCGGTAGAAGCTTTGCCCGAGCACCTGGTTGAGCAGGTAGGAGATCTGGTTGCGGCTGTAGCCGCTGGCATCGGCCACCTGCTGCAGGTCCAGCTCCGGGTCGAGGTAGGGTCGCTGGCGCTGGAAGTAGTGTTCCAGGTCCTGGGCCATTGTCGACAGCTGCCGTGGCGACAGCCCCAGGCGGCTGGTGGCCGGGCGCGGACCGCTGCTGGCCATGCCCCGGACATTCTGGCGGACCAGCGTGGCATATTCGTTGACCCGCCAGATCAGGCCGTCCTTGACGGTGATCGCTTCGCTGGACTGGAACGCCACCAGGCCGTCGCCGCCCTGCACCGTGACCTGGTACTGGATGAACGCGGTGCAGCCATCGACGCGGATGCGGTCGCTGTGGACGATGTCCTCGCCGGCCTCGTGGGGCAGGCAGGCGCGCACGTAGTCGCGCAGTTCGGCGTAGCCGAGCACGCGGTTCTGGAAGAAGTCGTGGTACTGGATCTCGGGGTGGTACAGCGCGATGACGCCGTCGAGGTCGCGGTGCTTCCAGCACAGGTGGTAGCGCAGCACGGTGTCGGCGGTGAGGGGCGTCTGGGCGGGGCTGTCGGGGAGCGTCATGGCTGAATCATGCCTTGGCCACAGGCCGCCTTCAAGAATGCAGAACACCTGATGCAGAACGTCGATTCGCGCATTTTGCACGGTCGTAAACTTGCCCTCAAAGCTAACCCATTGATTTTCAATGACGACATTTTTTGTCACAACTGGCATAGCCGCTGCAATGGTTACTGCGCGAATGGAATTCTCGCTAACCACCTTCTAAAGGCGACCCCATCATGATCCCCTCTGCCGACTATCCCGTTGTCGATACCCAAAGCCGCTCAGGTGTGTCCTGGGCGGCGATCTTCGCTGGCGCTGCGGCTGCGGCGGCCTTGTCCCTGATACTCGTGGTGCTGGGGGCCGGATTGGGCTTCGCAGCCACGTCCCCTTGGGCTGACGAGGGGGCGAGCGCCAAAGCGCTGGGCATATCCACCATCGTCTGGCTGCTGCTCACGCAGATCATCGCCTCCGGCCTGGGCGGTTACCTCGCCGGCCGGTTGCGCGTGAAGTGGGCCAACCTGCACGGTGACGAAGTGTATTTCCGCGATACCGCGCATGGCTTCCTGTCCTGGGCAGTGGCGACCCTGGTGGCCGCGATGCTGGTGCTGGGCACTGCGGGCAACCTGATTGGCGCAGGCGCCAGTGCGGCATCGCAGGCGGCAACCGTAACAGCCGCTGCTGGGGGCGCTGCGGCGGCTGACAAGAACAGCAATTCGATGGGGTATTTCGTCGACAGCCTGTTCCGTGGAGAGGGCCCGGCACCGGTCAGCGAGGATGCGGCCAACGGTGTAGCGGCGCGGATTCTGGCCAAGGGCATTGCCAGTGATGGTGCCCTGCCGGCAGAGGACCGGGCCTATCTCGCACAGCTGGTGGCACAGCGTACCCGCCTGACGCAGCCGGAGGCAGAGGCGCGTGTCGACCAGGTGATGGCGCAGGTTCAGCAGCTGAAAATGGAGGCCAAGCAAGCGGCTGACAAAGCGGCCAAGGTGGCGGCCTGGACTGCACTGTGGACCTTCGTCGCGCTGCTGTGCGGCGCGTTCTTCGCCAGCCTTGCCGCGCTGTATGGTGGCCGTCGTCGCGACCGTGTGCAGTGGCTGGAAGGGGAATACGTGACTCACCGTACCGTTCAACGTTAAGCCAGGAGAACCGACATGCGCTCATTACTGCTGTGGATGCTTGGGGTACCGATTCCCGTGATCATCCTGATTGCACTGTTCATGCACTGACCGATGGGGCCGCTTTGCGGCCCTTCGCGGGTAAACCCGCTCCCACAGGGACCGCGCAGATTTCGAATGCTGCGCAAGACCTGTGGGAGCGGGTTTACCCGCGAAGAAGCTCACACCTAACTAGAGGAACTGCTCGGCATAGTGGCAGGCCACCTGCCGAGTACTCACCTGCCGCAATGCCGGCACCTCCTTGGCACAGCGCTCGGTGGCATGCGGGCAACGCTTGTGAAACGCACACCCATCCGGCGGATTCAGCGGGTTGGGCAGCTCCCCGGCAATGCGGATCTTCGGTTTCAGCGGGTCGGGGTGAATCGCCGGTGTCGCCGACAGCAGCGCCTGGGTGTAGGGATGCAGCGGCTTCTCGTAGATATCCTCCTTCGGCCCCATCTCCACCGGCCGCCCGAGGTACATCACCAGCACCTGGTCAGCCACATGCCGCACCACCGCCAGGTTGTGCGAAATGAACACGTAGGCGGTGTTGAACTGCTTCTGCAGGTCCATGAACAGGTTCAGCACCTGGGCCTGGATCGACACGTCCAGCGCCGAGGTCGGTTCATCCGCCACCAGCACCTTCGGTTGCAGCATCATCGCCCGGGCCAGGGCGATGCGCTGTCGCTGGCCGCCGGAGAACATGTGCGGATAGCGCTGGTAATGCTCGGGCCGCAGGCCCACCTGCTCCATCATCTTCTGCACTTTCTCGCGCCGTTCGGCCTTGCTCAGCGAGGTGTTGATCAGCAGCGGTTCGGCCAACTGGTCGCCGATCTTCTGTCGCGGGTTGAGCGAGGCGTAGGGGCTCTGGAACACCATCTGCACATCACGGCGCAGTTGCTTGCGCTCGGTCTTGCTGGCGCCTTTCACCTCGGTGCCGTCGATCTGCAGCGAGCCGGAGGAGGGCTCCTCGATCAGGGTCAGGGCACGGGCCAGGGTCGACTTGCCGCAGCCGGACTCGCCGACCACCGCCAAGGTCTTGCCGGCCTCCAGTTCGAACGACACGCCGTTGAGCGCGCGCACCAGGGCGTGGCCTTTGAACAGCCCGCGGGACACTTCGTAATGCCGGGTCAGTTCCCGGGCAGTGAGCACGACGGCCATCACGCCACCTCCTGGTTCAGCGGGTAGAAGCAACGCACCAGGCCATGGACCTGGGGCTCGAGGGGCGGGCGCTGGCGCCGGCAGTTGTCCTGCACGTACGGGCAGCGCGGCGACAGCAGGCAGCCGACCGGGCGGTCGTAGCGGCCGGGGACGATGCCGGGCAGGGTGGCCAGGCGCTCGGCGCCGATGCTGTGCTCGGGGATCGCAGCCAGCAGGGCTTCGCTGTAGGGGTGGGCGGGCACGTCGAACAGCTCCGGCACCTGGCCCACTTCCACCGCCTGGCCGGCGTACATCACGCACACGCGCCTGGCGGTTTCGGCGACCACGGCCAGGTCATGGGTGATCAGGATGAGCGCCATGTTGCGCTCCTTCTGCAGGTTCACCAGCAGCTCCATGATCTGCGCCTGGATGGTCACGTCCAGCGCGGTGGTCGGCTCGTCGGCGATCAGCAGCTTGGGTTCGCCGGCAATCGCCATGGCGATCGCCACGCGCTGGCTCATGCCGCCGGAGAGCTGGTGCGGGTAGGCGTCCAGGCGGCTTTCGGCGGCCGGGATCTCGACCTTCTTCAGCAGTTCCAGGGCGCGCTGGCGTGCGGCCTTGCCCTTCAGGCCCAGGTGCTGGCGCAGCACTTCTTCGATCTGGAAACCGACCGTGTAGCTGGGGTTGAGCGCGGTCATCGGGTCCTGGAAGACCATGGCGATGTCCTTGCCCACCACCTTGCGCCGCTGGCGGCCGCTGAGCTTGAGCATGTCGGTGCAGTCGAAGGTGAGCGAGTCGGCGGTGATGCGCCCGGGGGCGTCGATCAGGCCCATCAGGGCCATCATGGTGACGGACTTGCCCGAGCCGGACTCGCCGACGATGGCCAGGATCTCGCCGGCGTCCACCGCCAGGTCCAGGCCATCGACCACGGGTATCGCGTTGGCGTCGCCGAAGCGCACGTTGAGGTTGTTGATCTGCAACAGTGACATGGCGTTCTCCTCAGGCGGCGTTCTTGAGTTTCGGGTCCAGCGCATCGCGCAGGCCGTCGCCCATCAGGTTGATTGCCAGCACACTGAGCAGGATGGTCAGCCCAGGCAGGCTCACCACCCACCAGGCGCGCTCGATGTAGTCGCGGGCCGAGGCCAGCATGGTGCCCCACTCGGGGGTCGGCGGCTGCACGCCGAGGCCGAGGAAGCCCAGGGCGGCGGCGTCGAGAATCGCCGAGGAGAAGCTCAGGGTCGCCTGCACGATCAGCGGCGCCATGCAGTTGGGCAGCACGGTGACGAACATCAGCCGCGGCAGCCCGGCACCGGCCAGGCGTGCGGCGGTGACGTAGTCGCGGTTCAGTTCGCCCATTACCGCGGCGCGGGTCAGGCGCACGTAGGACGGCAGCGAGACGATGGCGATGGCGATCACCGTGTTGATCAGGCCTGGGCCAAGGATGGCGACGATGGCCACGGCCAGCAGCAGCGAGGGCAGCGCCAGCATCACGTCCATCAGGCGCATGATCGACGGGCCGAGCACCTGCGGGAAGAAGCCGGCCAGCAGGCCCAGCAGGATGCCGGGGATCAGCGACATCACCACCGACGACAGGCCGATCAGCAGCGACAGCCGCGCGCCCTGGATGAGTCGCGACAGCAGGTCGCGGCCCAGTTCGTCGGTGCCGAGGATGAACTGCCAGTTGCCGCCGTCCAGCCATACCGGTGGGGTCAGCAGGAAGTCGCGGTACTGCTCGCTCGGGTCGTGCGGGGCGACCCACGGCGCGAACAGCGCGCAGAACACCACCAGGCACATGAAGGCCAGGCCCATCACCGCGCCCTTGTTGCGCGCGAAGGCGTGCCAGAATTCTTTGTACGGCGAGGGGTAGAGCAGGCTCTGGTCCACCGGGCTGGCCGGCGTGACGGATTTCGGAATCGGGCTAGTCATGGCGAAGGCCTCAGCGCTGATGACGGATGCGTGGGTTGGCCAGGCCGTAGAGGATATCCACGACGAAGTTGACCAGGATCACCAGGCAGGCGATCAACAGGATGCCGTTCTGGACCACGGGGTAGTCACGGGCACCGATGGCTTCGATCAGCCATTTGCCGATGCCCGGCCAGGAAAAGATGGTTTCGGTGAGCACGGCGCCGGCCAGCAGCGTGCCGACCTGCAGGCCGAACACCGTCAGCACCGGGATCAGCGCGTTGCGCAGGCCGTGCACGAACACCACCCGGGCCGGCGACAGGCCCTTGGCGCGGGCGGTGCGGATGTAGTCCTCGCGCAGCACTTCGAGCATCGACGAGCGGGTCATGCGGGCGATCACCGCCAGCGGGATGGTGCCGAGCACGATGGCCGGCAGGATCAGGTGCATCAGCGCATCCTTGAACGCGCCTTCCTCGTCGCTGAGCAGGGTGTCGATGAGCATCAAGCCGGTCTTCGGCTCGATGTCGTAGAGCAGGTCGATGCGCCCGGACACCGGGGTCCAGCCCAGGCTCACGGAGAAGAACATGATCAGGATCAGGCCCCACCAGAAGATCGGCATCGAGTAGCCGGCCAGGGAGATGCCCATCACCCCATGGTCGAACAGCGAGCCACGCTTGAGCGCAGCGATCACCCCGGCCAGCAGGCCGAATACGCCGGCGAACAACAGGGCGGCGAGGGCCAGTTCGAGGGTGGCGGGGAACAGGGTGAGGAACTCGTGCCACACGCTTTCGCGGGTGCGCAGCGATTCGCCGAGGTCACCGTGGGCCAGTTTGCCGACGTAGTCCAGGTACTGGACCGGCAGCGGCTTGTTCAGGCCCAGGCGCTCCATGGCCTGGGCGTGCATCTCGGGGTCGACCCTGCGCTCGCCCATCATCACTTCCACCGGGTCGCCGGGGATCAGGCGTATGAGCGCGAAGGTCAGCAAGGTGATGCCGAAGAAGGTCGGTATCAGCAGGCCAAGGCGCCGGGCAATAAAACTCAACATTGTCGGGGTTACCTCATCAGGCCGTGGGGCGATCAGCCCGTAACGGCGGTGCCGCCGGTTCCCGTGTGGGTCGCCGGCGATCGTTGTTGTTCTACTTCACCCGGGTGGTGGCGAAGTTGTTGTTGGTCAGAGGGTTGATCACGTATCCCTCCACGTTGTCACGCATGGCGGTGAACATCTTCGGATGCGCCATGCTGATCCAGGGCTGGTCGTCATCGTACACCTTCAAAGCCTCGGCATAGAGCCTGGCGCGTTCGTCGTTGTCGATCACTTCGCGGGCGCGGGTGATCAGCTCCTGGAATTTCGAGTTGCACCAGCGCGCGTAGTTCTCGCCGCTCCTGGCGGCGTCGCAGCTGAGCAGCGGGCTGAGGAAGTTGTCCGGGTCGCCGTTGTCGCCGGCCCAGCCGGTGGACACCAGGTCGGCCTCGCCTTTCTTGGCCCGGCGCAGCATCTCGGCCCATTCCATCACGCGGATGTCGAGCTTCAGGCCGATCTGCTTGAGGTCGCCTTGCAGCATTTCGGCCGAAAGGCGCGGGTTGGGGTTGGTCGGGCCGCCGCCGTTGCGGGTGAACAGGGTGATCACCGT
Organism: Pseudomonas sp. NPDC089401; assembly: GCF_044749485.1. NCBI lineage: Bacteria > Pseudomonadati > Pseudomonadota > Gammaproteobacteria > Pseudomonadales > Pseudomonadaceae > Pseudomonas > Pseudomonas sp. NPDC089401. Next base: position 237,998 of record NZ_JBIVIA010000007.1, on the reverse strand, counting down.
GCCTTCCGGCACGCCGGCTTCCTTCAGCAGCTCGCGGGCCTTGGCCAGGTCGCGGGGCGGGTTATGGTTCTCGGTGTTGTAGCCGATCATGGTCGGCGGGTAGGGATTCACCCCGACCAGCGCGTTGCCTTTGCCGAACAGCTGGTCGACGTGGGTCTGGCGGTCGAAGGCCATGTTGATCGCCTTGCGCACACGCACGTCGCTCAAGTACTTGTGTTCGGTGTTGATCGCGATGTAGCCGGTGACCAGCGCTTCGATTTCCTCGACCTTGAGCTTTGGGTCCTGCTTGATCGACGGCACGTCATCCGGTTTGGGGTACAGCGCCACCTGGCATTCGTTGGCGCGCAGCTTCTGCAAACGCACGTTGCTGTCGGTGGCGATGGCGAACACCAGGGCATCGGCCGGCGGCTTGCCGCGGAAGTAGTCCGGGTTGGCCTTGAAGCGCACCTGGGCATCCTTGTTGTAGCGCTGGAAGATGAACGCCCCCGTGCCCACCGGCTTGCTGTTGAGGTCGCCGGTCTTGCCGGCCTTGAGCAACTGGTCGCCGTACTCGGCGGAGTAGATCGAGGTGAAGGGCATGCCCATGTCACGCAGGAATGGCGCTTCCGGGCGGTTGAGGGTGATCACCACGGTGTGGTCGTCGGTCTTGGCCACGGATTTGAGCAGGTCCTTGAAGGCCATGCTTTCGAAGTAGGGGTAGCCGACACTGGACTTGTCGTGCCACGGGTGCCGCGGGTCGAGCTGACGGTTCAGGCTCCACAGCACGTCGTCGGCATTGAACTCGCGGGTGGGGGTGAAGTAGTCGGTGGTGTGGAACTTCACCCCGTGGCGCAGGTGGAAGGTGTAGGTCAGGCCGTCGGGCGAGATGTCCCAGCGTTCGGCCAGGGCCGGCTGGATGTCGGTGGTGCCGGGCTTGAAGTCGACCAGACGGTTGAACACCGTCTCGGCCGAGGCATCGGCGGTGACCGCGGTGGTGTACTGAACGATGTCGAAGCCTTCCGGGCTGGCCTCGGTGCACACCACCAGCGGCTTGGCGAACACCTGGCCGGCGGCGGCCAGGGTGAACGCGGCCAAGGCGGTGCGGAGCATTGGCGATTTCATGTGATCTCCCTGCTTGCATTGATTCCAGCGTAGCCGCCACGGCCCCGGGACGAAGCGGGCCGTGGCGCCAGCGGTCAGAGAATGTTGAATGGAATGGTGGTGACGATGCGCAACTCGTCGAGGCTGCCATCGGCCTGGGCCTTGCTGGCACGGTGCGCGGTGTAGGTGGCGCGGATGCTGGTGTCCTTCAGTGGCCCGCTCTGCACCGCGTAGCTGGTGCCGATGCCCCACTCGTAGTGGGTTTCGCCGTCCATGCCGCGCACGTTGTAGGCGGTGCCCGTGTAGTGGGTGCCGTCGATGCCCCAGCCGCGGGCGTTGTACAGGTTGAACTTGAGGCCGGGCACGCCATACGGCGCCATGTTCAGCACGTAGGAAAGCTGCAGGGATTTTTCGTTGGGGCCGTTGAAGTCCGACAGCAGCGAGTTGGCCAGGTAGATGCCGTTGGTTTCGTGCAGGTAGTCGAAGTACTCGTTGCCGTTGACCTGCTGCCAGGAGGCGGTGAGGGTGTGGGCCTGGTGGGTCAGGCCCAGCGACAGGCTGTAGGTGTCGTTGTCGATCTCGCCCATCTTCTTGCTGCCGGCGTCCACGGTCTTGTAGTAGTTCAGGCCGGTGGTCAGGGCGAGCACGGCGTTGTCGCCGAGCACGTGGTTGGCGCCGAAGTAGTACTGGTTCCAGAAGTCGTCGACCTTGGTCGCGTAGAGGCTGGTGCTCAGGCTTTTCAGCGGCTGGTAGTTGATGCCGGCGGTGCTGGCGCGGTCGGTCTCGACGCCGGTGGCGCCGTATTCGCTGCGGAACTTGCTCAGGCTCTGCTCGGTACGCGGCGAGACGCGGTCGAAGGTGCCCAGGTCGAAGCTCAGGTTGTCGAATTCGGCGCTGTGCAGGAACGCGCCCTGGAAGCTCGACGGCAAGGCACGGTTGCCGATGTAGGCGATCATCGGCGTGTCCACCGACTGGCGGCCGACGGTCAGGGTGGTGTTGGACACCCGCGCCTTGACGTTGGCCAGGCCCATCTTGCTCCACTGGCCGACCGCGTCGCCGTCGCTGTGGGTCAGGGTGCGGTTGTTCGGCCCGGCGATCGCCGCACGGCCCTGTTCCAGGGCGATGGCGTTGTAGCCGGCGGCCTCGACGGCAAAGCCGACGGTGCCCTGGGTGAAGCCCGAGCTGTAGTTGAGGATGGTGCCTTGCAGCCAGTTGTCACGGCTGTGGGTGTCGTGGCGGCTGCCATCGCCCTTGGTGTACTGCCACAGCGGCGCGCGGGTGGCGCGTTCGCGGGCGTACCAGTTGCGGGTGGAGCCGGACAGGCTCTGGCCGTCGATGAAGCCTTTGGCGTCGTCCTGTTCGCTGCTGGATTTCAGGCTGAACGGGATGTAGTCCTGGCTTTGGGTATCGGCTTCGGTCACCGCCGAGAATGTGCCGATGGATAAGGCCAAAGCGGTCAAGGTGAATAATTTCAAGGTTAAAGCTCCCTTTCTGTTCTTTTAGTTATTGCCTGGCCTTGTGGGCCGGGTTGCTTGCTGCGGTGTTGCCAGGGTTGCCAGGGTTGCCCGGGTCTGCGGGCAAAATCGGGGGAGGTTATTGGCTGTGCCGGCCCTTTCGCGGGTAAACCCGCTCCCACAGGTACAGCGCAAGCTCTGAGCCTGTGGTGAGCCTGTGGGAGCGGGTTCAGCCGCGAAGAGGCCGGACCTGGCTAATGCCTAATCAACACCCACACCGGAAAAGTCATTGCGCCCGAACGGGCTGACCTTGAAATCGGCCACCTTGATGCTCAGCGGCTGGTTGACGGTGGAATGCGCCACCGGGGTGATCGGCACCTGCTGCTTGAGGCGCTGCTGGGCCTGCCGGTACAGCGCCGTACGCTGTTCGCGGTCGGTGACCTGCTTGGCCTGTTTGACCAGCTTGTCGTACTGCGGGTCGCACCACAGCGAGTAGTTGTTGCTGCCGATGGCGTCGCAGTTGTAGAGGGTGCCGAGCCAGTTGTCCGGGTCGCCGTTGTCGCCGGTCCAGCCGATCAGGGCGATGTCGTGCTCGCCGCTCTTCATGCGCTTGGGGTACTCGCCCCATTCGTAGCTGACGATGCGCACCTTGAAGCCGAGCTTGTTCCAGTCGGCCTGGAGCATCTCGGCCATGAGCTTGGCGTTGGGGTTGTACGGGCGTTGCACGGGCATGGCCCACAGGGTGATCTCGGTGCCCGGTTTGACCCCGGCCTGTTGCAGCAGCTGCTTGGCCTTCTGCGGGTCGTACGGTGCGTCCTCGAGGCTGTTGTCGTAGGACCATTGGGTCGGCGGCATGGCGTTGACTGCCAGCTGGCCGGCGTCCTGGTATACCGCCTGGATGATGGCTTTCTTGTTGACCGCCATGTCCATGGCCTGGCGCACTTGCAGGCGGTCGAACGGCGGATGTTGGGTGTTGTAGGCGATGTAGCCAAGGTTGAAGCCCGGCTGCTGCAGCACCTGCAGCTTGCCGTCGGCCTTGAGCGCCGGCAGGTCGGCCGGGCGCGGGTGCAAGGTGACCTGGCATTCGTTGCGGCGCAGCTTCTGGATGCGCACCGACGGGTCGGTGTTGATCGAGAACACCAGGTTGTCGATCTTCACCTGGTCAGGCGCCCAGTACTGCGGGTTGCCCTTGTAGCGGATCTGCGAATCCTTCTGGTAGCGCTGGAACACGAACGGGCCGGTGCCGATCGGCTGCTGGTTGATGTCGCTGGGGCGCCCGCTGGCCAGCAACTGGTCGGCGTATTCCGCGGAAAGGATGGCGGCGAAGCTCATCGCCAGGTTCTGGATGAACGCGGCATCGACCTTGTTCAGGGTGAACACCACGGTCAGTGGGTCGGTCTTCTCGACGCGGGCGATGTTCTTGTCCAGGCCCATGCTGACGAAGTAGGGGAATTCGGTGGGGTAGGCCTGGCGGAACGGCTGTGCCTTGTCGAGCATGCGGTTGAAGGTGAACAGCACGTCGTCGGCATTGAACTCGCGGCTCGGTGTGAAGGCCTTGTTGGCGTGGAACTTCACCCCTTGGCGCAGGTGGAAGGTGTAGCGCAGGCCATCGTCGGAAACCTCCCACTTCGTCGCCAGTGCCGGGTGCACCGCCGTGCCGCCGCGTTCGAATTCCACCAGCCGGTTGTACAGTGGCTCGGCGGCGTCGTTGTCGGTGGCGCTGGTGTACTGGGCGGTGTCGAAGCCGGCCGGGCTGCCTTCAGAGCAGAACACCAGATTCTTGGCCTGAAGGGCAGGGGCCTGGCTCAGCAGGCCGAGGGCGAGCAGGGTCGAAAGGCGAGTGACGTGGCGCATGGCGGTTCCTTTTCCAGCTGTGCGAGCCGCTTCGGGGTACGAATGGCGGCAACAGTTTCCCGCCTCCGTCGCGGGTAGCGTCGGAGCGGGGGTGCTTGGTGGCAGTGAAATGGCCCCCGCCGTTGCCTGGAAGGGGCCGGGACTTGGCCTATTTGTCCACGCTGACGCCGTAGAACGAGTTCAACGCGAACGGGCTGATCTTGAAGTCCTTCACCTTGGCGCTCATCGGCTGGTACACCGTGGAGTGGGCGATCGGGGTGATCGGCACCTGCTCCTTGAGGATGTGCTGGGCCTTCTGGTACAGCTCGGTGCGCTTGGCCTGGTCGGAGGTGGCCTTGGCCTGCTTGATCAGGTCGTCGTAGGGCTTGTAGCACCACTTGGAGAAGTTGTTGCCGTCGATGGCGTCGCAGCCGTAGAGGGTGCCGAGCCAGTTGTCCGGGTCACCGTTGTCGCCGCTCCAGCCGATCAGCATGGCGCCCTGTTCGCCACCCTTGGAGCGCTTGATGTACTCGCCCCACTCGTAGCTGACGATCTTGGCCTTGATGCCGATCTTGCTCCAGTCGGACTGCAGCATCTCGGCCATCAGCTTGGCGTTGGGGTTGTACGGGCGCTGCACGGGCATGGCCCACAGGGTGATCTCGGTGCCTTCCTTGATGCCGGCTTCCTTGAGCAGCTGCTTGGCTTTTTCCGGATCGTATGGCGCATCCTTGATGCTGGCGTCATAGGACCACTGGGTCGGTGGCATGGCGTTGACCGCCAGCTGGCCGGCGCCCTGGTACACCGATTCGATGATCTTCTTCTTGTCCACGGCCATGTCCAGCGCTTCGCGGACCTTCAGCTGGGCCATCGGGTTGGGCTCGTTGCTGCCCTTGATCTTGTCCATCACGTTGTAGGCGATGTAGCCGAGGTTGAAGCCGGCCTGCTGCGGCATCTGCAGGTTCTTGTCGGCCTTGAGCGGCTCGATGTCGGCCGGGCGCGGGAACAGGGTGACCTGGCACTCGTTCTTCTTCAGTTTCTGCATGCGCACCGAGGCATCGGTGGTGATGGCGAAGATCAGGTTGTCGATCTTCACGTCCTCGGGCTTCCAGTAGTCCTTGTTGCCCTTGAAGCGGATCTGCGCATCCTTCTGGTACTTGCTGAACACGAACGGGCCGGTGCCGATCGGCTTCTGGTTGATGTCGGCGGCCTTGCCGTCCTTGAGCAGCTGGTCGGCGTATTCGGCGGACTGGATCGAGGCGAAGCTCATGGCCAGGTTCTGGATGAACGCGGCGTCCACTTCGTTGAGGGTGAACTTCACCGTGTGCTCGTCGAGCTTCTCGACCTTGGCGATGTTCTTGTCCATGCCCATGTCGGTGAAGTAGGGGAATTCGGTGGGGTAGGCCTTACGGAACGGGTGGTTCTTGTCGAGCATGCGGTTGAAGGTGAACAGCACGTCGTCGGCGTTGAACTCACGGGTCGGCTTGAAGTAGTCGGTGGTGTGGAACTTCACCCCTTCGCGCAGGTGGAAGGTGTAAGTCTTGCCGTCGTCGGCGACTTCCCACTTGCTGGCCAGGCCCGGGATCACGGCGGTGCCGCCGCGTTCGAACTGGGTCAGGCGGTTGAACACGGTCTCGGCTGACGCATCGAAGTCGGTTCCGGTGGTGTATTGCCCCGGGTCGAAGCCGGCCGGGCTGCCTTCGGAGCAGAACACCAGGTTGGACGCGGCGTGGGCAAACGGCGCGCCGGCGAGCAAGCCTGCACCGAGCAGGAACGGAATGACTGCGTGTTTGAGCATGGTGGCCTCATTCTTGTCTTTTTGATTTGAGGTGGCCTCGTGAGCCGACCTGCGGATACTTATGCAGGGGATATTCCCAATGCAACACTCAGGAGGATAGTTGGCGTCAGAAAAGTAGTACGTGCGTACATGGATGTCGCATTCATATAACTTTCAGGGAAGTTGAACGTTTGCGCGGGCAAAATGATGGCTTTTTGCGGAATGTTTCGAGGGCGGGATGGGCGTAGGAAGCACCTAAATGGTGCGTAGGAAATTTCTCGAAAGATGCGAGATTGGCGTCTTTGCTTCTATGTTGAAGGCCGTGACGAACCCTGTGGGAGCGGGTTTACCCGCGAACACGGGCGAAGCCCGTGCCATCCACCGCATCGCCTGATTCGCGGGTGAACCCGCTCCCACAGGGGGCGCGTGCCAGCCTTCAGATTTGGTTATCTACAGGTAATGATGAGAGTGCTTAAGGCATCTGCACTTCAATCAGCCCATCAGCATTCATGCTGACCTCGCTGGTGCCTGCTTCGATATCCGGCGCCGGCGCCGCCTCGTCCGCGGCCTTGGCCATCATCGCCATCGGCGCGCTGCGCAGGTAGGGGCGTGGGTAGCCGGAGCTGTTGAGGTTCAGGCTGACCACTTTGTAACCCTTGCCGCCCAGTGCCTCGGTGGCCAGTTGCGCGCGGGCCTTGAAGGCATTTACCGCATCCTTGAGCAGTTCATCCTCGCTGGCCTTGCGCGTGGCCGCGGCGATGGAGAAGTCCATGCCGCCCATCTTCAGGTCCTGCAACAGGTCGGCGGTGAGCTGGGACAGGGCCGGGAAGTCGGCGCTTTCCAGGCGCAGCTCGGCGCGCTCGCGCCAGCCGGTGATCTTCTGGCCCTTGGTGTCATATACCGGGTAGCTGTTGCGGCTGCCCTGGCTGATCTTCACGTCCTTGACCTGGCGCGCCTGCTGCACGGCCTTGTTCAGGGTTTCGGTGATCTGCTTGGCGAGCTTGCCCGGGTCGGTGTTCTGCGCTTCGCTGTAGAGGGTCACCACCATCAGGTCGCGCGCCACTTCCTTGCTCACTTCGGCGCGCAGCGAAACCTGGTTGTAGCGCGGCTCGTCCGCCGCCAGCGCGGGAAGGCTGGCGAGCAGGCCGCAGGAAAGGACGAGGGCGGCGCCGCGACGTGGAATCTGCATGTGTTACTCCTTGGCAATAAAGGGCGTGGAGGCTGGACATCCATTCCACGCATGGCCCATCAGACCGGGACCAGTGTAGTGGGTTCACAAGTGCCATCATGAATGTGTGACAAAGTGTGGCGCTTTGCCGCATCGCTGCAGCGAGGCGCCCGGCTTCGGTATACTCCAGCCGATTTTCCTGGAGCACTCATCAGGAGAGCTCATGCTCGCCGCCGTACAACCGCTGTCCGCAACACGCCAGAACCTCTGGCGCCTGACCGTCATCCGGGTCCTGGTCCTGGCCGCCCAGGCCGGCTCCGTGGGCGTCGCCTACTGGACCGACCTGCTGCCGCTGCCTTGGCTGTCGCTGGCCGCGACCCTGGCCCTGTCGTCGCTGCTCTGCGCCTTCACGGCGCTGCGCCTGCGCCTGTCGCTGCCGGTCACCGAAACCGAATACGCCCTGCAACTGGCCTGCGACCTGCTGATCCACAGTGCCCTGCTGTACTACACCGGCGGCTCGACCAACCCGTTCGTGTCCTATTACCTGGTGCCGCTGGCGATTGCCGCGGTGACCCTGCCGTGGCTGTATTCGCTGATCCTGTCGGGCATCGCCCTGACCGCCTACAGCCTGCTGCTGGTCAAGTTCTACCCGCTCGAAGGCTTGCCGCTGGCGCGGGACAAGATGCAGGTCTACGGCATGTGGCTGAGCATCGCCCTGGCCGCTGCGGTGATCACCTTCTTCGCCGCGCGCATGGCCGAGGAACTGCGCCGCCAGGAACAGCTGCGCGCCGAACGCCGCGAGGAAAGCCTGCGCGACGAGCAGTTGCTGGCCGTGGCCACCCAGGCCGCCGGCGCCGCCCACGAGCTGGGCACACCGCTGGCGACCATGAGCGTGCTGCTCAACGAGATGCGCCAGGACCACACCGACCCGCTGCTGCAGGAAGACCTGCAGATCCTTCAGGACCAGGTCAAGCTGTGCAAGGAAACCCTCCAGCAGCTGGTGCGCGCCGCCGAGGCCAACCGTCGCCTGGCGGTGCTGGAGCAGGACGTCACTGCCTGGCTCGACGAGGCGCTGAACCGCTGGCACCTGATGCGCCCGGAGGCCAGCTACCGCTTCCAGCGCCTGCGCGACGGCCAGGTGCCGCGCCTGACGCCGCCACCGGACCTGACCCAGGCGCTGCTGAACCTGTTGAACAACGCCGCCGATGCCTGCCCCGACGACCTGCAGGTGACCCTCGACTGGGACGCCCAGGACATCCTGATCAGCATCCGCGACCATGGCCCCGGCGTGCCGCCGGCCATCGCCGAAGCGATCGGCAAACCCTTCATTACCACCAAGGGCAAAGGCTTCGGCCTGGGCCTGTTCTTGAGCAAGGCCAGCGTGACCCGTGCGGGCGGTTCGGTGAAACTCTATAGTCATGAACAGGGTGGCACCCTGACCGAATTGCGCCTGCCCCATGGCAAGCGAGGAGATGAATGATGAGCGAAGAAATCCAGGTCGAAGGCGAAGAGCTGCCGCACCTGCTGCTGGTGGACGATGACGCCACCTTCACCCGGGTCATGGCCCGCGCCATGAGCCGCCGCGGTTTCCGCGTGAGTACCGCCGGTTCCGCCGAGGAAGGCCTGATCCTGGCCCAGCAGGACCTGCCGGACTACGCCACGCTGGACCTGAAGATGGAGGGCGACTCGGGCCTGGTGCTGCTGCCCAAGCTGCTGGAGCTGGACCCGGAGATGCGGGTGGTGATCCTGACCGGTTACTCGAGCATCGCCACTGCCGTCGAGGCGGTCAAGCGCGGCGCCTGCAACTACCTGTGCAAGCCGGCCGACGCCGATGACGTGCTGGCGGCGCTGCTGTCCGAGCATGCCGACCTCGATACCCTGGTGCCGGAAAACCCGATGTCGGTGGACCGCCTGCAGTGGGAGCACATCCAGCGCGTGCTCAACGAGCACGAAGGCAACATCTCCGCCACCGCGCGGGCGCTGGGCATGCACCGCCGGACCTTGCAGCGCAAACTGCAGAAGCGCCCGGTTCGCCGCTGAGTCGGCGTTGGCTTCTTCGCGGGTAAACCCGCTCCCACAGGAACTGCGCAGGATCTGCAATCTGTGCAATCCCTGAGGGAGCCACAGGAACTGCGCAGGATCAGGAATCTGTGCAATCCCTGTGGGAGCGGGTTTACCCGCGAAAGGGCCAGTGCAGGCAGAAACTTCTCTATAGTCCCGCTCGATCCCCGCATTTCCTGACGCGTTGGCGTATCATTGGCCGCCTAACGGCAACCCTCCCTTCAGGACCGCCTGCGCATGCTTGCCCTTCTCATCCAGACGCTGAACATCACGGCGCCCGTCTTCGCCATGCTGTTCATGGGCGTGCTGCTCAAACGCATCCACCTGATCGACGACAACTTCAACCGTGTCGCCTCGCAACTGGTGTTCAACGTCTGCATGCCGGCGTTGCTGTTCCTCGGCATCTACCACGCCGACCTGGCCGCCGCAGTCAAGCCCAAGGTCATCCTCTACTTCGTCGCCGCCACCCTGGTCGGCTTCGCCGTGGCCTGGGGCATGGCCATCTGGCGCAGCCCGCCGGCCGAGCGTGGCATCTACACCCAGGGCGCGTTTCGCGGCAACAACGGGGTCATCGGCCTGGCCCTGGCGGCCAGCCTCTACGGCGACTACGGCATTTCCCTGGGGGCGGTGCTCGCCGGCCTGGTGATCCTCATGTACAACTCGCTGTCGGCGGTGGTGCTGGCGGTGTACAGCCCGGACCTGAAGTCCGACCCCTGGAGCATCTGCAAGAACATCTTCAGCAACCCGCTGATCCTCAGCGTGCTGGTGGCCACGCCCATGGCCTACGGCCAGGTGCCGCTGCCCAACTGGCTGCTCACCTCTGGCGACTACCTGGCGCAGATGACCCTGCCGCTGGCGCTGATCTGCATCGGCGGCACGCTTTCGCTGGCGGCCCTGCGCGACAGTGGCAGGCTGGCGGTCGACGCCAGCCTGGTGAAGATGGTCTGGCTGCCGCTGATCGGCACCCTGGGTGCCTGGTTGTGCGGCTTTCGCGGCGCCGAACTGGGCATCCTGTTCCTCTACATCGGCAGCCCGACCGCGGCAGCCAGCTATGTCATGGCTCGCGCGGCCAACGGCAACCATGAACTGGCGGCCTCGATCATCGTGATCACCACGCTAATGGCGGCGATCACCACCAATATTGGTATTTTCATCTTGCAGTGGGGCGGATGGATCTAGATCCTTGACTGCAAAACAACAGCAACAACACCGCCTCATTGAGCCAAAGGACACTTCATGCAAGACCAGAGCACGCCCGAGCAGCTGAAGCGCGGGCTGAAGAATCGCCATATCCAGCTGATCGCGCTGGGTGGCGCCGTCGGCACCGGGCTGTTCCTGGGCATCGCCCAGACCATCCAGCTGGCCGGTCCCTCCGTCCTGCTGGGCTATGCCATCGCCGGCCTGATGGCCTTCCTGATCATGCGCCAGCTTGGCGAGATGGTGGTCGAGGAACCGGTCGCCGGCAGCTTCAGCCACTTCGCCCACCAGTACTGGAGCGAGTTCGCCGGCTTCGTCTCGGGCTGGAACTACTGGGTGGTGTACGTGCTGGTGGGCATGGCCGAGCTCACGGCGGTGGGCATCTACGTGCAGTACTGGTGGCCCGGGTTCCCGACCTGGGCTACGGCGGCGATCTTCTTCGTGGTGATCAACCTGATCAACCTGACCCAGGTGAAGGTCTACGGCGAGATGGAGTTCTGGTTCGCCCTGGTCAAGGTGGTGGCGATCGTCAGCATGATCGGCTTCGGCGCCTGGATGCTCGCCAGCGGCCATGGCGGCGCGGATGCCAGCGTGGCCAACCTGTGGCAGTACGGCGGCTTCTTCCCCAATGGCGTGAGCGGCCTGGTGATGGCGCTGGCGGTGATCATGTTCTCGTTCGGCGGCCTGGAGCTGGTCGGCATCACCGCTGCCGAGGCCGACAACCCGCGCCAGAGCATTCCCAAGGCCACCAACCAGGTGGTCTACCGCATCCTGATCTTCTACATCGGCGCCCTGGCCGTGCTGCTGTCGCTGTACCCATGGCAGAAGGTGGTGCAGGGCGGCAGCCCGTTCGTGATGATCTTCCACGAGCTGGACAGCGACCTGGTGGCGACCATCCTCAACATCGTGGTGCTGACCGCGGCGCTGTCGGTGTACAACAGCTGTGTGTACGCCAACAGCCGCATGCTGTTCGGCCTGGCCAGCCAGGGCGATGCACCGCGCCAGCTGCTCAAGGTCAGCCGCAGCGGCGTGCCGTTGACGGCACTGGGCGTGTCGGCATTCGCCACGGGGCTGTGCGTGCTGATCAACTACCTGATGCCCGGTGAGGCGTTCGGCCTGCTGATGGCGCTGGCGGTGTCGGCGCTGGTGATCAACTGGGCGAGCATCAGCATCACCCACCTTAAGTTCCGCAAGGCCAAGCTCGCGGCCGGGATCACCCCGTTCTACAAGAGCCTGGGGCACCCGCTGACCAACTACCTGTGCCTGGCGTTCATCGTGCTGATTCTGGTGGTGATGTACCTGACGCCGTCGGTCCGCATCTCGGTGATGCTGATTCCGGCGTGGATCCTGCTGCTGTGGGGCGCTTTCAAGCTGAAGAAGGCCCGGCAGGCAAGATAAGTGAAACAGGCCCGGCCTCTTCGCGGGTAAACCCGCTCCCACAGGGATCGACTACCCCCTGTGGGAGCGGGTTTACCCGCGAAGAGGCCGGGCCTGTCTAGAGTTGTCAGTGCTGCCTGCGCCAGGCCCGCAGTGTGGTGTACAGCAACACCGCACCCAGCACCGGCAGCACATAGAACAGCATCAGCCGCTCCAGCCTCCCAGCCAGCGGCATGCCCATGGTGAAGGCGGCAATGTGCAGCCCGTAGGCCAGGTACAGGCACAGAAACACCAAGCCTTCGGCGCGAGTGATGCGGTAGCCGGAGTAGAACACCGGCAGGCTCAGGGCTGCGACACCGAGCATCACCGGCAGGTCGAAGCCCAGGGCGTTGGGCGAAATGGTCAGCGGCTCGGGCGCGACCAGCGCGGTCAGGCCGAGCACCGCCAGCAGGTTGAACAGGTTGCTGCCGATCACCGTGCCCACGGCGATCTCGCGCTCGCCGCGCAGGGCAGCGATCAGGGCGGCGGCCAGTTCCGGCAGGGACGTGCATATCGCCACCACCGTCAGGCCGATGACGCGCTCCGACAGCCCCAGGTCGGTGGCCACTTCCACCGCGGCTTCCAGCAGCAGATGGCCGCCCAGGCTCAGCATCAGCAAGCCGAACGAGACTTGCAGCAGCGTGCCGGACCAGAAGCGTCCGGCACTGCTCGGCAGCGAACCCGGTGCCGGGTAGGTGCGTGCATAGTGGCGCGACTGGTGCCAGAGCATGGCCAGGTAGCCGGCCAGGGCCAGCAGCAACAGCAGCCCTTCGGCGCGGCCCAGGTGGCCGTTGCCGCACAGGGCGAAGACCAGGCCGCTGGCGGCAATCATCAGCGGAATGTCCAGGCGCACCAGTTGGCGCGATACGCGCAACGGGATGATCAGCGCCGCGAGGCCGAGAATCACCAGTACATTGAAGATATTGCTGCCGATCACGCTGCCCACGGCCACGTCGGGCGCGCCCTGGTAGGCGGCCTGCAGGCTCACGGTCAGTTGTGGCGCGGTGCTGCCGAAAGCCACCAGGCTCAGGCCGATGATCAGCGGCCGTACGTGCAGGCGCTGGGCCAGGCGCAGGGCGGCGCGCACCAGCAGTTCGGCGCCGGCGACCAGCAGCAGCAGGGCGGCGCCCAGTTGCAGCAGGCTGAAGGTGGGGAGGGTGGCCAGGTCGAAAATGATGGGGCTCCAGTCAGGTCAGTCGCTCAGACCTTGTACCCGCACGCGCGCCGTTCCGCTACGGAGCATGCCGATTTTTTCTGCGGCAGCGCGTGACAGGTCGATCAGCCGGCCACGGGTGTGCGGGCCGCGGTCATTGACGCGGACCACCACGCTGCGGTCATTGGCCAGGTTGGTGACCAGCAGCCGGCTGCCGAACGGCAGGCTGCGGTGGGCGGCGGTAAGGCCGTGCTGGTTGAAGGCTTCGCCGCTGGCGGTGCGTTTGCCGTGGTGGCGTGAGCCGTAATAGGAGGCGGTGCCGGTCTGGTCGTAACCGCGCGGGTCGATGTCGTGGCTGGCGCAACCGGCCAGGACCGAGAAGAGGGCTAGGGTGGTGAGGGATCGCTTCAGCAAGTCAGGTGCTCTCCTAGTGCGGCCATTCGCGGGTAAACCCGCTCCCACAGGTGTAGCGACATGCCTGTGGGAGCGGGCTTGCCCGCGAACGAGGGCGAAGCCCTCGCAGGACTACAGGGGTAAAACAATCACCCTTCGAGCTTGGCCTTGAGCAATTGGTTCACCTGCCCCGGGTTGGCCTTGCCTTTGGAGGCCTTCATCGCCTGGCCGACGAAGAAGCCGAACATCTTGCCACGCTTGGCCTCGTCGGCGGCGCGGTACTGTTCGACCTGTTCGGCGTTGGCGGCAAGCACCTCGTCGAGCATCTTGTCGATCGCACCGGTGTCGGTGACCTGCTTGAGGCCCTTGCTCTCGATGATGTTGTCGGCATCGCCTTCACCGGCGGCCATGGCCTCGAACACGGTCTTGGCGATCTTGCCGCTGATGGTGTTGTCGCGGATGCGCAGCAGCATGCCACCCAGGTGCGCGGCGCTGACCGGCGCCTGGTCGATCTCGACGCCCAGCTTGTTCAGCAGGCTGCCCAGCTCGACCATGACCCAGTTGGCGGCCAGCTTGGCGTCGCCACCGATCTTCACCACTTCCTCGAAGTAGTCCGCCTGCTCGCGGCTGGAGGCCAGCACGTTGGCGTCGTAGGCCGACAGGCCGTACTGGCTCTGGAAGCGTTCGACCTTCTGTGGCGGCAGCTCCGGCAGGCCGGCGCGGACGGTTTCGAGGAAGCTGTCCTCGATCACCACCGGCAGCAGGTCCGGGTCGGGGAAGTAACGGTAGTCGTTGGCTTCCTCCTTGCTGCGCATCGAACGGGTCTCGTCCTTGTTCGGGTCGTACAGGCGGGTTTCCTGGACCACCTTGCCGCCGTCCTCGATCAGGTCGATCTGGCGCTGGATCTCGCTGTTGATCGCGCGCTCGATGAAGCGGAACGAGTTGACGTTCTTGATCTCGCAGCGGGTACCGAACTCGGCCTGGCCTTTCGGGCGGATCGACACGTTGCAGTCGCAACGCAGCGAGCCTTCGGCCATGTTGCCGTCGCAGATGCCCAGGTAACGCACCAGGGCGTGGATCGCCTTGACGTAGGCCACGGCCTCCTTGGCGCTGCGCATGTCCGGCTCGGAGACGATCTCCAGCAGCGGGGTGCCGGCGCGGTTCAGGTCGATGCCGGTGGCGCCGCTGAAGTCTTCGTGCAGGCTCTTGCCGGCGTCTTCTTCCAGGTGCGCGCGGGTCACGCCGATGCGCTTGATGGTGCCGTCTTCCAGGGCGATGTCCAGGTGGCCCTTGCCGACGATCGGCAGGTCCATCTGGCTGATCTGGTAGCCCTTGGGCAGGTCGGGGTAGAAGTAGTTCTTGCGCGCGAACACGTTGCGCTTGCCGATCTCGGCGTCGATCGCCAGGCCGAACATGCAGGCCATGCGCACGGCTTCCTGGTTCAGCACCGGCAGTACGCCGGGCATCCCCAGGTCAACCAGGCTGGCCTGGGTGTTCGGCTCGGAACCGAAGGTGGTGGCGCTGCCGGAGAAGATCTTCGACTGGGTGGCCAGCTGGGTATGAATCTCCAGCCCGATCACAACTTCCCATTGCATGTGTGAATTCCTCAGAAGCCGTTGGGGGCGCGGGTGTGCCAGTCGGTGACTTGCTGGTAGCGGTGCGCGACGTTGAGCAGGCGGCCTTCCTGGAAATACGGCGCCAGCAGCTGCACGCCGACCGGCAGGCCATCGACGAAGCCGGCTGGCATCGACAGGCCCGGCAGGCCCGCCAGGTTGGCGGTGATGGTGTAGACGTCTTCCAGGTAGGCGGCGACCGGGTCGCTGCTCTTGGCGCCGAGTTTCCAGGCCGGGTTCGGCGTGGTCGGGCCGAGGATCAGGTCGACGTCGTTGAAGGCGGCCATGAAGTCGTTCTTGATCAGGCGGCGGATCTGCTGGGCCTTCACGTAGTAGGCATCGTAGTAGCCGGCCGACAGGGCATAGGTGCCGACCATGATGCGGCGCTGCACTTCGGTGCCGAAGCCTTCGCCACGGGAGCGCTTGTACAGGTCGGTGAGGTCCTTCGGCTCTTCGCAGCGGTAGCCGAAGCGCACGCCGTCGAAACGCGACAGGTTGGAGGAGGCCTCCGCCGGGGCGATCACGTAGTACGCCGGAATGGCGTGCTGCATGTTCGGCAGGCTGATTTCCTTGACCACCGCGCCGAGCTTTTCCAGCTCCTTGACACTGGCCTGGACCAGGTCGGCGATGCGCGGGTCGAGGCCGGCACCGAAGTACTCCTTCGGCAGGCCGATGCGCAGGCCCTGCAGCGAGCCGTTAAGGCCGGCGCTGTAGTCCGGCACCGGTTCGTCGATGCTGGTGGAGTCCTTGCTGTCGAAGCCGGCCATGCCTTGCAGCAGCAGGGCGCAGTCTTCGGCGGTGCGTGCCAGCGGGCCGCCCTGGTCGAGGCTCGAGGCGTAGGCGATCATGCCCCAGCGCGAGACGCGGCCGTAGGTCGGCTTGAGGCCGGTGAGGTTGGTCAGCGCCGCCGGCTGGCGGATCGAGCCACCGGTGTCGGTGCCGGTGGTGGCCGGCAGCAGGCGCGCGGCCACGGCGGCGGCCGAGCCACCGGACGAGCCGCCCGGTACGTGCTCGAGGTTCCACGGGTTCTTCACCGCGCCGTAGTGGCTGGATTCGTTGGCCGAACCCATGGCGAACTCGTCCATGTTGGTCTTGCCCAGGGTGACCATGCCGGCTTCGGCCAGCTTGGCGACCACGGTGGCGTCGTACGGCGCCTTGAAGTTGTCGAGCATCTTCGAGCCGCAGCTGGTGCGTACGCCGAGGGTGCAGAACAGGTCCTTGTGGGCGATCGGCGCACCCAGCAGCGCGCCGGTCTCGCCGGCGGCGCGACGGGCGTCGGCGGCACGCGCCTGGCCCAGGGCCAGGTCTTCGGTGACGCTGATGAAGCTGTTGATCTGCGGGTCGAGTTGCTTGACGCGCGCCAGCAGGGCGCCGGTCAGCTCTTCGGAGGAAAACGACTTGTCGGCGAGTCCGCGGGCGATCTCGGCCAGGGTCAATTCATGCATGGCAGGCTCTATCCCTTACTCGATGACTTTCGGAACCAGGTACAGACCGCTTTCGGTCGAAGGTGCGATGGCCTGGTAGGCGTCGCGCTGGTTGCTCTCGGTGACCTGGTCGGGGCGCAGGCGCTGGCTGGCCTCCAGCGGGTGGGCCAGGGGCTCGATGCCGGTGGTGTCGACCGCTTGCATCTGGTCGACCAGCCCGAGAATGCTGTTCAGGGCGTCAGTAATGCGTGGCAGTTCGCCTTCATTCAGGCCCAGTCGGGCCAGATGGGCGATCTTTTCCACGTCGCTGCGTTGAAGCGCCATGGGGATCTCCAGGGGAAACGAAAGAACGGAAAAGCTTCCGTGATGAGGAACATGTCAGCATTTTGGCGGTCTAACGGCCGCGATCATCTGCTGGCGTGCTCGGAAAAACAGCCAATTTAACATATTGGCTCCTTGCCCAAAATCCCTGCCATTGTTAGAGTTTGCCGCACTTTTTTACCCACGCTTTCCCCAGGGTCACTTTCCCATGTTCAAGAAACTGCGTGGCATGTTTTCCAGCGATCTTTCCATCGACCTGGGTACTGCCAACACCCTTATTTACGTGCGTGAGCGCGGTATCGTCCTGAATGAGCCCTCGGTTGTTGCCATCCGTACCCACGGCAACCAGAAAAGCGTCGTCGCCGTCGGTACCGAAGCCAAACGCATGCTGGGCCGTACGCCTGGCAACATTGCTGCCATTCGTCCGATGAAGGACGGCGTCATCGCCGACTTCAGCGTTTGTGAAAAAATGTTGCAGTACTTCATCAACAAGGTTCACGAAAACAGCTTCCTGCAGCCCAGCCCTCGCGTGCTGATCTGCGTGCCGTGCAAGTCGACCCAGGTCGAACGCCGCGCCATCCGCGAATCGGCCCTGGGCGCCGGTGCCCGTGAAGTGTTCCTGATCGAAGAGCCAATGGCCGCCGCCATCGGTGCCGGCCTGCCGGTCGAAGAAGCCCGTGGCTCGATGGTCGTCGACATCGGTGGCGGTACCACCGAAATCGCCCTGATCTCGCTGAACGGCGTGGTCTACGCCGAATCCGTCCGCGTCGGCGGCGACCGCTTCGACGAAGCCATCGTCACCTACGTGCGCCGCAACTACGGCAGCCTGATCGGCGAATCCACCGCCGAACGCATCAAGCAGGAAATCGGCACCGCCTACCCGGGCGGCGAAGTGCGCGAAGTCGACGTGCGTGGTCGCAACCTGGCTGAAGGCGTGCCACGTGCCTTCACCCTGAACTCCAACGAAGTGCTCGAAGCCCTGCAGGAATCCCTGGCGACCATCGTCCAGGCGGTCAAGAGCGCCCTGGAGCAATCGCCGCCGGAGCTGGCCTCGGACATCGCCGAGCGCGGCCTGGTGCTGACCGGTGGTGGCGCGCTGCTGCGCGACCTCGACAAGCTGCTGGCCCAGGAAACCGGCCTGCCGGTGATCGTCGCCGAAGACCCGCTGACCTGCGTCGCCCGTGGCGGCGGTCGCGCCCTGGAGATGATGGACAAGCACGCCATGGACCTGCTCTCGAGCGAGTGATCCCTGCGGCTTTTCAGTGCCCGGTTTACAGGTAGCACGTGCAGTGCTACCTGTATGCGCTGGGCTGGCGTCCGTCCGGGCGTCGTTTCCGTCAACCCGCAACCAGGCTGGTGCGTTGTCCCATGTCCAATGACCTCCTGAGTCGTCCACGAGGAACGGCCCATTAAACCGCTTTTCTCCAAGGGCCCTTCGCTGGGCGTTCGCCTGCTGGTGCTGGTGGTGCTGTCGGTCGCGTTGATGGTTGTCGACGCGCGCTTCGACGTGCTCAAGCCGGTGCGCAGCCAGATGGGCCTGGTGCTCATGGAATCCTACTGGATCACCGACCTGCCGCAGCGTGCGTGGCAAGGTGTGGCCGGCCAGTTCGGCAGCCGCACGGAACTGATCGCCGAGAACGAGAAACTCAAGACCGAGGCCCTGCTGCTGCAGGGGCGCCTGCAGAAGCTGGCGGCCCTGACCGAGCAGAACGTGCGCCTGCGCGAGCTGCTCAACTCGTCGGCCCTGGTCAACGAGAAGGTCGAGGTCGCCGAGCTGATCGGCGTCGATCCCAACCCGTTCACCCACCGCATCCTGATCAACAAGGGCGAGCGCGACGGCGTGTTCCTCGGCCAGCCGGTGCTCGATGCCCGCGGCCTGATGGGCCAGGTGGTCGAGCTGATGCCCTACACCTCGCGGGTGTTGTTGCTCACCGACACCACCCACAGCATCCCGGTGCAGGTCAACCGCAACGGCCTGCGCGCCATTGCCAGCGGCACCGGCAACCCGGAGCGCCTGGAGCTGCGGCATGTGGCCGATACCGCCGACATCAAGGAAGGCGACCTGCTGGTGAGTTCCGGCATGGGCCAGCGTTTCCCGGCCGGTTACCCGGTGGCCACGGTCAACGAGGTGATCCACGACTCCGGCCAGCCGTTCGCCATCGTCCGCGCCATCCCCACCGCCGCGCTCAACCGCAGCCGCTACATGCTGCTGGTGTTCAGTGATCGGCGCACGCCGGAGCAGCGCGCTACCGACGCGGCCATCGCCCAGGAAGAAGCGGACCGCAACGGTGCGGCAGCCGCCGCCCAGCCGGCCGCGACCGGCGAACACCCGGCGCCGGCTGCTGCGCCGGCTGCCACCGCGCCGGCAGCACCTGCCGCTCCAGCGGCTCAGGCACCCGCCAGCCCCGCCGCCCCTGCGGCACCTGCCCAGCCACGGAGGCAATGATGGCCAAGTCGCGCCGCAACCACGGTTGGGTCATCTGGCTGACGTTCGCCGTCGGCCTGCTGCTCAGCGTTTCGCCCATGCCGCAGTTCCTCGAAGTGTTCCGGCCCATGTGGCTGGCGATGCTGGTGTCGTTCTGGACCCTGAACGTGCCGAACAAGGTGGGCATGACCACCGCCTTCGTGCTGGGCCTGGCCGAGGACGTGCTGTACGGCACGCTGCTGGGGCAGAACGCATTCATCCTTACCCTGATCACCTTCCTGGTGCTGTCGTTGCAGCAGCGCCTGCGCATGTTCCCGTTGTGGCAACAGAGCCTGGTGATCCTGGTGATCTTCGGCATCGCCCAGCTGATCCAGCTGTGGCTCAGCGCGCTCACCGGCAATCGCCTGCCAACCCTGGCCCTGGTGTGGTCCGCGGTCATCAGCGCGTTGCTCTGGCCATGGATCAGCTTCGCCCTGCGCGACCTGCGCCGGCGCCTGCACATAAACTGACGGCTGCGCCATCACTGACAGGGAGATGTCTGCATGAAACCACTCTACCTCGCCTCCGGCTCGCCTCGCCGGCGTGAACTGCTCAGCCAGATCGGCGTGCCGTTCACCGTCATCAGTGCGCCCATCGATGAGACCCCGCTGCCCGGCGAAGGCATCTCTGCCTACGCCGTGCGCTTGGCGCGGGCCAAGGCCGAGGCCGG
Source organism: Pseudomonas sp. NPDC089401 (assembly GCF_044749485.1). Classification (NCBI taxonomy): domain Bacteria; kingdom Pseudomonadati; phylum Pseudomonadota; class Gammaproteobacteria; order Pseudomonadales; family Pseudomonadaceae; genus Pseudomonas; species Pseudomonas sp. NPDC089401. Next base: position 217,977 of record NZ_JBIVIA010000007.1, on the reverse strand, counting down.
TTTCCAGCAGCTGGACGGGCCTGGCGTGGTCCTGGGGGCCGACACCGTGGTCTCGGTCAACGGCGAGATCCTCGGCAAGCCCCGTGATCGCGAGGATGCCCTGGCCATGCTTGGCAAGCTTTCCGGTGGTCATCACCAGGTGATCACCGCCGTGGCGGTGACGGATGGCACGCGTTGTGAGGACGTCTGCATCGGCACCCATGTCTATTTCCGCACCATCAGCCCCGAAGAAGCGCTGCGCTATTGGGCCACCGGCGAGCCCCTGGACAAGGCCGGCGGCTACGCGATTCAGGGGTTGGGCGCAGTCTTCGTGCAGCAGCTGGAGGGCAGCTACTCGGCCGTGGTCGGCCTGCCCTTGTACGAAACCGCGCGCTTGCTGGAGGCCTTCTCGATCCCCTGCTGGCAGCAACACGAGGTATCCGCACAGCGCTAGCCAGCCATCCGATAGCGATCCATCATTACCCAAGACCTTTGACGAGAGCCTGCCATGAGTGAAGAGATCCTGATCAACATCACCCCGATGGAATCGCGCGTGGCGGTGGTGGAAAACGGGGTGCTGCAGGAAGTGCATGTCGAGCGCACCCAGCGCCGCGGCATCGTCGGCAATATCTACAAGGGCAAGGTGGTGAGGGTATTGCCGGGCATGCAGGCGGCGTTCGTCGACATCGGCCTGGACCGCGCGGCGTTCATCCACGCGTCGGAAATTTCCCAGCGTGAAGGCTCGGCAGTGGAGAACATCAGCGCCCTGGTGCACGAGGGCCAGGCCCTGGTGGTACAGGTGACCAAGGACCCGATTGGTACCAAGGGCGCGCGCCTGACCACCCAGCTGTCGATCCCGTCGCGCTACCTGGTGTACATGCCGCGCAGCAGCCATGTTGGTATCTCCCTGAAGATCGAGGGCGAAGCCGAGCGCGAGCGCCTCAAGCAGGTGGTCAGCGACTGCATGGAGAGCGAGAACATCAAGGATGCCGGCGGCTTCATCCTGCGCACCGCCGCCGAAGGCGCACGCAGCGAGGAAATTCTCCAGGACATCCGCTACCTGCGCCGCCTGTGGGAGCAGATCGGCAGCCAGATCAAGACCTGCGGTGCGCCGACCGTCATCTACGAGGACCTCGGCCTGGCCCTGCGCACGCTGCGCGACCTGGTCAACCCGAAGATCGAGAAGATCCGCATCGACTCGCGGGAAACCTTCCAGAAAACCACGCAGTTCGTCGCCGAGCTGATGCCGGAAATCGCCGATCGCCTGGAGCATTACCCGGGCGAGCGGCCGATCTTCGACCTGTACGGTGTCGAGGACGAGATCCAGCGTGCTCTGGAGCGCAAGGTGCCGCTCAAGTCCGGCGGCTACCTGGTGGTCGACCCGGCCGAGGCGATGACCACCATCGACGTCAACACCGGTGCCTTCGTCGGCCACCGCAACCTCGAAGAGACCATCTTCAAGACCAACCTCGAGGCGGCCACGGCGATTGCCCGGCAGCTGCGCCTGCGCAACATCGGCGGCATCATCATCATCGACTTCATCGACATGGAAGACGAAGAGCACCAGCGCCAGGTGCTGCGTACCCTGGAGAAGCAGCTCGAGCGCGACCACGCCAAGACCAACATCATCGGCATCACCGAGCTGGGCCTGGTGCAGATGACCCGCAAGCGCACCCGCGAGAGCCTCGAGCAAGTGCTGTGCGAGCCGTGCATCGCCTGCCAGGGCCGCGGCAAGCTGAAAACCCCCGAGACGATCTGTTACGAAATCTTCCGCGAAATCCTCCGCGAGGCCCGCGCCTATCAGGCCGAAGGCTACCGGGTGCTGGCCAACCAGAAGGTGGTCGACCGGCTGCTTGACGAAGAGTCGGGCAACGTCGCCGAACTGGAGGCGTTCATTGGTCGAACCATCCGCTTCCAGGTGGAGTCGATGTATTCGCAGGAGCAATACGATGTGGTGCTGCTCTGACGATTCCTGATTCCCGCCCCATGGCGGTCGCGCTGGTAAAACCGGCACCGCGAGCCATCATGGATAAACGACCTGGAGGGCAATGGCCATGGGACGTCTGAACCGCGTTCTGGTTGCCTTGACCCGCTGGGGTTTGGGCATCTGTGCCTTGCTCGCGGTGCTGGTGGCGCTGTATGTCAGCCTGGGGCGCGAACTGGTGCCGCTGGTGGCCGAGTACCGTGCCGACGTGGAGGCCAAGGCCGAGCAGGCGTTGGGCCTGCCGGTGCATGTGGGGGCGCTGGAAGGGCGCTGGAGCGGCCTGGCGCCGGTGTTGCGCGTGCGCGACCTGCAGTTGGGCGAGGGGGCCTCGGCCCTGCGCCTGGACGACGTCAAGCTGGTGCCTGACCTATGGGCCAGCCTGACCTCCCGCGAAGTGCGCCTGGCGCGCATCCAGTTGGGCGGCCTGCAACTGATCCTGCGCGAGGACGAGCAGGGTGGCTGGGCCCTGGAGGGCCTGCCGAAAAAGGATGACGCGCCGCTCGATCCTGCTGATGTACTGCAGCGCCTGCGTCAGCTGGGGCGCATCGATGTGTTCGACAGCCAGGTCACCTTGCAGCCTTGGCAGCGCGACCCGCTGACCCTTACCTATGTCAGTCTCGGCCTGCAGGCCGGCGCCTCGCGCCAGGCCCTTGACCTGCGCGCGACCCTGCCCGACGGCCAGCCACTGGCGGTCAACCTGCGTAGCCAGGCCCGTGCGCAGGCCTGGCGGGAGGGGGCGGTGCAGGCCTACCTGAGCCTGCCGCAGAGTGACTGGGCGCGCTGGTTGCCACCGCGCCTGCTCGGCCAGTGGCGTGCCGAGGCGCTGCGTGCCGGAGGCGAATTCTGGGTCGACTGGCGCGAGGGCCAGTTGCAGCAGGCGGTGGCCCGCCTCAATGCGCCGGAGCTGCGCGGCGCCTACGCCGACCGCAAGGCAGTGAGCCTTGACGACCTGGCCCTGAATGCCTGGTTCCAGCGTCGCGATCAGGGGTTCGATGTGGCTGTCGACTCGCTGGCCGCGAGCATCGGCAAGACCCGCTGGGAGTCGCACCTGCAAGTCAGCCAGCGCCCGGGCGAGACGGCGGCCGACGAGACCTGGCAGGTCCAGGCCGACCGCCTCGACCTCACCCCGCTGACCCCGCTGATCGACGGCCTGGCACCGCTGCCGGAAAAACTGATGACCGTGGTCGATGCGCTCAAGGTCACCGGCGCGCTGCGCAATGTGCGCCTGGACATAAGGCCGAAAGCCGAGGGTGACCAGCGCCTGCAGTTCGCTGCCAACCTGGAGAAGGTCGGATTCGATGCCTACCATGGCGCGCCAGCGGCCGGAAACGTCAGCGGCAGCATCAGCGGCAACCTGGGGCAGGGCGAGCTGCGCCTGGATACCGATGCGTTCATGCTGCACCTGTACCCGATCTTCGGCAAACCCTGGCAGTACCAGAAGGCCAACGCACGGCTGACCTGGACCCTCGACAAGCACGGTTTCACCCTGGTCGCGCCCTACCTCAAGGTGCTCGGCGACGAGGGCAAGATCGCCGGAGACTTCCTGATCCGTCTGTTGTTCGAACCAGGCGCGGAAAGCTACATGGACCTGCGGGTGGGCCTGACCGAAGGTGATGGCCGCTACACCGCCAAGTACCTGCCCGAAGTCCTCAGCCCGGCACTGGACGAGTGGCTGCGCAGCGCCATCGTCAAAGGCAACGTCGACCAGGGTTACTTCCAGTACCAAGGGTCGATCAACCATGGTGCGCCACCGGCATCGCACAGCCTCAGCCTGTTCTTCAAGGTGCGTGACGCCGCGCTGGACTTCCAGCCGGGCTGGCCCCAGGTGCAGCACGTCGACGGCGATGTGCTGATCGAAGACAGCGGCGTGCGCATCAAGGCGCAGAAGGGCCTGCTGCTCGATACCCAGGTCAGCGACGTCAGCGTCGACATTCCCCACGTCGAGGCGGGCCAGCACAGTCACCTGTACCTGGATGGCGATTTCGACGGCAGCCTCGGCGATGGCCTGAAGATCCTCAAGGAGGCCCCGATCGGCACGGGCGAGATCTTCGCCGGCTGGGAAGGTGAAGGGCCGCTCCAGGGCAAGGTCAAGCTGGACATTCCCCTGGCCCACGGTGAGCGGCCGAAGGTGCTGGTGGACTTCGCCACCCGCGATGCACGCCTCAAGGTAGCGCCGCCGAGCCTCGACCTGACGCGTTTGAAGGGCGACTTCAGCTTCGACTTCGACAAGGGCCTGAACGGCAAGAACATCAGCCTGCAGGCCTTTGGCAAACCGGTCACCGCGCAGATCACCGCCGAAGGGCAGGTCGGGCAGATGCAGACCCGCATCAATGCCAGCGGCCAGGCGCCGCTCAAGGCCCTCACCGACTGGCTGCAGTTCAAGCAGACCCTGCCGGCGTCAGGCGATATCCCCTACCAGTTGCAGGTCAACCTAGGTGGGCGCGACAACAGCCTGAGCGTGAAGTCGTCGCTCAAAGGCCTGGCGATCGACCTGCCGGCGCCCTTTGGCAAGGCAGCAGCGGACACCCGCGACAGCCAGTTCAGCATGAGCCTGCAGGGGCCGGAGCGGCGCTTCGATGCGGCTTATGTCGACCTGGCGCGCTTCGCCTACGCCGCCCCGCTCGAGAAGCTCAACCAGGGCCGCGGTGAACTGCTGCTGGGCGCGGGGCAGGCGCAGTTGCCCGCGAGCCAGGGCCTGCGCGTCAGGGGCCGGCTGGACAGCCTTGACCTGGCGCCGTGGCAAGCACAGGCGGCGCGCTTCGCCGGTGATGACCCGGGCGGCAATGCGCGGCAGAACCTGCTGGGTGTCGACCTGAGCATCGGCCAGCTCAAGGCCTTCGGCATGGACCTCAACCAGGCCGTGATCCGCCTGGCCCGTGGCGGCCCGGCCTGGGACCTGCGCCTGGACAGCAAGGAAGTCATCGGCAATGCGCGCCTGCCGGACGCCAAGGGCGCTCCGCTGACGGTGCGCCTGCAGACCCTGCGCCTGCCCGCCGCCGACCCGGCCGAAACCCAGTCGGAGGAGGGCCCCGACCCGCTGGCCTCGTTCGACCCGCGCAAAGTCCCGGCGCTGGACCTGACCATCGACAAGCTGTACCGCGGCGATGACCTGTATGGCAGCGCCGCGCTGAAACTGCGCCCGGCCACGCGCGGTGTGGCGGCCCAGGACATCAACGTCGACTTCAAGGGCCTGCGCATCGATGGCAGCGGCGCCTGGGAGGGCGAAACCGGCGCCACCAGCAGCTGGTACAAGGGGCGCCTGGAGGGCAAGAACCTGGCCGACGTGCTCAAGGCCTGGGGCTTTGCGCCGACCGTGACCAGCCGCGATTTCCGCCTGGATGTCGATGGCCGCTGGCCCGGTTCGCCGGCCTGGGTGGCGCTCAAGCGCTTCTCGGGAAGCATGGATGCGTCCCTGCGCACCGGGCAGATCGTCGAGGTCGAAGGCGGCGCCCAGGCCCTGCGGGTGTTTGGCCTGCTCAATTTCAACTCGATCGGCCGGCGCCTGCGCCTGGACTTTTCCGACCTGTTCGCCAAAGGCCTGGCCTATGATCGGATCAAGGGCCTGTTGGTGGCCAGCGAGGGTGTCTACGTGACCCGCGAACCGATCAGCGTTGCCGGGCCGTCGAGCAATTTCGAGCTGGAAGGCACCCTGGACCTGGTGCGCGACCAGGTCAATGCCGACCTGCAGGTGAGCCTGCCAGTGACCAACAACCTGCCGCTGGCTGCGCTGATCGTCGGTGCGCCAGCGGTAGGCGGTGCGCTGTTCCTGGTCGATCGTCTGATCGGTGACCGGGTCTCGCGCTTCGCCAGCGTGCACTATCGCGTCGAAGGGCCGTGGAAAGAGCCTAGAATCACCTTTGTGAAACCTTTCGACAAATAACCCCCGGGAGTGCCCATGAAGGCAGCGGTCATCCAGATGGTCAGCCAGGACGATGTATCGGGCAACCTGGCACGTGCCGGCGCCCTGCTCGAACAGGCCGCGCTGGGTGGCGCACGGCTGGCGGTGCTGCCGGAGAACTTCGCCGCCATGGGGCGCAAGGACGCCGCGGCCATCGGCCGGGCGGAGGCCCGCGGAGAAGGGCCGATCCTGCCCTGGTTGAAACGCACCGCCCGTGACCTCAGATTATGGATAGTTGCCGGCACCTTGCCGCTGCCGCCTGCCGGCCGGCCCGAGGCCAAGGCCCATGCCTGCTCGCTGTTGATCGACGAACACGGCGAAGTAGCGGCGCGTTACGACAAGCTGCACCTGTTCGACGTGGACGTGGCCGACAACCGTGGCCGCTACCGCGAGTCCGACGACTACGCCCACGGCGGGCAGGTGGTGGTGGCCGACACGCCGGTGGGGCGCCTGGGGCTCAGCGTGTGCTACGACCTGCGCTTCCCCGAGTTGTACAGCGCGCTGCGCAGTGCCGGCGCGGAACTGATCACGGCACCGGCTGCCTTTACTGCGGTCACAGGTGCGGCGCACTGGGAAGTGCTGATCCGTGCCCGGGCCATCGAGACCCAGTGCTATGTACTGGCCGCCGCCCAGGGCGGCACCCATCCAGGCCCGCGGGAAACCCACGGGCATGCGGCGATCGTCGACCCATGGGGGCGGATCGTCGCCGAACAGGCGCACGGCGAAGCGGTATTGCTTGCCGAGCGCGATATTGATGAACAGGCGTCCATCCGGGCGCGCATGCCGGTCGCTTCGCACCGGCGCTTTTTCTCGCAGGACGCCTTGCGGCCTGCGCACACCTCGGAGTGACTATGAGCCAGATGTTATCCACCGTCAGCGAGCAGCTCCTGGCCCCGGGCGGACTGACCCTCGACAGCCTGCAGAGCGTGCTGGGCGAGCTGGCCGGCCCTGGCATCGACGCCGCCGACCTGTATTTCCAGGGCCAGATATCGGAAACCTGGGCGCTGGAAGACGGCATCGTCAAAGAAGGCAGCTTCAACCTCGACCAGGGCGTGGGCGTGCGCGCCCAGTCCGGCGAGAAGACCGGCTTCGCCTACAGCAATGCGATCAACCTCGAGGCGCTGACCTCGGCGGCCCGTGCCGCCCGCTCGATTTCCCGTGCCGGCCAGAACGGTACGGTACAGGCCTTCCGCAGCCAGGACGTGACCGCGCTGTACGCGCCGGACAACCCGCTGGACGTGCTCAGCCGTGCCGAGAAGGTCGAACTGCTCAAGCGTGTCGACGCCGCCACCCGCGCGCTCGATCCCCGTATCCAGCAGGTCAGCGTGAGCATGGCGGGGGTCTGGGAGCGGATCCTGATCGCTGCCGCCGACGGCAGCCTGGCCGCCGACGTGCGCCCGCTGGTGCGTTTCAACGTCAGCGTCATCGTCGAGCACAATGGCCGCCGCGAGCGCGGCGGGCAGGGCGGTGGCGGGCGTACCGACTACCGGTTCTTCAGCGAAGAGCGGGTCATGGGCTACGCCAGGGAGGCCCTGCGCCAGGCCCTGGTGAACCTTGAAGCGATCCCGGCGCCGGCCGGTACCCTGCCGGTGGTACTGGGGTCGGGCTGGTCGGGCGTGCTGCTGCACGAGGCGGTCGGCCACGGCCTGGAAGGCGACTTCAACCGCAAGGGCAGCTCGGCGTTCAGTGGCCGCATTGGCGAGAAGGTCGCCTCGAGCCTGTGCACCATCGTCGATGACGGCACCCTCGAAGGCCGCCGCGGCTCGCTGAGCGTCGACGACGAAGGCACCCCGACCGAATGCACCACGCTGATCGAGAACGGCATCCTCAAGGGCTACATGCAGGACAAGCTCAACGCGCGGCTGATGGGCATGGCGGTGACCGGCAACGGCCGCCGCGAATCCTATGCGCACCTGCCGATGCCGCGCATGACCAACACCTACATGCGTGCCGGCGAAAGCGACCCGCAGGAAATCATCGCCTCGGTCAAGAAGGGCATCTATTGCGCCAACCTTGGCGGCGGCCAGGTGGACATCACCAGCGGCAAGTTCGTGTTCTCGACCAGCGAAGCCTACCTGATCGAAGATGGCAAGATCACCGCGCCGGTCAAGGGCGCAACGCTGATCGGCAACGGCCCCGAGGCCATGAGCCGGGTGTCGATGGTCGGCAACGACCTGGCGCTGGACAGTGGCGTGGGAACCTGTGGCAAGGATGGGCAATCGGTGCCGGTGGGCGTCGGGCAGCCGACCTTGAAGCTGGACGCGATCACCGTGGGCGGTACCGGCGCTTGATGATGCGGGCTGCCCGTAGGAGCGGCCTTGCGTCGCGAAAGGGCTGCGCAGCAGCCCCAGCCATTTTTGCCCTGTCGCTGACATCCCGGGGCCGCTTTGCGGCGCTGTCGCTGAAATCCCGGGGCCGCTCTGCGGCCCTTTCGCGACGCAAGGCCGCTCCTGCAAGCGGTCGGCGGCAGGGGTCAGCGCAGGCCGCGCTGCATCTCGTCGAGGTCGCGGATGTACTTGAACACCTTGCGCGCAGCAGCCGGCGGTTTGTTCCGCGCCTTCTCGTGCTGGGCGTGACGGATCAGCGAACGCAGTTGCTGGCGGTCGGTCTCGGGGTAGTCGTTGACGAAGCGCTCCAGGTCCTCGTCGTTGCCATCGATCAAGCGGTCGCGCCAGCGTTCCAGGTTGTGGAAGCGCTCGTTGTACTGGCGGCTGGAGCTGTCGATCTGTTCGAGCACGGCGTGGATGCCGTCCAGGTCCTGGTCGCGCATCAGCTTGCCGACGAACGACATGTGGCGTTTGCGAGCGCCATGGGCGGTGTGCTTGCTGGCGTCGGCCAGGGCCTTGCGCAGCTCGTCGGTGAGCGGCAGGCGTGCCAGGGTGTCGGCCTTGACCGTGGTCAGGCGCTCGCCGAGTTCGACCAGCGCATGCAGCTCGCGCTTGATCTGGGTTTTGCTTTTTTCGCCGTCGAAGGCGTCGTCGTATGAATCAACCATGGTGGCAGTCCGCTAGAAATCGCCGCCATGATAACCAGTCGGGGGCCGCTTGTCCGGCCCGGTCGCTGAATGACCCGCAGCCGAACGCAGAATTTGAGTGGAGAAAACCATGAGTGCAGTCCAGAGCGTAGGCCCCAAGGACCTGCCGGCGTTGCAGGAGCAGGTCGAGGCGATCATTGCAGAGGCCCGCAAGCAAGGCGCCAGTGCCTGCGAGGTGGCAGTGTCGCTGGAGCAGGGCCTGTCCACCACCGTGCGTCAGCGCGAGGTCGAGACGGTCGAGTTCAATCGCGACCAGGGTTTCGGCATCACCCTTTATGTCGGCCAGCGCAAGGGCTCGGCCAGCACCTCGGCGAGCGGCCCTGAGGCCATCCGCGAAACCGTGGCTGCGGCCTTGGCGATTGCCAAACACACGTCCGAAGACGAATGCTCGGGCTTGGCCGATGCTGCGCTGATGGCGCGCGAGATCCCGGACCTGGACCTGTACCACGACTGGGACATCGAGCCGGATGCGGCCATCGAGATGGCGCTGGCCTGCGAAGCTGCGGCGTTCGAGGCCGACAAGCGCATCCTCAACGCCGATGGCACCACCCTGAACACCCACCAGGGCTGCCGCGTCTACGGCAACAGCCACGGCTTCATCGGTGGCTACGCCTCGACCCGGCACAGCTTGAGCTGCGTGATGATCGCCGAGGGCGAAGGGCAGATGCAGCGCGACTACTGGTATGACGTGAATCGCCAGGGCAACCTGCTGGCCGACCCGCGCAGCATTGGCGTGCGCGCCGCCCAGCGCGCGGCCAGCCGCCTTGGTGCGCGACCGGTGCCGACCTGCGAAGTGCCGGTGCTGTTCTCCGCGGAGCTTGCCGGTGGCCTGTTCGGCAGCTTCCTGTCGGCCATTTCGGGCGGCAACCTGTACCGCAAGTCGTCGTTCCTCGACGGCGCCATCGGCCAGCGCCTGTTCCCTTCCTGGCTGACCCTCGACGAGCGCCCGCACATCCCGCGTGCCTTGGGCAGCGCGGCGTTCGATGGGGATGGCCTGGCGACCTACGCCAAGCCGTTCGTCGACAAGGGTGAGCTGGTGTCCTATCTGCTGGGCACCTACTCCGGGCGCAAGCTGGGCTTGCCGAGCACGGCGAATTCCGGGGGCGTGCACAACCTTTTCGTCACCCATGGCGTCGAGGACCAGGCGGCACTGATCCGCCGCATGGGCCGCGGCTTGCTGGTGACCGAGCTGATGGGGCATGGGCTGAACATGGTCACCGGCGACTATTCGCGCGGCGCGGCGGGCTTCTGGGTCGAGAACGGCGAGATCCAGCACGCGGTGCAGGAAGTGACCATTGCCGGCAATATGAAGGACATGTTCCAGCAGATTGTCGCGATCGGTAACGATCTTGAAACCCGTAGCAACATCCACACGGGGTCGGTGCTGATCGAGCGTATGACGGTCGCCGGTAGCTGATTTGTCGCCTGTGCCGGCCCTTTCGCGGGTAAATCCGCTCCCACAGGGATCGCAATACCTGTGGGAGCGGGTTTACCCGCGAAGAGGCCGCTACAGCCGCTGAAAATCTTGCATGAAACCCAGACCCGGCCATCGCGCCGGGTTTTTCTTTCGTCACGTCGCACTTGAAGTGATTCTATTTATCACTTAATAATGAATATCATTATCCAGTCACCCGGCGATGATGTTCATGAAATCCGTCCTGCGCGAACTGCCCTACCTGGAAAACTGGCGCTGGCTCAGCCGGCGCATCCGCTGCGCCCTCGAACCCGACGAGCCGCGCCTGATCGAGCACTACCTGGCCGAAGGCCGTTACCTGGTGTGCTGCACCGAAACTTCGCCATGGACCGTGGCGCTGACCTCTTTCCGCCTGCTGCTGGACACCGCCAGCGACCGCATGTTGCCGTGGCATTGGCGCTGCCTGTGCCTGGACCAGGCGTGGCGGCCGCTGCTCGACCTGCGCAACCTCGACCGCCGCGAACAGAACCAGCGCTGGCAGCCCTATGCCCTGCAGTTGGCCAATTGCCGCCTGCTGCCGTCGATTTCTCCCGATGAACTGATGCAAGGATTTGATGATGAGTGATACCCGTATCGAGCGTGACAGCATGGGTGAACTGCAGGTGCCGGCCCAGGCCCTGTACGGCGCCCAGACCCAGCGCGCGGTCGACAACTTCCCGATCAGCGGCCAGCGCATGCCGGCCCAGTTCATCCGCGCCCTGCTGCTGGCCAAGGCCGCCGCGGCCAAGGCCAACATCGAACTGGAGCAGGTGACGGCGGGGCAGGGCGAGGCCATCGTCAAGGCGGTCGAGCAGCTGCTGGGCGAGGGCTTCATCCAGCACTTCCCGGTGGATGTGTTCCAGACCGGTTCCGGCACCAGTTCGAACATGAACGCCAACGAGGTCATCGCCACCCTGGCCAGCCGCGTGCTCGGCGAGCCGGTCAACGCCAACGACCATGTCAACTGCGGCCAGAGCAGCAACGACATCATCCCGACCACCATCCACGTCAGCGCCGCCCTGGCCCTGCACGAACAGCTGCTGCCGGCCCTGGGGCATCTGGTGCAGGTGATCGAGGCCAAGTCGGCGCAGGTGCATCAGTACGTCAAGACCGGCCGCACGCACCTGATGGACGCCATGCCGGTGCGCATGAGCCAGGTGCTCGATGGCTGGGCGGCGCAGGTCAACGGCGCCAAGGCGCACCTCGAGGCGACCTTGCCGAGCCTGCAGGCCCTGGCCCAGGGCGGCACCGCCGTGGGTACCGGGATCAACGCCCATCCGCAGTTCGCCGCCGGCTTCGCCCGCCAGCTGAGCAGCCTGACCCAGGTCGAGTTCACCCCGGGGCGCAACCTGTTCGCCCTGATCGGCTCCCAGGACACCGCCGTGGCGCTGTCCGGCCAGCTCAAGACCACGGCCGTGGCGCTGATGAAGATCGCCAACGATTTGCGCTGGATGAACTCGGGGCCCTTGGCCGGCCTGGGTGAAATCGAGCTGCAAGGCCTGCAGCCGGGCTCCTCGATCATGCCGGGCAAGGTCAACCCGGTGATCCCGGAAGCCACCGCCATGGTTGCTGCGCAAGTGATCGGCAACGACGCCACCATCGCCATCGCCGGCCAGTCGGGCAATTTCGAGCTGAACGTGATGCTGCCGGTGATCGCCCGCAACCTGCTGGAAAGCATCGAGCTGATGGCCAATGCCAGCCGACTGCTGGCCGACAAGGCCATCGCCAGCTTCAAGGTCAACGAAGGCAAGCTCAAGGAGGCCCTGGCGCGCAACCCGATCCTGGTCACTGCGCTGAACCCGATCATCGGTTACCTCAAGGCCGCCGAGATCGCCAAGACCGCCTACCAGCAGGGCCGGCCGATCATCGATGTGGCGCTGGAGCACACCGACCTTTCGCGTGACCAGCTCGAAGCCCTGCTGGACCCGGAAAAACTCACCGCCGGCGGTATCTGACCCGCGACAGCGCTCAGGAGAAGACACGTCATGCAGCACTGGAGACGCACCACCGAAATCGCCAACCGCCTGTTCGAGCAGGGCGAACTGGTCGATGCCCGGGAGCATTACCTGCAAGCGCTGGCATTGGCCCAGGTGCTGTTCGAGCGCTGGCATGACGTTGATGAAGCGGTGGCCGCGCTGGTCATCGCCCATCACAACCTGGCTGACCTGCACCTGCGCCTGAACCAGCCGCACGAGAGCGCCGACTATCTGTGCGCCGCTCATCAGCGGCTGCTCCAGGCCAGCCAGGAAGCGCGTCTGCCCCAGGCGCTGCGCGATGCCGCGTTGCGCCACAGCAGCCGCACCTACACCGAACTGTTGAGTTTCATCGCCGAGTACGGCCAGTACCCACGCACCGAGCGCCTGCTCGATCGCCACGGCAGCGAGGCCAGCGAACTCGCTGCCCAGCCGGCCCTGGCGCCCAGAACCCCTCTCTACGGAATTCACTGACATGCCGCATACCTTGCCTGCACTGACCTACGCCTACGATGCCCTGGAGCCGCACATCGATGCGCAGACCATGGAAATCCACCACACCAAGCACCACCAGACCTACGTCAATGGCCTGAATGCGGCCATCGAGGGCACCGAATGGGCTGAATGGCCGGTGGAGAAGCTGGTAGGGGCGGTCAAGCAACTGCCCGAGAACCTGCGTGGCGCGGTCACCAACCACGGCGGCGGTCATGCCAACCACAGCCTGTTCTGGACCGTCATGTCGCCCACCGGCGGTGGCCAGCCACAGGGCCAGCTGGCCAAGGCCATCGATGCCGAGTTGGGCGGTTTCGAAGCCTTCAAGGATGCCTTCACCAAGGCCGCGCTGACCCGCTTCGGCAGTGGCTGGGCCTGGCTCAGCGTTACCCCGCAGGGCAAGCTGGTGGTGGAAAGCAGCGGTAACCAGGACAGCCCGCTGATGCATGGCAACGAACCGATCCTTGGCCTGGACGTGTGGGAACACGCCTACTACCTGAAGTATCAGAACCGTCGCCCTGAATACATCGGCGCCTTCTACAACGTGATCGACTGGGCGGAAGTGGATCGCCGCTATCACGAAGCCCTGAAGTGAGTCGGCCCGGTATGCGCTCCGAGGTGATGTCGGTCAGCAGTGTGCGCCTGTTCCGCCTGGCGCTGGGGACTTTGCTGTTGCTGGCCGGCACTGCGCTGCTGCTGGCACGGGGTATCGCCTGGCTGGACCTGGAGCCGCGCATGCTGCGTGCCCTGGAGGGCGGTGCATTGTGTGCGCTGGGTACGGCGCTGGGTGCGGTACCGGTGCTGGTGATCCGCAATATGCCGGTGGCCCTGGCCGATACCTTGCTGGGCTTCGGTGCCGGGGTGATGCTGGCGGCTACGGCATTTTCCCTGATCATTCCCGGGCTGGATGCGGCCCAGTCGATCGGTTTCAGCCAGTGGGGCGCTGGTGGCCTGATCAGTTTCGGGCTGCTGTTCGGTGCATTGTGCCTGTTCCTGGTCGACCTCAAGGTTTCCGGCGCATCGCCGGAAGCCTTGGTCGGCACCGGGAACCAGCCCGTGATCGCTGCGCGGATCTGGTTGTTCGTGATCGCCATCATTGCCCACAACATACCTGAAGGCATGGCCATCGGTGTGTCCGCTGGCGGTGGCATGGCCGATGCGGACAGCCTGGCGATGGGCATTGCCTTGCAGGATGTACCGGAAGGCCTGGTGATCGCTCTGGTCCTGGCGGGGGCGGGGATGCCGCGATTCAAGGCGTTCCTGATCGGCGCCGCATCGGGGCTGGTCGAGCCGCTCGCAGCGGTGGTCTGCGCCTGGCTGGTGAATGTGGCGGAACTGCTGTTGCCGCTGGGCCTGGCCTGCGCGGCGGGGGCGATGTTGCTGGTCGTGACGCAGGAAATCATTCCCGAGTCGCGGAGCAACGGCAATCACCGCCTGGCCAGCCTGGGGCTGTGCATCGGCTTCTGCCTGATGATGGTGATGGACACGGCGATGTCCTGAAAACCCGTCTTCGTAACGCGGTTCTGTAGGAGCGGCCTTGTGTCGCGAAAGGGCCGCAGAGCGGCCCCGGACCGCAGCTGCAATGAAATGCTGGGGCTGCTTCGCAGCCCTTTCGCGACACGAGGCCGCTCCTACAATCGCGCTGTCTTTGGGCTTACTCGCCTTCGTCGAAATAGTTGTTGATCAGCGCCACCAGCGCCTCCAGGGCGTCGTCATCCTGCTCGCCCTCGGTCATCAGGTGCACCTGGGTGCCTTTGCCCGCCGCCAGCATCATCACCGCCATGATGCTCTTGCCGTCCACCATCTTGTCGGGGGCGCGGCCGACGCGGACCTGGCAGGGGAACTTCCCGGCCACGCCGACGAACTTGGCTGCCGCCCGGGCATGCAGCCCCAGCTTGTTGATGATGGTGATTTCGCGGGCGGGCATCGTGGGGTGGATCCTGTGGGTTAGAGGTCGCGGTGGCGGACCTGGACGTTTTTCAGCGACTGTTGCAACACCTGGCCCAGGCGCTCGGTGATGTATACCGAGCGATGATGGCCGCCGGTGCAGCCAATGGCGATGGTGACATAGGCGCGATTGCTGGCGGCGAAGCGGGGCAGCCATTTGAGCAGGTAGCTGGAGATGTCGTTGAACATCTCCTCGACATCCGGCTGTGCGGCCAGGTAGTCGATCACCGGTTGCTCCAGGCCCGAATGCTCGCGCAACTCCGGCTTCCAGTAAGGATTGGGCAGGCAACGCACATCGAACACCAGGTCGGCGTCGACCGGCATGCCGCGCTTGAAACCGAACGACTCGACCAGGAACGCCGTGCCGGGTTCGGGTTGGTTGAGCAGGCGCAGCTTGAGCGTGTCACGCAGTTGATAGAGGTTCAGGCGGGTGGTGTCGACCTTGAGGTCGGCGAGGTCGGCGATCGGGCCCAGCAGTTCGGTTTCCACGCGGATGGCCTCGGCCAGCGAGCGCTCGGCATTGGTCAGCGGGTGGCGCCTGCGGGTTTCGGAGAAGCGCTTGAGCAGCGTGTCCTCGTCGGCGTCGAGGTACAGCACGTCACACTGGATGTGCCGTGCCCGGGCTTCCTCGAGCAGCTCGGGGAAGCGGGACAGATGGCTTGGCAGGTTGCGTGCGTCGATACTGACCGCCACCTTCGGTTGCTGAAGCTCGGTATTGATCAGCGCATTTTCCGCCAGCTGCGGCAGCAGCCCGGCCGGCAGGTTGTCGATGACGTAATAGCCGTTGTCTTCCAGTACATCGAGGGCGGTGCTCTTGCCGGAGCCGGACCGGCCGCTGACGATGATCAGGCGCATGTTCAGTGCTCGTTCTGTGCGTCCAGGACAACCTGGTAGAGGGCCTCGCTGCTTACGGCGGCACGCAGGCGATCACGAACCTCCTTGCGATCGAGCATGCTGGCGATCTGGCGCAGCAGTTCAAGGTGGGCATCGGTGGCGGCTTCTGGCACCAGGAGGACGAACAGCAGGTCGACCGGGGCGCCATCGATGGCGTCGTAGTCGATCGGGGCATCCAGGTGCAACAGGGCGCTTACCGGGGCGGCGCAGCCTTCGAGCCGGCAGTGGGGAATGGCGATGCCATTGCCGAAACCGGTCGAACCCAGTTTTTCGCGGGCGATGAGCTTTTCGAAGACGTCTTGCATCTCAAGCTCGGGCACTTGTTCGGCAATCAGGGTGGCGACCTTTTCCAGGGCGCGCTTCTTGCTGCCGCCCGGCACGTTCACCAGGGAACGGCCGGGGGTCAGGATGGTTTCAAGTCGGATCATGGATGAGAGGGGTCAGCGGGCGGCTGCACCTTGCAGCAGGCTTTGCTGTTTTTCCTTGTGTTTTTTCAGTTGGCGGTCGAGCTTGTCGGCCAAGGCGTCGATCGCTGCATACATGTCTTCGTGTTCCGCATTGGCTACCACTTCACCGCCTGGAATCTGCAGGGTCGCTTCGACCTTCTGCTGCAGCTTCTCGACTTTCATGATGACCTGCACGTTGGTGATCTTGTCGAAGTGACTTTCCACGCGGGCGAGCTTTTCAAGCACGTAATCGCGCAGTGGCTGGGTGACTTCTACATGCTGTCCACTGATATTGACTTGCATACAGCTTCTCCTTTGTTGCCCGTGCATAAAGAGGCAGGTGTTGCACCTGCCCCACAAACGCTGTGGCACATCCAGGGGCTACATCAGTCGCTTGCGCTCGCTCGACGGTGCGATGCCGAGGGACTCGCGGTACTTGGCGACGGTGCGACGGGCTACCTGGATGCCTTGTGCCTCCAGTAAACCAGCGATCTTGCTGTCACTCAATGGCTTTTTCTGATTTTCCGCCGCAACCAGTTTCTTGATGATCGCGCGGATCGCCGTGGACGAGCACTCTCCGCCTTCGGCGGTGCTGACGTGGCTGGAGAAAAAGTATTTCAGTTCGTAGATGCCACGCGGGGTGTGCATGTATTTCTGCGTGGTGACCCGCGAAATGGTCGACTCGTGCATGCCCACCGCTTCGGCGATGTCGTGCAGCACCAGGGGCTTCATCGCCTCGTCGCCGTGGTCGAGGAAGCCGCGCTGGTGTTCGACGATCTGCGTGGCGACCTTCATCAGCGTCTCGTTGCGGCTTTGCAGGCTCTTGATGAACCAGCGCGCTTCCTGCAGCTGGTTGCGCATGAAGGTGTTGTCGGCACTGGTGTCGGCGCGGCGGACGAAGCCGGCGTACTGCGGGTTGACCCGCAGGCGCGGGATCGCTTCCTGGTTGAGTTCGACCAGCCAGCGCTCGCTGTCCTTGCGCACGATCACGTCCGGCACCACGTATTCCGGTTCGCTCGACTCGATCTGCGAACCTGGGCGCGGGTTGAGGCTCTGCACCAGTTCGATGACCTGGCGCAGCTCGTCTTCCTTGAGCTTCATGCGGCGCATCAGCTGGCTGTAGTCGCGGCTGCCGAGCAGGTCGATGAAGTCGGTGACCAGGCGCTGCGCCTCGCTCATCCACGGGATGTCGGCAGGCAGTTGGCGCAACTGCAGCAGCAGGCATTCGCCCAGGGTACGAGCGCCGACGCCGGCCGGCTCGAACTGCTGGATGCGGTGCAGCACGGCCTCGACCTCGTCGAGCTCGATGTCCAGCTCCGGATCGAAGCCGGCGCAGATTTCCTCGAGGCTGTCTTCCAGGTAGCCCTGGCCGTTGATGCTGTCGATCAGGGTAACGGCGATCAGGCGATCGGTGTCGGACATCGGCGCCAGGTTGAGCTGCCAGAGCAGGTGGCTCTGCAGGCTTTCGCCGGCCGAGGTACGGGTGGTGAAGTCCCACTCGTCGTCATCGTTGCTTGGCAGGCTGCTGGCGCTGGTCTGGTAGATGTCTTCCCAGGCGGTGTCGACCGGCAGCTCGTTGGGGATTCGCTCGTTCCACTCACCGTCTTCCAGGTTCTCGGCACTGGCGGTGCTTTCCTGGAAGCTGGTGTCCTGGACTTCGGCGACCGGCTTGTTCTCGGCGTTGTCCGCCATCGGGTCGCTGTTGTCGAAGTCGTCGCCGTCTTCCTGACGTTCGAGCATCGGATTGGACTCCAGCGCTTCCTGGATTTCCTGTTGAAGGTCCAGGGTGGAGAGCTGAAGTAGGCGGATGGCCTGTTGCAACTGCGGGGTCATCGTCAGTTGCTGGCCCATTTTTAGGACGAGCGATGGTTTCATGGCTGGGGCTTAATACCTTGTTCGCCGGCGCGCATGCGCCATCCACTACACGAGGGCGCCGGGGCGCCAAATTCAAGCAAGTTTTATGCCTTAAATTGTAGCGTTTGCCTAGAGCACTGTAGCAACTAAAGCCCCGAAGGGAAGCGTTTGCCAGTGCTCCAGGCGGCCCGGGGTCAGAGTCGGAACTCGTGGCCCAGGTAAACCTCTTTTACCAGTTCGTTGGCCAGGATGGTTTCGGAATCGCCTTCGGCGATCAGCTGGCCATCGTTGACGATGTAGGCGGTTTCGCAGATATCCAGGGTCTCGCGGACGTTGTGGTCGGTGATCAGCACGCCGATGCCCTTGGCCTTGAGGTGGTGGATGATCTGCTTGATGTCGCCCACGGAAATCGGGTCGACACCGGCAAAGGGTTCGTCCAGCAGGATGAACTTGGGCGCGGTCGCCAGGGCGCGGGCGATCTCCACGCGGCGTCTTTCGCCGCCGGACAGGCTCATGCCGAGGTTGTCGCGGATGTGGCTGATGTGGAACTCCTGCAGCAGGCTTTCCAGCTCCTTGCGCCGGCCTTCGCGGTCGATGTCCTTGCGGGTCTCGAGGATGGCCATGATGTTGTCGGCCACCGACAGCTTGCGGAAGATCGAGGCTTCCTGCGGCAGGTAGCCGATACCGGCGCGGGCGCGACCGTGCATGGGCTGGTGGCTGACATCGAGGTTGTCGATCAGCACGCGGCCCTGATCGGCCTGGACCAGGCCGACGATCATGTAGAAGCAGGTGGTCTTGCCGGCGCCGTTGGGGCCGAGCAGGCCGACGATCTGGCCGCTGTCGATCGACAGGCTGACGTCACGCACGACCTGGCGGCCCTTGTAGCTCTTGGCCAGGTGCTGGGCTTTGAGGGTTGCCATTTACTCGGCCTTCTTCTTCGGCTGGATCACCATGTCGATGCGCTGACGTGGCTGAGTCACGTTGCCACCACGACCGGCGGTCGCCACCTGGGTCTTGGTGTTGTAGACGATCTTCTCGCCTTCGGTGGTGTTGCCTTCGTTCTCGACCTTGGCGCGGTCGGTGAGAATGACGATGTCCTTCTGCGCCTGGTACTGGATGGTCACCGCCCAGCCTTTCATCTTGTCGGGCTTGGCCGCGCTCTGCTGTTGCTCGAAGTACGCCAGGTTGCCCACCGAGGTCACCACGTCGATGTCGCCGTTGGCGGCACGGGTCATGGTCACGGTGTTGCCTTTGATCATCATCGAGCCCTGGGTGATGATCACGTCGCCGGTGTAGGTGGCCACGCCTTGCTTGTCGTCCAGGTGCGCGTTGTCGGCCTGGATGCGAATCGGCTGGTCACGGTCGTTCGGCAGGGCGAAGGCGCTCGCGCTTCCCAGTGCTGCCGCGCTCAGGCTGAGCAAAAGGGGGAGGGTTTTAACGAGCCTCATACTGTCCTCTTACGTTAGAGAGCAAGTCGATCTTGCTTTCTTTCAAATACGCTTTCATTCCTTTGCCCGTAGTTGTGCCACCGGCGCCGTCGATTCTAACGGCTTGCTCGGTCTGCGCATATTGCTTCTGCGGGAACACGGTCATGCGCGAACTGGTGATGATGGTGTCGCGGTTCTTTTCGTCGGTGCGCGCCACGCGCACGTTGTCGATCAATTCGACTTCGGTGCCGTCCGGATTGACCTCGGCGCGCACGCTCTGCACATGCCAAGGGTAGGCGGTGCCGCGGTACAGGTGCAGGTCCGGGGTGGTCACCAGGGTAACCTCGGTGGCCTTCATGTGCTCGACCTTGTCGGCGGTCATCTCGTACTGCAGCTTGCCGTCAGGCAGGAACTGCACGCTGTGCGCGTTGATCGCGTAGTAGTCGATGGCGCTTTCGTCGACCTGCGCCACGGGCTGGTCGAGGAAGCTCTCCGGGCTGACGTTCCAGTAGCCTATCGCCGCCAGCAGGGCGGCGATCACCGCGAGCAGCGCAATGTTGCGGGCTTTCTTGCTGAACATGGGCGGCCTTACAGGTAGTTGGCGTTGGCAGCGTCCAGGGTGCCCTGGGCCTGCATGATCAGTTCGCAGAACTCGCGGGCCGCGCCTTCGCCGCCGCGCGCCTGGGTCACGCCGTGGGCGTGCTGGCGGACGAACGGCGCCGCATTGGCCACCGCGATGCCCAGGCCCACCCGGCGAATCACCGGCAGGTCGGGCAGGTCGTCGCCCAGGTAGGCGACTTGCTCATAGCTTAGGCCCAGTTCGGCGAGCAGGCCGTCGAGAACGACCAATTTGTCCTCGCGACCCTGGTAAAGGTGCGGGATGCCGAGGTTTTTCGCCCGACGCTCGACCACCGGGGTCTTGCGCCCGCTGATGATTGCCGTGGTCACTCCCGAATTCATGAGCATCTTGATGCCCTGGCCGTCGAGGGTGTTGAACGTCTTGAATTCGCTGCCATCCTCGAGGAAATACAGGCGTCCGTCGGTGAGCACGCCGTCGACGTCGAAGACGGCGAGCTTGATGGCCTTGCCGCGTTGCATCAGGTCCTGGGTCATCTGTGTCTCTCCCTTACATCACGCCAGCGCGCAGCAGGTCATGCATGTTCAGTGCGCCGGTCGGGCAGTCGTGCTTGTCGACGACCACCAGGGCGCTGATCTTGTGGTCTTCCATGATCTTCAAGGCCTCGGCGGCGAGCATCTCGGCGCGGGCGGTCTTGCCGTGCACGGTCATGACCTGGTCGATCAGGGTGGTGTGCACGTCGATGTTGCGGTCCAGGCTGCGGCGCAGGTCGCCGTCGGTGAAGATCCCGGCCAGTTTGCCATCGGCCTCGACGACCACGGTCATGCCCAAACCTTTGCGAGACATTTCAAGCAAGGCATCCTTGAGCAGGGTGCCGCGGCGTACCTGTGGCAGTTCGTCGCCGGCGTGCATCACGTTCTCGACCTTCAGCAGCAGGCGGCGGCCCAGTGCGCCGCCGGGGTGCGAGAAGGCGAAGTCCTCGGCGGTGAAGCCGCGCGCTTCGAGCAGGGCGATGGCCAGTGCATCGCCCAGTACCAGGGCGGCGGTGGTCGAGGAGGTCGGTGCCAGGTTCAGCGGGCAGGCTTCCTGGCTGACGCTGGCGTCGAGGTTGACCTCCGCGGCCTGGGCCAGGGGCGAGTCGGGGTTGCCGGTAAGGCTGATCATCTGGATGCCCAGGCGCTTGATCAGCGGCAGCAGCGTGACGATCTCGGCCGTGCTGCCGGAGTTGGACAGGGCAAGAATGACATCGTCGCGGGTGATCATGCCCATGTCGCCATGGCTGGCTTCGGCCGGGTGCACGAAGAACGCCGGGGTGCCGGTGCTGGCCAGGGTCGCGGCGATCTTGTTGCCGATGTGCCCGGACTTGCCCATGCCGACCACCACCACGCGGCCCTTGCTGGCCAGGATCAGTTCGCAGGCCTTGACGAAATTGGCGTCGAAGCGGGCCGCCAGGCCCTCTACGGCCTCCAGTTCCAGGCGCAGGGTGCGCTGGGCGGAGAGGATCAGCTCGCTGGATTGGCTCATGTCGAAAAGCAATGCCTGATTAAAAGGCGGCGATTATAGCTGCAATGGAAGAAAGCCTCACGCTTTCGATTGCTCCATCAATTGTCATGCAAGTCTGTCTGCGCCCTGAACGACTCTCGCCATGGCCTTGGGGCGGGGCTGTCAGCGGTGCTATAGTTCGCCGCTATTCGGCCTGCCGGGGTCGCTGTGTGCCTTGAAGAAGAGGGCCGGCGTCCATGAGTGCGAGGCTGCACTAGCAAGGAGTCTAGATGAGTGTGGATAGCGCCTACGCGGTCGAGTTGAAGGGAGTCACCTTCAAGCGCGGTTCGCGCAGCATTTTCAGCAATGTCGACATCCGCATCCCGCGCGGCAAGGTCACCGGTATCATGGGGCCATCGGGTTGCGGCAAGACCACGTTGCTACGCCTGATGGGCGCGCAGTTGCGCCCCTCCAGCGGTGAAGTATGGGTAGCCGGGCAGAACCTGCCGAGCCTGTCGCGCAGCGACCTGTTCGACGCGCGCAAGCAGATGGGCGTGCTGTTCCAGAGCGGTGCGTTGTTCACCGACCTCGATGTGTTCGAGAACGTCGCGTTTCCGTTGCGCGTGCACACCCAGCTGTCGGACGAAATGATCCGCGACATCGTGCTGATGAAGCTCCAGGCCGTGGGCCTGCGCGGCGCCATCGACCTGATGCCGGACGAGCTGTCCGGCGGCATGAAGCGCCGCGTGGCGCTGGCCCGTGCGATTGCCCTGGACCCGCAGATCCTGATGTACGACGAACCGTTCGTCGGCCAGGACCCGATCGCCATGGGTGTGCTGGTGCGGCTGATCCGCCTGCTCAACGATGCCCTGGGCATTACCAGCATCGTGGTTTCCCATGACCTGGCCGAAACCGCCAGCATCGCCGACTACATCTACGTGGTGGGCGATGGCCAGGTGCTGGGCCAGGGCACGCCCGACGAGCTGATGGGCTCGGACAATCCGCGTATCCGCCAGTTCATGAAAGGCGACCCGGACGGTCCGGTGCCATTCCATTTTCCTGCGCCTGACTACCGCGCCGATCTGCTGGGGGCGCGTTGATGCGCAGAAAATCCATTCTCGAACGTATCCGCCTGTTCGGTCGCTCGGCGATCGACGTGCTGGCGGTGCTCGGGCGTTCCTGCCTGTTCCTGTTCCATGCCCTGGTCGGCCGCGGCGGCATCGGCGGCGGCTTCCAGCTGCTGACCAGGCAGCTGTATTCGGTGGGCGTGCTGTCGCTGGCGATCATCGTCGTGTCCGGCGTGTTCATCGGCATGGTGCTGGCCCTGCAGGGCTACAGCATCCTGACCAAGTACGGCTCCGAGCAGGCGGTCGGGCAGATGGTCGCCCTGACCCTGCTGCGTGAGCTCGGCCCGGTGGTCACCGCGCTGCTGTTCGCCGGCCGCGCCGGTTCCGCGCTGACCGCCGAGATCGGCAACATGAAATCCACCGAGCAGCTGTCGAGCCTGGAAATGATCGGCGTCGACCCGCTCAAGTACATCGTTGCCCCGCGCCTGTGGGCCGGCTTCATCTCGCTGCCTCTGCTGGCGCTGATCTTCAGCGTGGTCGGCATCTGGGGCGGCTCGTGGGTCGCGGTCGACTGGCTGGGCGTCTACGAAGGCTCGTTCTGGGCCAACATGCAGAACAGTGTTTCCTTTACCGGTGACGTGCTCAACGGGCTGATCAAGAGCCTGGTGTTCGCCTTCGTCACCACCTGGATCGCCGTATTCCAGGGCTACGACTGCGAACCCACCTCAGAAGGGATCAGCCGTGCCACCACCAAGACCGTGGTCTATGCCTCGCTGGCAGTCCTGGGTCTGGACTTTATTCTGACCGCCTTGATGTTTGGAGATTTCTGATGCAAAACCGCACCCTGGAAATCGGTGTCGGCCTGTTCCTCCTGGCCGGGATCCTGGCGCTGCTGCTGCTGGCCCTGCGTGTCAGCGGGCTGTCGGCCAGCCCGAGCAGCGATACCTATAAAGTTGATGCATATTTCGACAATATCGCCGGTTTGACGGTCAGAGCTAAAGTGACCATGGCCGGTGTGACGATCGGCAAGGTCACCGCCATCGACCTGGACCGTGATTCCTTCACCGGCCGGGTGACGATGCAGCTGGACAAGTCGGTGAACAACCTGCCGACCGATTCCACCGCCTCGATCCTGACGGCGGGGCTGCTTGGCGAGAAGTACATCGGTATCAGCGTGGGCGGTGAGGAAGCGGTGCTCAAGGATGGCGCGACCATCCACGACACCCAGTCTGCCCTGGTGCTGGAAGATCTGATCGGCAAGTTCCTGCTCAACTCCGTTGGCAAGGAACCGAAAGAAGCGCAACCGGCTAATTAAGGAGTTTCCATGATTTCGATCCTGCGACGTGGCCTGCTGGTCCTGCTGGCGGCCTTTCCCCTGATGGCGCTGGCCGCGCAGTCGCCGCACGACGTGGTTCAAGGCACCACCACCGAACTGCTGAACGACCTGAAGGCCAACAAGGAGCAGTACAAGACCAATCCGAACGCCTTCTACGATGCACTCAACCGCATCCTTGGCCCGGTGGTCGACGCCGATGGCATCTCCAAGAGCATCATGACCGTCAAGTATTCGCGCAAGGCCACGCCTGCGCAGATGCAGCGCTTCCAGGAAAACTTCAAGCGCAGCCTGATGCAGTTCTATGGCAACGCGCTGCTGGAGTACAACAACCAGGGCATCAGTGTCGACCCGGCCAAGGCCGATGACGGCAAGCGCGCCAGCGTCGGCATGAAGGTCACCGGCAACAACGGCGCCGTGTACCCGGTCCAGTACACCCTGGAAAACCTGGGTGGCGAGTGGAAAGTGCGTAACGTCATCGTCAACGGCATCAACATCGGCAAGCTGTTCCGCGACCAGTTCGCCGACGCCATGCAGCGCAATGGCAACGACCTGGACAAGACCATCGACGGTTGGGCCGGCGAAGTGGCCAAGGCCAAGCAGGCCGCCGACAGCTCGCCAGAGAAGACCGTAAAATGACCGAGGCTGCCGTGAGCATGGCCGAGCCGGGCGTGCTGCGCCTGGCCGGCGTGCTGGACTACCGCAGTGGCCCGGGCCTGCGCAAGCAGGGCAAGGCGCTGATCGGTGCCTGCCGTGAAACGCAACTGGTACTGGATTGCTCGGCGGTGGCGCATTCCACCAGCGTCGGCTTGTCGCTGCTGCTGGCGTTCATCCGCGACGCCCAGGCTGCAGGCAAGGCCTTCGAAGTGCGTGGCATGCCCGATGACATGCGGGAAATCGCCGGGGTCTATGACCTCGATGAGGTGCTGGCAAGCTGATGGCTTGGCAGTGATGACAGGCCCCTCGGTCGCGCGCCCCTTCGTTGGGCTTCGCAGGCGAGGGGCTTTTTTGTATGATGGCCGACCCGTGCGCATCGGGCGCCGATTGAGGTTGAGCATGCAGGCCGTAGAAGTTAAGAGCTTCCTTGAAGAGAAATTGCCGGGATCCCGGGTCGAAGTTGAAGGCGAAGGCTGCAACTTCCAGTTGAACGTGATCAGCGACGAGTTGGCTGGCCTGAGCCCGGTCAAGCGTCAGCAGGCGATCTATGCTCACCTGAATCCGTGGATCGCCAATGGCAGCATCCATGCGGTAACCATGAAATTTTTCAGCAGCGCAGCCTGGGCTGAGCGCACCTGAGCCAACTTGGCGGCGAGACACCAATGGACAAACTGATTATTACTGGCGGCGCTCGTCTCGATGGCGAGATCCGCATTTCGGGCGCTAAGAACGCGGCCCTGCCGATCCTGGCGGCGACCCTGCTGGCCGATGGCCCGGTCACCGTGGGCAACCTGCCACACCTGCACGACATCACCACCATGATCGAGCTGTTCGGGCGCATGGGCATCGAGCCTGTGATCGACGAGAAGCTGGCGGTGGAGATCGACCCGCGTACCATCAAGACCCTGGTCGCGCCGTACGAACTGGTCAAGACCATGCGCGCCTCGATCCTGGTGCTCGGCCCCATGGTCGCCCGCTTCGGCAAGGCCGAAGTGGCCCTGCCAGGCGGCTGCGCCATCGGTTCGCGCCCGGTCGACCTGCACATCCGCGGCCTCGAGGCGATGGGTGCGAAGATCGAAGTCGAAGGCGGCTACATCAAGGCTGAAGCGCCGGAAGGCGGCCTGCGCGGCGCGCATTTCTTCTTCGACACCGTGAGCGTCACCGGTACCGAGAACATCATGATGGCCGCTGCCCTGGCCAAGGGCCGCAGCGTGCTGCAGAACGCCGCGCGCGAGCCTGAAGTGGTCGACCTGGCCAACTTCATCAACGCCATGGGCGGCAAGGTCCAGGGTGCCGGCACCGACACCATCACCATCGATGGCGTCGAGCGCCTGGACAGCGCCCACTACCGCGTCATGCCCGACCGCATCGAGACCGGTACCTACCTGGTTGCCGCTGCCGTGACCGGCGGCCGCGTCAAGGTCAAGGACACCGACCCGACCATCCTCGAGGCGGTGCTGGAAAAGCTCAAGGAAGCGGGCGCCGACATCACCACCGGCGAAGACTGGATCGAGCTGGACATGCACGGCAAGCGGCCCAAAGCCGTCAACTTGCGTACCGCCCCGTACCCGGCGTTCCCGACCGACATGCAGGCGCAGTTCATCTCGCTCAACGCCATTGCCGAAGGCACCGGCGCGGTGATCGAGACCATCTTCGAAAACCGTTTCATGCACGTGTACGAAATGCACCGCATGGGCGCGCAGATCCAGGTCGAGGGCAACACCGCCATCGTCACCGGCGTGCCGACGCTCAAGGGTGCTCCGGTGATGGCCACCGACCTGCGTGCGTCCGCCAGCCTGGTGCTGTCGGCGCTGGTCGCCGAAGGTGACACGCTGATCGATCGCATCTACCACATCGACCGTGGTTACGAGTGCATCGAAGAAAAACTGCAGATGCTCGGCGCGAAAATCCGCCGCGTACCGGGCTGATCGCCCCTGGCACAAGGATGTGCCATTCGAATTGAATGCGGTCGGGCGATACACGCCCGGCCGGCAGTAGCCGCTTAAGGACCGACGTTCCAATGTTGACCATCGCGCTTTCCAAAGGCCGTATTCTCGACGATACCCTGCCGTTGCTGGCCGAGGCCGGTATCGTGCCGACCGAGAACCCGGACAAGAGCCGCAAGCTGATCATCCCTACCACGCAGGACGACGTGCGCCTGCTGATCGTGCGTGCCACCGACGTGCCGACCTATGTCGAGCATGGCGCCGCCGACCTCGGTGTGGCCGGCAAGGACGTGCTGATGGAGTACGGCGGCCAGGGCCTGTACGAGCCGCTGGACCTGCAGATTGCCCAGTGCAAGCTGATGACCGCGGGTGTCACCGGTGCCCCCGAGCCCAAGGGCCGCCTGCGCGTCGCCACCAAGTTCGTCAACGTGGCCAAGCGTTACTACGCCGAACAGGGCCGTCAGGTCGACATCATCAAGCTGTACGGCTCGATGGAGCTGGCGCCGCTGATCAACCTCGCCGACAAGATCATCGACGTGGTCGACACCGGCAACACCCTGCGCGCCAACGGCCTGGAACCCCAGGACCTGATCGCCACGATCAGCTCGCGCCTGGTGGTCAACAAAGCCTCCATGAAGATGCAGCACGCCCGCATCCAGAGCCTGATCGACACGCTGCGCAAAGCGGTCGAATCGCGACACCGCGGTTGACTCCTGAGCGCGACCTTCGCTGTCGCGCCCGTCTATCCGCGTCATTGCCATTTTTCTCGGGTGCCCGCGCGGATCGACTGGTAGCCTAGGGCGCCTGAGCATTCGCTAATAATCGAGGCCCTCGCCATGACCGTGTCCACTGCAATTGCCCGTCTCAACGCCGCTGATCCGGATTTCGCCCGACATCTGGATCATCTGCTGAGCTGGGAAAGTGTGTCCGATGACGCGGTCAACCAACGCGTGCTCGACATCATCAAGGCCGTGCGCGAGCGCGGTGACGCGGCGCTGGTGGAGTTCACCCAGCGTTTCGATGGCGTCGAGGCCCAGTCGATCGATCAGCTGATCCTCGATCGCCAGCGCCTGGAGCTGGCCCTGACCCGCATCACCCCGGCCCAGCGCGAAGCCCTGGAAAAGGCCGCCACCCGTGTGCGCATCTACCACGAGCGGCAGAAGCAGGATTCCTGGCAGTACACCGAAGCCGACGGCACCGTGCTTGGCCAGAAGGTCACGCCGCTGGACCGTGCCGGCCTGTACGTGCCGGGCGGCAAGGCGTCGTACCCTTCGTCGGTGCTGATGAATGCTATCCCGGCCAAGGTCGCCGGCGTCGGCGAAGTGGTGATGGTGGTGCCGACCCCGCGCGGTGAGGTCAACGAGCTGGTGCTGGCCGCTGCCTGCATCGCCGGGGTCGACCGGGTGTTCACCGTCGGTGGGGCCCAGGCCGTGGCTGCGCTGGCCTATGGCACCGAAAGCGTGCCGCAGGTGGACAAGATTGTCGGCCCGGGCAATATCTACGTGGCCACCGCCAAGCGCCACGTGTTCGGCCAGGTCGGCATCGACATGATCGCCGGCCCGTCGGAAATCCTCGTGGTCTGCGACGGCCAGACCGACCCGGACTGGATCGCCATGGACCTGTTCTCCCAGGCCGAACACGACGAAGACGCCCAGGCCATCCTGGTCAGCCCGGATGCCGCGTTTCTCGACCGCGTGGCCGCGAGCATCGACAAGCTGCTGCCGACCATGGAGCGTGCCGACATCATCGAGAAGTCGATCAACGGCCGTGGCGCGCTGATCCAGGTGCGTGACATGCAGCAGGCCATCGAGGTGGCCAACCGCATCGCCCCAGAGCACCTGGAGCTGTCGGTCGCCGACCCGCAGGCCTGGCTGCCGCAGATCCGCCACGCCGGTGCGATCTTCATGGGCCGCCACACCAGCGAAGCCCTGGGCGACTACTGCGCAGGCCCCAACCACGTACTGCCGACCTCCGGCACCGCGCGCTTCTCGTCGCCGCTGGGGGTGTATGACTTCCAGAAGCGTTCGTCGATCATCTTCTGCTCCGAGCAGGGCGCGTCGGAGCTGGGCCATACCGCTTCGATCCTGGCCCGTGGCGAGTCGCTGACCGCCCACGCCCGCAGCGCCGAATACCGCATCCTGACCCAAGACAAGGGGAACTGAGCATGAGTCGATTCTGGAGCCCCTTCGTCAAGGACCTGGTGCCTTACGTCCCGGGCGAGCAGCCCAAGCTGGCCCGCCTGGTCAAGCTGAATACCAACGAGAACCCTTATGGCCCGTCGCCCAAGGCGCTGGAAGCCATGCGTGGCGAGCTCAACGACAACCTGCGCCTGTACCCGGACCCGAACGGTGACCGGCTCAAGCAGGCGGTGGCCGAGTACTACGGCGTGGCCCCGGCCCAGGTGTTCGTCGGCAACGGCTCGGACGAGGTACTGGCGCACATCTTCCACGGCCTGTTCCAGCACGACCGCGGCCCGCTGCTGTTCCCGGATGTCAGCTACAGCTTCTACCCGGTGTACTGCGGGCTGTACGGCATCCCATTCGAGCAGGTGGCGCTGGACGAGCAGTTCCAGATCCGTGTGGCCGACTACAGCAAGGCCAACGCCGGGATCATCTTCCCCAACCCCAACGCGCCCACTGGTTGCCTGCTGCCGCTCGAAGCCGTCGAGCAGCTGCTGCAGGCCAACCGCGACTCGGTGGTGGTGGTGGACGAAGCCTATATCGACTTCGGCGGCGAAACCGCCATCAGCCTGGTGGATCGCTACGACAACCTGCTGGTGACCCAGACCTTGTCCAAGTCGCGCTCGCTGGCGGGGCTGCGGGTCGGCCTGGCGGTCGGCCATCCGGACCTGATCGAGGCGCTGGAGCGGATCAAGAACAGCTTCAACTCCTACCCGCTGGACCGTATGGCGATCGTCGGCGCGGCGGTGGCCTTCGAAGACCAGGC
The DNA here is from genome assembly GCF_044749485.1 of Pseudomonas sp. NPDC089401. NCBI lineage: Bacteria > Pseudomonadati > Pseudomonadota > Gammaproteobacteria > Pseudomonadales > Pseudomonadaceae > Pseudomonas > Pseudomonas sp. NPDC089401. Next base: position 188,588 of record NZ_JBIVIA010000007.1, on the reverse strand, counting down.
GTACTTCGAGGAAACCTGCCGCAAGGTAATCGACAGCCGTGAAGCGCTGGTCGAGCAACTGGTTGCCAAGGGCTTCGAGGTGCTGCCGTCGGCAGCCAACTTCATCTTCGCCCGTCACCCGCAGCAGGACGCGGCGCAACTGGCGGCGCGCCTGCGCGAGCAGGGGGTGATCGTGCGGCACTTCAAGCAGGAGCGGATTGCCCAGTTCCTGCGCATCACCATCGGCACGCCGGAGATGAACCAGGCGTTGATCGACGCCTTGAACTGAGGTTCGGCCCCGCCTAGCGCCCCTGGGCTCTCTTGCAAACACTGCAAGAGGGCCCAGGGGGGGCTCACGCCTGCGGCGTTGGTCAAAGCAGCCCTGGCCAGTTGCCGGTGCCTTTGATCGGGGTCGGTGCAGTGGACGAGACACTTTCGTCCTGCATGTTGAACCTCAGGTTCGTCGCGTCATTCAGGAAGAAACAAGCGAAATCGCGGTTTCCATACTTGAAGGCGCAAACCACCTCGGCCGTGTGCTTGGCGATACCGGGCCACAACGTTTCTTGTGAGCTGTATCGAGATGGATCGGGTCCGCATGGCAGCCCCCTGCAATGGCGGCTTTCCTCGATCACCCGTCCGTTGTCAGTAGCTGCTTTCCTCTATCACGAACGGCCTGCTCATCGGATGCGTCCGTACCGCTGCCGGCGTCCCGTCCAGTTCCAGCACATAATCCGCGCCCTGGCGCATTCCCTGCGGGTCACGCCACTGCTGTTGGCTTGCGCTCAGCTCCACCATCACCTGGTCATTCTTGTGAATGATCACGTTTCCCTGGGATGAACTGTTCCACAGCAACCGGTCACTGGCCTCGTCGGCGCGCGCCTTGCGGACCCCGGTGTCGCCCAGCAGCGGCGTGCCATCGAGCTTCCACTCCGGCAGCAGGTCGAGGTTCATGTGCCGTAACACCGTCGGGGCGACGGCGGTCTGCGCTGCGTAGCTGTACAGGTTGTTGGGCCCAGGATTGTCATCGGGAATGCTGGGCTGGGTCAGTTCCGCGTTCAGGCGCTTGTTGCTGGCAATGAAAATGGTCTTTTCCTGCTCCGAGGTGCCACCGTGCCCCTGGCCGTCCTGATCTCGTCCATGATCGGTGCTGAGGATCACCAGCCAGTCTTCGTCGGGGTGTGCTTGGCTGCGTTCCTCGACCTTGTCCAGCAGGCGCCCGAGCCTGCCATCGGCCTCGCGCAGGGCCAGGTCGTAGGCTGAGCCGAAACCGCTGGCGTGGCCGGCCTGGTCGGGCTCGTCGAGTTGAACGAACGTCAGGTCGGCGGAGGTCTTGTCGAGGATGTCCAAGGCCCGTTCGGTGACCTGTTGATCCGTCAGGCCACTGTCGCGCACGTCGTTGCGTTGGGCATCCTCCAGCAGGTACGCCGTATTGATGGGCGGCCAGTTGACCACGCTGGCGATGTAGGCGTTGGGCATGGCCTGGCGCAGCCGTTTGAACAGGCTTGGGAAGGCAGGGTCGACCCGCAGCGACTCGTTGTTGGAAACCACCCCATGCTTGTTGGCCCACACGCCCGTGAGCAACGTCACCCAGCCAGGGCCGCTGATGGTGCCTTGCTCGCTGGCGCGACCGGTGATGCCGCCGGCGTAGGCCTTGCCGTAGTACAGGCGCTGCAGGTTGCTGTGCGGCAACGCTTCGTAATGGTCCAGCTGCACGCCGTCCATGCCGATGATCAACGTCTTCGGCTGCCGGGGTGGCTCCCTGGGGTCACAGCCTTTGAGCAGCAGGCCCGTCAGCAGTAGCAGGGCGGACAGTGACAGGCCGGTCAGCAGCAATGTTCTGGAGTTCGACATGGAAAGATGCCTGGGTGGACTCACCTCAAGCGTTGCAATAATGCGGCAGGCCGACAACTGGTAGAAATGTCAGTTGATTTGCCGCCCGCCAACGGTTCTTGAACTGACCGTGGAGCGGAACCCCCGAGTGCCGTCGCAAACATTGCAAGATACGTCAGGGGCTGGGTGTTGCAGGTTGCCAGGCTTATTTCAAAGCAGTCCCTTCCAATTGCCTATGACCGGGGCAGGGTAGAAGGGCGAAACACTTTCCTTATCCATGTCGAATTTCAAGTACGTGGCATCATTCAGGAAGAAGTAAGCATTGTTTCGAGCCCCCTCCCTGACGACGCAGACAATTTTGTCACTGTATTTGGCTACTCCTGGCCAGAAATAGTCGTTCATATTCCTTGGGTAGTCGGGGTCGAGCCTGTCGCTCGCGATGTCATAGCGAAGATAGGTATTGTTTTTCAGAAATATAAAGAGCTTGCCATTGTTCCAGCGCACCGCTGCTTTTATGTCGCGGGCATAAGGGCGCAGGCCCGGCCAGGTACTGTCATTGATGGAAAGCGGGTAGCCATCCATCGACTCTTTGGCTTTGTCGTAGCGGATGTAAGTTCCATCGTCGAGGAAGAACATTGCATGTTTGTCTGTCCAGTCGAAGGCGGCAATGATCTTGTCTTGATATCGCCAGAGCTCGGGCCAGTTTCGTTGACTCACCTCATAAGGGTACCCGGCGTCGGTTTCGTCCCTGGCCAGGTTGAAGCGGCTGTACCGTCCATTGTGGAAAAAGAAGAATATCTTCTCGTCGTTCCAGCCGAATGCCGAGGTGATCTGTCTTGGCGCCTGGTCAACGCGCAGGGTCGCGGCGGTGTCATTGTTCACCCATGCATAGCAGTCTGCCGGGGCTGGGCGATCGGGGTCGCTCCATTGGGTGGCTGTCGGTGGCAGGGTTGCGACAGGCTTGCCGTTTTTCAGGATTTCGATGGAGCCGCTGCCTGAACTCACCCATGCCAAGGTGTCGGGCACCACGAAGCGCGGCTTTCTGACACCTTGCGCACCGATCAGGGGGGGCGAATCCATTCCCCAGGCATCGTTGTCTCGGCCTACGCCCATGTGACGCATGATGGTCGGGGCTATCCCGGCGTGTGCGGCATGGCCATGCAGTGGGTCAAGCCCGGGTATGGGCGCGGATCTGCTGAGTTCGGCGTTCGGGCGCTTGTTGCTGGCGATGAAGACGGTCTTCTCGCTCAGGCTGTGCCCACCATGGGACTTGCCGTCGGCGCTGCGACCGTGGTCGGTGGTGACCAGGATGAGCCAGTCTTCCGAGGGGTGCTGGGCCTGGCGTTGTCGCACGACATCGCTGAGTGCTTGCAGGTATCCGTATGAATCTTTCAGGGCTTTCTCGTAACGCGCATCAAAGCCGTATGTATGGGCTATCAGATCCGGATCGCTCAAGTGCAGAAAGGTGACCGCGGGGGCCGTGCCGGCGATGACCGCCTTGGCCTTGTCCACTGCCGCTTTGTCATTTTCATGATACTCATGTCTTTCGATGCCGGTCATTTGCTCGGCAAAGTATTTATGGATCGGCAGCCAGGTGACAATGCTGCATAACTTCAATGACGGTGCATGGTGTTTCAATCGCTGGAGGATCCAGGGATATTTCGGGTTGGCTCGCTGTTTCTCATCATTCATGAGAATGCCATGTTTAGTTGCCCAGGTGCCCGTGAGCACGGTCGCCCAACCCGGTCCACTGTATGTTGCTGCCTGCGACGGCGTGCCAATGATGCCGCCGGTGTAGGCTTTGTGATAATGCCAGCCAGGGGCGTTGACGAAATGGCCTTGGAAACGATCGAAATCCACGCCGTCGATGCCTACCAACAGTACTTTTGGGGTCATGGTTCTCTCCAGTTTTGAGAGGGATATTGATGATTGGTTAACCACACGTTGCATGCTGAGGATGCTGTAATGCAGTCGCCAAGGTGGCACCTGGGCAGCAAGCCGGTAACTCTCAGAATTACCAGTGGTTTTAAACTGGCATATCTGGTGAGCACTCAAGCGGCTAAGGGAGCCTCTGCGGGTGCGGGATTGAATTGATGTCTGCCTGCAGTTGCATTAAGCTCCGGTCAATTCATCGGATGATTGGTCGAGTAGACATGAACAGCGAACTGCCCCGACGGTCCCTGGTGGAACTTGCCGTGGAGCGCATGCGCGAGCGCATTCTTCAAGGCGACTGGCAGGTTGGGCAGCGTCTGCCCACCGAGCCGGAGCTGGCGCTGCAACTGGGCATCAGCCGCAATACCGTGCGCGAAGCCATGCGCGTGCTGGCCTTCAGCGGCCTGGTGGAAATCCGCCAGGGCGACGGCAGCTACCTGCGCACCTGCCAGGACCCGTTGCAGGCGATGCAGGCCATGTCGCGCTGCACCCTGGAACAGGCCCGGGAAACCCGCCGTATCCTCGAAACCGAAGCCATCGGCCTGGCGGCATTGCGGCGTACCGAAGCGGATTTGCTGGGCCTGCGCGAGGCACTCAAGGGCAGCGGCGAACATTTTCACGGTGATGTCGACGCCTACGTGGCCTGCGACCTGGTGTTTCACCAGCGCCTGATCGATGCCGCGCACAACCCGGCACTGAGCGAGTTGTACCGCTATTTCTCCGGGGTGGTCGCCGCCGCGCTGCAGCACAACATGGCCAGCGTGCCCCGTTGCCAGGCGGTCTTCGACCTGCACGGGCAGATCCTCGAGGCCATTGCCCAGCGTGACCCGGAGCAGGCCAAGCGCCTGAGCCGTACCCTCATCGAATCCTGAACACGAGAACCCCATGGCAAAGCCAATGACCCGCGAGCGGGAGCTCGACCCACTGCTGATCGACGCTGAAAGCGATGACGTCCAGGTGCAGCAGCAACCTGCACCCTTGCAGCGGCCCTGGCTATTGTTGCTGGGCCTGGTGCTGGTGGCGCTGAACCTGCGCCCAGCGCTGTCGAGCATGGCCCCGGTGCTGGGCCTGGTGTCCGAAGGCCTGGGCCTGAACGCCTCGCAAGCCGGCCTGCTGACCACCTTGCCGGTGCTCTGCCTGGGGCTGTTCGCGCCCTTGGCGCCGATCCTGGCGCGGCGTCTGGGCAGCGAGCGGGTGATCCTCGGCATCCTCCTGACCCTGGCGCTGGGCATCGTGGTACGCAGCGCGCTGGGCGAGGCCGGGGTGTTCGTCGGCAGCATCATGGCCGGCGCGTGCATCGGCATCATCGGTGTGCTGCTGCCGGGTATCGTCAAGCGCGATTTCCCGCAACACGCGGGCACCTTGACCGGCGTCTATACCATGGCCCTGTGCCTGGGCGCGGCCATGGCGGCGGGAGCCACCGTGCCGCTGACCCAGCACTTCGCGGGCAGTTGGGCATTGGGCCTGGGATTCTGGGCGATCCCGGCACTGCTGGCGATGCTCGTCTGGTTGCCCCAGGCGCGCCAGGGGCACGGCCTGCACAAGGTGGCCTACAGGGTACGTGGCCTGTGGCGTGACCCGCTGGCCTGGCAGGTGACCTTGTACATGGGCTTGCAGTCGTCGCTGGCGTACATCGTCTTCGGCTGGTTGCCGTCGATCCTCATCGGCCGCGGCCTGAGCCCGACCGAGGCCGGCCTGGTGCTGTCCGGTTCGGTGATCGTGCAGTTGGCCAGTTCGCTGGCTGCGCCGTGGCTGGCGACGCGGGGCAGGGACCAGCGGCTGGCCATCGTGGTGGTGATGCTGGTGACCCTGGCGGGGTTGTTTGGCTGCCTGTACGCGCCGCTCGCGGGCCTGTGGGGCTGGGCGGTAGTGCTGGGGCTGGGGCAGGGCGGGACCTTTGCCCTGGCGTTGACGCTGATCGTGTTGCGTTCGAAGGACGCCCACGTGGCGGCGAACCTGTCGAGCATGGCCCAGGGCGTGGGCTACACGTTGGCGTCCATGGGGCCGTTCGCGGTGGGGCTGGTGCATGACCTGACCGGGGGCTGGGCGGCGCTGGGGTGGATCTTTGCCGTGCTGGGCGTCGGCGCCATCATCTTCGGGCTTGGCGCCGGGCGGGCCTTGCATGTGCAGGTGACAAGCGAAAAGGTCTGACTACTCCGGTGGCCTTTCTGGCCTCTTCGCGGGTAAACCCGCTCCTACAGGGTTATGTGATCCCTGTGGGAGCGGGTTTACCCGCGAAGAGGCCGGCACTGGCTTATGCAAGCGGGGCAGATTATCGTGCAGCCTTCAACTACCAGCACGGACCCGCTTTCATGACCGACGCCAACCGCGAGCTGATCACCCGCTTCTACCAGGCCTTCCAGCGTCTGGACGCCGAGGCCATGGTGGCCTGCTACAGCGACGCTATCGTTTTCAGCGACCCGGTGTTCGGCACCTTGCGCGGCAGGGAGGCCGGCGACATGTGGCGCATGCTCACCAGTCGCGCCAAGGACTTCTCCCTGACCTTCGACAGCGTTCGCGCCGATGAGCGCGGTGGTGCCGCCCACTGGGTCGCCACCTACCTGTTCAGCCAGACCGGGCGTACCGTGGTCAACGATATCCAGGCGCGCTTCGTCATCCACGACGGGCTGATCTGCCAGCATGACGACACCTTCGACCTGTGGCGCTGGTCACGTCAGGCACTGGGGGCGCCGGGGTTGTTGCTGGGCTGGTCGCCGCTGCTGCAGAACAAGGTGCGCCAGCAGGCGTTCAAAGGGTTGCGGACGTTCCAGCAAGCGCGCTGAGCGATTAAGCTGTCGCCCATGACCATCGCCAACGAATTCACCGAAATCCCGCTGGGCAAACCCTGGTATGTCTACCTGGTGCGCGCCGCCAACGGCTCGCTGTACTGCGGCATCAGCGACGACCCGCAGCGACGGTTCGTGGCCCATCAGAAGGGGCAGGGCGCCCGCTACTTCAAGACCAGCCCGGCGCAGGCGCTGGTGTATGTCGAGCAATGGCCCGACAAGGGCCAGGCGCTGCGCCAGGAGCGTCTGGTGAAGAAGCTGCGCAAGGCGGCCAAGGAGGCGCTGGTGGCCTCCTACGCGGCCGGTTGATCAGTCCTTGCGGCGCTTGAGCTGATCCACCAGCGTGGTCGGCAGGCCCTTGATGATCAGGGTGCCCGCGGCCTCGTCATACTCCACCTTGTCGCCCAGCAAGTGCGCTTCGAAGCTGATCGACAGGCCTTCGGCACGCCCGGTGAAGCGGCGGAACTGGTTGAGGGTGCGCTTGTCCGCCGGGATTTCCGGCGACAGGCCGTAGTCCTTGTTGCGGATGTGGTCGAAGAACGCCTTGGGGCGGTCTTCGTCGATCAGGCTGGACAGTTCGTCCAGGGTCACCGGCTCGCCCAGCTTGGTCTGGGTGGTGGCGTACTCGACCAGGGTCTGGGTCTTCTCGCGGGCCGACTCTTCGGACAGGTCCTCGCTTTCGACGAAGTCGCTGAAGGCCTTGAGCAGGGTGCGGGTCTCGCCCGGGCCGTCGACGCCTTCCTGGCAGCCGATGAAGTCGCGGAAGTAGTCCGAGACCTTCTTGCCGTTCTTGCCCTTGATGAACGAGATGTACTGCTTGGAGTTCTGGTTGTTCTTCCACTCCGACAGGTTGATGCGCGCTGCCAGGTGCAGCTGGCCGAGGTCGAGGTGGCGCGACGGGGTCACGTCCAGCTCGGCGTTCACCGCCACGCCTTCGCTGTGATGCAGCAGGGCGATGGCCAGGTACTCGGTCATGCCTTGCTGGTAGTGGGCGAACAGGATGTGGCCGCCGGTGGAGAGGTTGGACTCCTCCATCAGCTTCTGCAGGTGCTCCACGGCTTCGCGGCTGAAGGCAGTGAAATCGCGCTCGCCGTCCTGGTACTGCTTCAGCCAGCCACTGAGCGGGTAGGCCCCGGATTCGCCGTGGAAGAAGCCCCAGGCCTTGCCTTGCTTGGCGTTGTAGCTGTCGTTGAGGTCGGCCAGGAGGTTTTCGATGGCGTCCGATGCGCCCAGTTCGGAGTCTCGCGCATGGAGCACGGCGGGGCTGCCATCGGGCTTCTTGTCGATCAGGTGAACGATGCAATGACGGATTGGCATGGAATTCTCGGTGCGTCTGGGGCGGTGCCGTGGCGCCGCGCTGCAAAAGTCGTCCAGTTTACCCCAGACCGCAGGTGATGCAGTGGCCGGATGTTGGCGGAAATGCGGGTTGTTGATTTTTTGTTCAATTCTGTAGGAATTTGGCCAGAAGCCCCGAAAAACCTGCACTAAATCGATGCGGGGAGCGGATATTTATCCATTCCTGTGGTAGCTTTGCGCGGTCTTGCGCACCCTGTGTGGCGCATTGCTGGCAGCGTGCTCTGGCCGTGTCGAACCAAACGCCGATTTGTGTATCTACATACGCGATTGGCGCGGCCCTCCAGCATTCAGGGGCTGGCCCGATGACGTCCTAGCACGCTGCATAACCACTGAATTTGATAGGGAAGGAACACCACCATGGCATTGACCAAAGACCAACTGATTGCCGACATCGCCGAATCGATCGACGCGCCAAAGACCACCGCTCGCGCTGCTCTGGAGCAACTGGGCGCAATCGTTGCCGACCAGCTGGAAAACGGCGCTGAAATCACCCTGCCAGGCATCGGCAAGCTGAAAGTCTCCGAGCGTCCTGCCCGTACCGGCCGCAACCCTTCGACTGGCGCCGCCATCGAAATCGCTGCCAAGAAAGTCGTCAAGTTCGTTCCTGCCAAATCGCTGAACGATTCCATCAACAAGTAATTGTCGATGGTTTGACCAGAACCGCGCCCGGCTTGCCCGGGCGCGGTTTTTTCATGCCTGCGATTTGCGTCGGGCGTGCCAGGCCTGGCGCTCGACGTCGGCCTGGAAGCTCCAGGCGAGCATGCGGCTCTGCTTCTGCCCCTGGCCCATCTCGATGACCCGCACGGCCTTGGCGCCGGCCTTCTTCAGCGCCGCCTCGAGGGCGGGCAGGTTGCTGGCCTTGGATACCAGGCTGGTGAACCACAGCACCTGCTGGGCGTATTGCGCGCTTTCCTCGACCAGCTGACCGACGAAGCGGATCTCGCCGCCCTCGCACCACAGCTCGTTGTTCTGCCCGCCGAAGTTGAGCACCGGCAGCTTGCGCTTGGGGTCCTGCTTGCCGAGGTTCTTCCACTTGCGCTGGCTACCGCGGGTGGCCTCTTCGCGCGAGGCGTGGAAGGGCGGGTTGCACAGGGTCAGGTCGAAGCGTTCGCCCTCTTGCAGCAGGCCAGCGAGGATGTGCTTGCGATTGGCTTGCTGGCGCAGGCTGATGCCCTTGCTCAAACCGTTGGCCTGGACGATGGCTTTGGCCGAGGCCAGCGCCACGGGGTCGATGTCCGAGCCGACGAAGTGCCAGCGGTAGTCGCTGTGGCCCAGCAGCGGGTAGATGCAGTTGGCACCAACGCCGATATCCAGCGCGCGCACTTGAGCGCCCTTGGGGATGTCGCCGGCGTTGTCCTCGGCCAGCAGGTCGGCGGCCACGTGGATATAGTCGGCGCGGCCAGGGATTGGCGGGCAGAGGTAGTCGGCGGGGATGTCCCAGTGCTGGATGCCGTACTGGGCCTTGAGCAGGGCACGGTTGAACACCCGCACGGCTTCGGGGTTGGCGAAGTCGATGCTGGGTTTGCCGTGGGGGTTGGTGATGGTGAAGCGAGCCAGGTCAGGGTGGGCCTTGATCAGGCTGGGGAAGTCGTAGCGGCCCTGGTGGCGGTTGCGCGGGTGCAGGGTGGGTCTGTCGGTCATGGTGGGGTCCGGTGTTGCAGGGCTTGGGGCTACTTTGCAGCCCTTTCGCGACACAAGGCCGCTCCTGCAGGGGAATGCGTATCCCTGTAGGAGCGGCCTTGTGTCGCGAAAGGGCCGCGCAGCGGCCCCATCGGCCTCAAAGGTTACAGCGCTGCAATCCGCGCATGCTGCTCGGTGAAGTTGGCCAAAGCCTGTTCGGACTCGGCCAGCTTGGCGCGTTCCTTCTCGATCACCGCAGGCGGTGCCTTGTCGACGAAGGCCGCATTGGACAGCTTGCCGCCCACACGCTGGACTTCACCTTGCAGGCGCTGGATTTCCTTGCTCAGGCGCGCCAGCTCGGCGTCCTTGTCGATCAGGCCGGCCATCGGCACCAGCACCTGCAGGTCACCGACCAGGGCGGTGGCGGACAGCGGTGCCTCGTCGGCGTCACCGAGCACGGTGAACGACTCGACCTTGGCCAGCTTCTTCAGCAGCGCTTCGTTTTCCTGCAGGCGACGCTGGTCGTCGGCATTGGCGTTCTTGAGGAACAGCGGCAGTGGCTTGCCCGGGCCGATGTTCATCTCGGCGCGGATGTTGCGCAGGCCGACCATCAGCTCTTTCAGCCACTCGATATCACCTTCGGCGGCGGCATCGATGCGGCTGTCATTGGCCACCGGCCATGGCTGCAGCATGATGGTCTTGCCTTCGATGCCGGCCAGCGGCGCGATGCGCTGCCAGATCTCTTCGGTGATGAACGGCATGAACGGGTGCGCCAGGCGCAGGGCCACTTCGAGCACACGCACCAGGGTGCGACGGGTGCCGCGGGCGCGCTCGACCGGGGCGTTCTCGTCCCACAGCACCGGCTTGGACAGCTCCAGGTACCAGTCGCAGTACTGGTTCCAGATGAACTCGTACAGCGCCTGGCTGGCCAGGTCGAAGCGGAACTGCTCGAGCTGGCGGGTCACTTCGGCTTCGGTGCGCTGCAGCTGCGAGATGATCCAGCGGTCGGCCAGCGACAGCTCGTAGGCTTCGCCGTTCTGGCCGCAATCCTCGCCCTTGTCCAGCACGTAGCGGGCGGCGTTCCAGATCTTGTTGCAGAAGTTGCGGTAGCCTTCGACGCGGCCCATGTCGAACTTGATGTCGCGGCCGGTGGAGGCCAGCGAGCAGAAGGTGAAGCGCAGGGCGTCGGTGCCGTAGCTGGCGATGCCTTCCGGGAACTCGGCCTTGGTCTGCTTGGCGATCTTCTCGGCGAGCTTGGGCTGCATCATGCCGCTGGTGCGTTTTTCCAGCAGGGCGTCGAGGGTGATGCCGTCGACGATGTCCAGCGGGTCGAGCACGTTGCCCTTGGACTTGGACATCTTCTGGCCCTGGCCGTCGCGGACCAGGCCGTGCACATACACGGTCTTGAACGGCACCTGCGGGGTGCCATCCTCGTTCTTGATCAGGTGCATGGTCAGCATGATCATGCGCGCAACCCAGAAGAAGATGATGTCGAAGCCGGTCACCAGCACGTCGGTGGAGTGGAACTTCTTGAGGAACTCGGTCTGTTCCGGCCAGCCCAGGGTGGAGAAGGTCCACAGGCCCGAACTGAACCAGGTGTCGAGCACGTCGTCGTCCTGGCGCAGCGTCACGTCGCTGCCCAGGCCGTGCTTGGCGCGTACTTCCGCCTCGTTGCGGCCGACATAGACCTGGCCGGCCTCGTCGTACCAGGCCGGGATGCGGTGGCCCCACCACAGCTGGCGGCTGATGCACCAGTCCTGGATGTCACGCATCCAGGAGAAGTACATGTTCTCGTACTGCTTGGGCACGAACTGGATGCGGCCATCTTCCACGGCTTCGATGGCAGGCTCTGCCAGCGGCTTGGTGGAGACATACCACTGGTCGGTCAGCCACGGCTCGATGACGGTGCCCGAACGGTCGCCTTTCGGCACTTTCAGGGCGTGGTCGTCGATGCTCACCAGCAGGCCCTGGGCGTCCAGGTCGGCGACGATCTGCTTGCGCGCGACGAAGCGGTCGAGGCCGGCGTACTGGGCGGGCAGGGTGGTGTCGAACTGTTCGTTGACGCTGCCGTCGAGGTTGAAGGCCTGGGCGGCAGGCAGCACCAGGGCGTTCTTGTCGAAGATGTTGAGCAGCGGCAGGTTGTGGCGCTTGCCGACTTCGTAGTCGTTGAAGTCGTGGGCCGGGGTGATCTTCACGCAGCCGGTGCCGAACTCGGGGTCGCAATAGTCATCGGCGATGATCGGGATGCGGCGGCCGACCAGCGGCAGCTCGACGAACTTGCCGATCAGTGCCTGGTAGCGCTCGTCGGTCGGGTTGACGGCGACGGCGGCGTCACCCAGCAGGGTTTCCGGACGGGTGGTGGCAACCACCAGGTGGTCCTTGCCTTCGGCGGTCTTGGCGCCGTCGGCCAGCGGGTAGCGCAGGTTCCACAGGTGGCCCTTCTCGTCGTGGTTTTCCACTTCGAGGTCGGAGATGGCCGTGTGCAGCTTGGTGTCCCAGTTGACCAGGCGCTTGCCGCGGTAGATCAGGCCGTCCTCGTGCAGGCGCACGAAGGCTTCCTTGACCGCTTCGGACAGGCCGTCGTCCATGGTGAAGCGTTCGCGGCTCCAGTCCACCGACGAGCCCAGGCGACGGATCTGGCGGCTGATGTTGCCACCCGATTGATCCTTCCACTCCCAGACCTTCTCCAGGAACTTGTCACGGCCCAGGTCGTGACGGTTCTGACCCTTGGCCTCGAGCTGGCGCTCGACCAGCATCTGCGTGGCGATACCGGCGTGGTCGGTGCCTGGCTGCCACAGGGTGTCGCGGCCTTGCATGCGGCGGAAACGGATCAGGGCGTCCATGATCGCGTTGTTGAAGCCGTGGCCCATGTGCAGGCTGCCCGTCACGTTCGGTGGCGGGATCATGATGGTGTAGGACTCGCCTGCACCTTGTGGGGCGAAATAGTTCTCGGACTCCCAGGTGTTGTACCAGGAAGTTTCGATGGCGTGCGGCTGGTAGGTCTTATCCATGCGCGGCGGGACCCTGTGCATTTATTCGGGAAAGCCGGGAAGTATAACCAAGCTGGGGGCCGCAGGCGACAAGCTGCTGCCATCTGGCAGACCAGGGAAGGCCTCTTCGCGGGTAAACCCGCTCCCACAGGATCATCACAGCCTTCATGGCTTGTGAGGCCCCTGTGGGAGCCACAGGATCATCACAGCCTTCATGGCTTGTGAGGCCCCTGTGGGAGCCA
>NZ_JBIVIA010000007.1:0-175757 GCF_044749485.1 Pseudomonas sp. NPDC089401 | reverse complement strand
TGCCACGGGATCATCACAGCCTTCATGGCTTGTGAGGCCCCTGTGGGAGCCACAGGATCATCACAGCCTTCATGGCTTGTGAGGCCCCTGTGGGAGCCACAGGATCATCACAGCCTTCATGGCTTGTGAGGCCCCTGTGGGAGCCACGGGATCATCACAGCCTTCATGGCTTGTGAGGCCCCTGTGGGAGCCACAGGATCATCACAGCCTTCATGGCTTGTGAGGCCCCTGTGGGAGCGGGTTTACCCGCGAAGCAGGCGCTGCCGATAGACCTGCTTACTCGGAACGCTTGATGAGCCGCTCGATCCGCGCATCCAGCCGGCGCTTGATCTCGTTCTCGATATGCGGGGTGAAGTCGTTGATCACGTCCTGCATGATCATCTGCGCCGCGGCACGCAGCTCGCTCTCCAGGTGCAGCAAGGTGTCCTGACGGCGGGTCTGCGGATCGTCCTCGGGCGTAGCGGCGGGCTCAGGCTCCGGCGCAGGCGGCGCATTGCCGGCCGGCACATCGAGCAACAGCGGAATCTGCTCGACCGTTTCGGTCAGCAGCGGCGGCTGCAGGTCGGCGTCGCCCAGCAGCTGGCGAATCGACTCGAGGTCGTCGAGCAGATGGGAGGAATCGGGAAGGGAGGAAGGCTTGTCCATCGTCGTCAAAGTCGCTGTAAGCGGTGATCTTGCAGAGCATAGCCCTGTTCACGGTAGAAACGGAACCGTTCCCGGGCCGATTGGCGGATGCCGGGTTCCTCGACCACGATCTCGGCCACCCGCTCGAACTGGCCGACAAACCCCGGCACATCGGCGCCCAGGTTGATCAGCAGGTCGCGGTGCTCGCCGGCACTGTCGGCGGCCAGGCCCAGGGCCACGCGGGCATCGGCGTGGGCCTCGGCCAGGTCGTGGGGCACGAAGGCCTCGCCCTTGAAGCGCCACAGACGTTGGTCCAGCTCGGCGCGTTGCTCGGCATCCTGGCAGTGCAGGTAGACCCGGTGGCCGAGGCGCCAGGCCTTTTCGCACAGCTTGCAGGCGAAATCCAGCCGCGCCGACAGCGCGTCGGTGGGCAGGATATAGAAGTCGACTTTACTCATGGTCTGCTCTGCCAACCGGCGGCGCCTGGGGCGCCACCGGTTTCACGGCATCAGGCGCCGACGCGGTCGAGCAGGTACTGGGTCAGCAGCGGGACTGGACGGCCAGTGGCGCCCTTGTCCTTGCCGCCGCTGATCCAGGCGGTGCCGGCGATGTCCATGTGCGCCCAGTTGTACGCCTTGGCGAAGCGCGACAGGAAGCAACCCGCGGTGATGGTGCCGGCCTTCGGCCCGCCGATGTTGCCCATGTCGGCGAACGGGCTGTCCAGTTGCTCCTGGTACTCGTCGAACAGCGGCAGCTGCCAGGCGCGGTCGTCGGCGCGCTTGCCGGCGTCCAGCAACTGGCCGACCAGTTCGTCGTTGTTGCCCATCAGGCCCGAGGTGTGGCTGCCCAGGGCGACGATGCAGGCGCCGGTCAGGGTGGCGATGTCGATCACCGCCTGCGGCTTGAAGCGTTCGGCGTAGGTCAGGGTGTCGCACAGCACCAGGCGGCCTTCGGCGTCGGTGTTGAGGATCTCGACGGTCTGCCCGCTCATGGTGGTGACGATGTCGCCCGGGCGGGTGGCGCCGCCGCTGGGCATGTTCTCGGCGCAGGCCAGCAGGCACACCAGGTTGATCGGCAGCTGCAGTTCGAGCACGGCGCGCAGGGTGCCGAACACGCTGGCGGCGCCGCACATGTCGTACTTCATTTCATCCATGCCGGCGCCTGGCTTGAGGCTGATGCCGCCGGTGTCGAAGGTGATGCCCTTGCCCACCAGCACGAAGGGCTTGTCGGCCTTCTTGGCGCCTTGATAGTTGAGCACGATCAGGCGTGGCGGCTGGTCGCTGCCCTGGCCCACGGCGTAGAACGCGCCCATGCCCAGGTCCTTGATCTTCTTCTCGTCCAGCACCTCGACCTTCAGGCCCTTGTGCGCCTTGCCCAGGTCCTTGGCCTGCTCGGCCAGGAAGCTTGGGTGGCACAGGTTGGGCGGCAGGTTGCCGAGGTCGCGGGTGAAGGCCATGCCGGTGGCGATGGCGCTGGCGTGCTTGACCGCGCGCTCGACCTCGGCCACGCCGGCCTTGTCGGCCAGCAGGGTGACTTTCTTCAGGGCGCGTGGCTCGGCCTTCTGGCTCTTGAACCGGTCGAACACGTATTCGCTGTCGAGCAGGGTCTCGGCCAGCAGGCGGTATTTGCCATAGTGGGCATCGCGGTTGTTCACGGCGATGTCGTCCAGCGCCAGGACCGCGTCGCTGCCGTTGAGGCCCTTGAGCACGCCGGCGACGCTGCCCACCAGCTTGCGCCAGGCACGGTCGCCCAGGGCTTCGTCCTTGCCGCTGCCAACCAGCAGCACGCGCTCGGCCTTCAGGCCCGGCAGGCCTTGCAGCAGCAGGGTCTGGCCGGCCTTGCCGGCCAGGTCGCCGCGCTTGAGCACGGCGCTGATGGCGCCCTCGGCGGCCTGGTCGACGGCCTTGGCGACGGCGCCGAGCTTGCGCCCTTCACCGACCGGCACGACCAGAGTGGCGGTTTTTACCGATGCAGCAGCTACGCTTTTTACAACCAGTTCCATGTCAGGTTCCCCGAATGATCTTTTGCAGGTGGCGCTGTTGAGTATCGCGCTCTGGACAGGCCTGGCGGCGGGCTCGCGCGCCAGCGGAAAAGCTGCCAGTTTGAGCCTCTGACAAGTGTGCTGACAACCCCGTCGTGCGGCTTCATGCGCGGCCAAGTGACAGGCGCGGCCAATCACAGGATAATGCGCGCACTTTACATGGAGGTTCGCCGCTGGCGAACCGGTTTTGGCCTTGGCTGTCACAGGCCAAAGTTTGGCAGTCCGCCCCTGACAACCCAGGAGTGTCTGGTTTGATCGTCTTTCGTTATCTGTCCCGCGAGGTCCTGCTGACCTTGAGCGCCGTCAGCGCCGTGCTGCTGGTGATCATCATGAGCGGGCGTTTCATCAAGTACCTGGCCCAGGCCGCCCAGGGCCTGCTCGACCCGGGCGTGCTGTTCCTGATCATGGGCTTCCGCCTGCCAGGCTTCCTGCAGCTGATCCTGCCGCTGGGCCTGTTCCTGGGTATCCTCCTGGCCTATGGCCGGTTGTACCTGGAAAGCGAGATGACCGTGCTCTCGGCCACCGGCATGAGCCAGCAGCGCCTGCTTGGCCTGACCATGGCGCCGGCGGCGCTGGTCGCCCTGCTGGTGGCCTGGCTGAGCCTGAGCCTGGCGCCCCTGGGCGTGGTCCAGGTGCAGCAGATCATTGCCCAGCAGGACGCCCTGACCGAGTTCGACACCTTGGTGCCGGGCCGCTTCCAGACCCTGCGCGACGGCTCGCGGGTGACCTACACCGAGCAGCTGTCGGACGACCGCATCAAGCTGGCCGGGGTGTTCATTTCCGAGAAGCGCTTCAACCAGGACAAGACCAAGGACCGCGCGCCTTCGGTGCTGGTTGCCGAAAAGGGCCACCAGGAAGTGCAGGCCGACGGCAACCGTTACCTGGTGCTGGAGAACGGCTACCGCTATGACGGCAACCCGGGCCAGGCCGATTACCGGGCGATCAAGTACGACACCTACGGCGTGTTGCTGCCCAAGCCGGAAGTCGCCCAGGAAGTGACCGAGCGCGAAGGCATCCCGACCCTGGACCTGTTCGGCAAGACCGACCTGCGCGAGCGTGCCGAGCTGCAATGGCGCCTGTCGCTGCCGATCCTGGTGTTCATCGTGACCCTCATGGCGGTGCCGCTGGCCAGGGTCAACCCGCGCCAAGGCCGTTTCCTCAAGCTGTTGCCGGCGATTCTTCTGTACATGGCTTACCTGACGATGCTGATTTCCGTACGCGGCGCCCTGGAAAAGGGCAAGTTGCCGATTGGCCTGGGCATCTGGTGGGTGCACGGCCTGTTCCTGTTGATCGGCCTGGCCCTGATGTACTGGGAACCGCTGCGCCTGAAACTGGCTGCCCGTCGCGCGGAGGTGGCCCATGGCTAAGCTCGACCGCTACATCGGCCAGAGCGTGCTGATGGCCATCCTGGCCGTGCTGGGGATCATCCTCGGCCTGGCCTCGCTGTTCGCCTTCATCGACGAGATGGGCGACCTGAGCGACACCTACACCCTGATGGACGCGAGCAGCTTCGTCCTGCTGACCGCACCGCGCCGGCTTTACGACATGCTGCCGATGGCGGCGCTGATCGGCTGCCTGATCGGCCTCGGCAGCCTGGCCAGCAGCAGCGAGCTGACCATCATGCGTGCTGCTGGCGTGTCCATCGGCCGTATCGTCTGGGCGGTGATGAAACCGATGCTGGTGCTGATGCTGGTCGGCCTGCTGGTCGGCGAGTACGTGGCCCCGGTGACCGAGAACAAGGCCCAGGCCGACCGTTCGCTGGCCCAGGGCGGCGGCGAGTCGCAGAGCTCCAAGCGTGGCATGTGGCATCGCCAGGGCGAGGAGTTCGTGCACATCAACGCGGTGCAGCCCAACGGCCTGCTGCTGGGGGTGACCCGCTACCGCTTCGACAACGAGCGCAAGATCCAGACTTCGAGCTTCGCCCGTCGTGCCCAGTACAACGCAGACCACTGGATGCTCAGCGATGTCAGCACCACGTACTTCCGTGGTGACCACACCGAGGTGGTGAAGGCGCCTACTGAACAATGGGACGTTTCGCTGACGCCTCAGTTGCTCAATACAGTGATCATGGCGCCCGAGTCGCTGTCGATCACCGGGCTGTGGGACTACATCCACTACCTGTCCGACCAGGGCCTGAACAATTCCCGCTACTGGCTGGCGTTCTGGACCAAGGTGCTGCAGCCGATGGTCACTGCGGCGCTGGTGCTGATGGCGATCTCGTTCATCTTCGGCCCGCTGCGTTCGGTGACCCTTGGCCAGCGCGTGTTCACCGGTGTGCTGGTGGGTTTCGTGTTCCGCATCGGCCAGGACCTGCTCGGCCCATCGAGCCAGGTATTCGGTTTCCCGCCGCTGCTGGCGGTGGTGATCCCTGCGGGTATCTGTGCCCTGGCAGGCCTGTGGTTGCTGCGACGAGCCGGATGATGGCCTGAGCCGTACGAAAAAGCCGACCTCATGGTCGGCTTTTTTGTGGTTGTCCTGTACCGGCCTCTTCGCGGGTGAACCCGCTCCCACAGGGTTCATCATTGCCCTCGAAAATTGCGCGACACCTGTGGGAGCGGGTTTACCCGCGAAGACGCCCGTACAGGCAACCCAAGGCTCAGCTCATTTCACCTGTTTCGGCACCCGCACCAGCTGGGTTTGCGAATAGATGTCATGCCAGCCACGCTGGCGCTTGTCGATCAACGACCAGAAGAACCCCAGCCCCAGGCACAGCCAGGAGGCGATCGACACCATGAAGCGCAGCAGCGCCTGCCACAGGCTGATCGCGCTGCCGTCGGCGTTCTGCACCCTCACGCCCCACACCTGCATGCCCAGGGTCTGGCCGCCATGGGTCCAGAACTTGGCGAAGAAGCCGAACAGGGCAAACAACAGGATCGTCGACAGCAACGGGTCGCCGTCCAGCGCGCCGGCCTCGGTCAGTTCGCGCATGCGCGCCTCGCCGATGATTGCCATCTGGACCATCTTGTAGGCGCCCGCAGTCACGATCAGCAATGCCGTGCACAGCAGGAAATCGTAGAACATCGCCGCCAGGCGTCGGCCCAGGCCGACCGGTGGAAAATCACCCTGGGGGGAGAGCAGAGGCTTGGGCATGCAGTACGGCTCCAATTGACGAAGCCACTATTCTACGGGCAAAAAAAACCCCTGCACATGGCAGGGGTTTTTGCGAGCCAGGCTTGTACTCAGACAGGCTGGACTTTGTCAGCCTGCATGCCTTTCTGGCCTTGGACTGCTTCGAAGGTGACCTTCTGGCCTTCCTTCAGGCTCTTGAAGCCGTTGCCTTCGATGGCACGGAAGTGCACGAACAGATCCGGACCGCTTTCTGGGGTGATGAAACCGTAACCTTTCTCGTCATTGAACCACTTGACGGTACCGTTCTGACGCTCAGCCATTGTCTTATTTCCTACGAAGCTTAAATTTTGATGACAGTTACTTTCGCATTAATGAGTAAGCGAAAGATTACTGGGCTGGGTTGCAGGAAAGTAAGAGACGTCGAACGGGTTGTAGCAAATATAGGCTACTGGCCCAGGTCACGAACTGTTGCGACCCATGCAAACACAGTGCACTGACTCTACGCCAACTCCCGAGAAAAAAACAAGCCCTTGGTCGTATGGAAAATCGGCCTTTTGCCGATCACCGACACATTTGCCGGAGCGGGCGTGGCGCCTGGCCTGGCGACATGTTCAAAAGTTATTGGGCAGGTTCGAAATCGAATATGTCGAACCTGCCGGCAAACCTCAGACAGAACCTTCAACCCCGATAGTAACGCTGTGCAACGAAAGGCATTTTGCTGACTTTCAAGCCAACCTTCTTGCCCCGCACCACGGCAAACAGTGGGGTGTCGAGTGCGCTCTGTTCGATATCGACATAACCCATTGCAAGCGGTGCGCCGAGTGTCGGGCCGAAGCCGCCACTGCACACTTTGCCGACTGTTTTATCGGCCGCATCGACAATCTCCGCGCCTTCGCGCACCGGTGTACGTTCCTGTGGCAGCAGGCCGACCCGTTTGCGCGCCACGCCCTGCTGTTGCTGCGCGAATACCATTGCCGCACCCGGAAAGCCGCCGGCACGGCTGCCATCGGCGCGACGCACCTTGGAAATGGCCCACAGCAGGCTGGCTTCGACCGGCGTGGTGGCGCTGTCCATGTCGTGGCCATACAGGCACAGGCCGGCTTCCAGGCGCAGCGAGTCACGTGCGCCCAGGCCGATCGGCTGTACCTCAGGCTCGGCCAGCAAGCGGCGAGCCAGGGCTTCGGCGGCGGCGACCGGCAGCGAGATCTCGTAGCCGTCTTCGCCGGTGTAGCCCGAACGGCTGACGAAGCAATCCTCGCCCAGCAGATTGATCGGGCGGAACCGCATGAAGGTCATGCCGGCCACTTCCGGCGCCAGGCGCTCGAGCACCTTGGCCGCGGCGGGGCCTTGCAGGGCCAGCAGGGCGCGTTGCTCGAACAGCGGCTGCACCTCGCAACGGCCACCGATGTGCTGTTGCAGATGGGCCAGGTCCTGGTCCTTGCAGGCGGCGTTGACCACCAGGAACAGCGTGTCGTCACCCAGGTTGGCGACCATCAGGTCGTCGAGGATACCGCCCTGTTCGTTGGTGAACATGGCATAGCGCTGCATGCCCACCGGCAGGTCGATGATGTCCACCGGCACCAGGCTTTCCAGGGCTGACGCCGCATCGGCGCCGCGCAGGATGATCTGGCCCATGTGCGAGACGTCGAACAGCCCGGCCTGCTCGCGGGTGTGCAGGTGCTCCTTGAGCACCCCCAGGGGGTACTGCACCGGCATGTCGAAGCCGGCGAACGGCACCATGCGCGCGCCCAGTTCCAGGTGCAGGGCGTGCAGCGGGGTCTTTTGCAGTGTTTCGGACATCGATGACTCCTTGGTTGTTTGTCGGGTCAACATTCGATGATGTTGACGGCCAGACCGCCGCGGGCGGTCTCCTTGTATTTGCTTTTCATGTCGGCGCCGGTCTGGCGCATGGTGCGGATCACCTTGTCGAGCGACACGTAGTGCTGCCCGTCGCCGCGCAGGGCCATGCGCACCGCGTTGATGGCCTTCACCGAGCCCATGGCGTTGCGTTCGATGCAGGGCACCTGGACCAGCCCGCCGATCGGGTCGCAGGTCAGCCCGAGGTTGTGTTCCATGCCGATCTCGGCGGCGTTCTCCACTTGCTGCGCGGTGCCGCCCATCACTTCGCACAAGGCTCCGGCAGCCATCGAACAG
Source organism: Pseudomonas sp. NPDC089401 (assembly GCF_044749485.1). Classification (NCBI taxonomy): domain Bacteria; kingdom Pseudomonadati; phylum Pseudomonadota; class Gammaproteobacteria; order Pseudomonadales; family Pseudomonadaceae; genus Pseudomonas; species Pseudomonas sp. NPDC089401. The sequence goes on along the minus strand of NZ_JBIVIA010000007.1, from coordinate 167,869 downwards.
GCCACCCCGACCTCGCCCTGGCAGCCGACTTCGGCGCCGGAAATCGAGGCGTTTTCCTTGTAGAGGATGCCGATGGCGGCGGCGGTGAGCAGAAAGCGCACCACGCCGTCTTCGCTGGCGCCGGGAACGAAGCGCATGTAGTAGTGCAGCACCGCCGGGACGATGCCTGCCGCGCCATTGGTGGGGGCGGTGACCACGCGCCCGCCGTAGGCGTTTTCCTCGTTGACGGCCAGGGCGTACAGGTTGACCCAGTCGAGCACCGACAAGGCATCGCGCAGGCTGGCCTCCGGGTGGCGGCTGAGCTGGCGGTACAGGGCCGGCGCCCGGCGTTTGACCTTGAGCCCGCCGGGCAGGATGCCTTCGTGACGACAGCCGGCTTCGACGCAATCCTGCATCACCTGCCAGATGCGCAGCAGGCCGGCGCGGGTCTCGGCCTCCGTGCGCCAGGCCGCCTCGTTGGCCAGCATCACCTGGCTGATCGACAGGTGCTGCGCGCTGCAATGGCCGAGCAGTGCCTTGGCGGTCGTGAACGGGTAGGCCAGTGCGGTGCTGTCCTCGACGATGCGGTCTTGCCCTGCGGCGTCCTCGTCGACCACGAAGCCGCCGCCGACCGAGTAGTACTCGCGGCTGCGGATTTGCAGGCCGGCGGCGTCGAAGGCACGGAAGATCATGCCGTTGGGGTGATAGGCCAGCGGTTTGCGGATCATCGCCAGGTGCTGCTTTTCGACGAAGGCGATGGTGTGCTCGCCGAGCAGGCTGAGCTGGCCGCTGTCGCGGATGGCGTGCAGGCGGGCGGGGATGGACTCGGTGTCGACGGTGTCGGGGTGCTCGCCTTCGAGGCCGAGCAAGACCGCCTTGTCGCTGCCATGGCCCTTGCCGGTGGCGCCGAGCGAGCCGTACAGCTCGGCCTTGACGCATACCGTGTTGGCCAGCAGGCCATCGCGGCGCAGCCCCTCGGCGAAACGCGCGGCGGCGCGCATCGGGCCGACCGTATGGGAGCTGGAGGGGCCGATGCCGATCTTGAACAGGTCGAAGACGCTCAGTGACATGGTGACCTCCTGCCAGGTTCGTGAGGCGGACGGTGACCCCTGTGGGAGCGGGTTCACCCGCGAATGCGGCGATGGAGCCACCATCGTATTCGCGGGTGAACCCGCTCCCACAGGGTATGTGGCAAGCCTGGGAGCGATCAGGCGTCCTGATAGCTCTCGATCGACGGGCAGGCACAGACCAGGTTGCGGTCGCCGAACACGTTGTCGACCCGACCGACCGGTGGCCAGTACTTGCCTTCCACCAGGCTCGGCAGCGGGTACACCGCCTGCTCGCGGCTATAGCCATGGGCCCATTCGCCAACCAGCTCGGCCGCGGTGTGCGGGGCGTTCTTCAGCGGGTTGTCGTCCTTGTCCAGGCTGCCGCTCTCGACCGCGCGAATTTCTTCGCGGATCTGGATCATCGCGTCACAGAAGCGATCCAGCTCTTCCTTGGACTCGCTTTCGGTCGGTTCGATCATCAGCGTGCCAGCCACCGGGAAGGACATGGTCGGGGCGTGGAAGCCGAAGTCGATCAGGCGCTTGGCCACGTCGTCGACGCTGATGCCGCTGGTGTCCTTGAGCGGGCGCAGGTCGAGGATGCACTCGTGGGCGACCAGGCCATTGCCACCGGTGTACAGCACAGGATAGTGCTCTTCCAGGCGACGGGCGATGTAGTTGGCGTTGAGGATCGCCATCTGCGAGGCACGCTTGAGGCCGGCGCCACCCATCATGCGGATGTACATCCAGGTGATCGGCAGGATGCTGGCGCTGCCGAACGGCGCGGCGCACACCGCGCCGGCGGTGTGCTCGAGCTGCGCGTGGCCCGGCAGGAACGGTGCCAGATGCGCCTTGACGCCGATCGGGCCGACGCCCGGGCCGCCACCGCCGTGGGGGATGCAGAAGGTCTTGTGCAGGTTCAGGTGCGACACGTCGCCACCGAACTTGCCCGGGGCGCACAGGCCGACCATGGCGTTCATGTTGGCGCCGTCGATGTACACCTGGCCGCCGTTGTCGTGGATGATCGCGCAGATCTCGCCGATGGCTTCCTCGAACACGCCGTGGGTCGACGGGTAGGTGATCATGATCGCCGCCAGGCGCTCGCGGTGCTCGATGGCCTTGGCCCGCAGGTCCTCGACATCGACGTTGCCGCGGGCGTCACAGGCGGTGACTACCACGCGCATGCCGGCCATGTGCGCGGTGGCAGGGTTGGTGCCGTGGGCCGAGGACGGGATCAGGCAGATGTCGCGGTGGCTTTCGCCGCGGCTGCGGTGATAGGCGCGGATCGCCAGCAGGCCCGCGTACTCGCCCTGGGAGCCGGCGTTGGGCTGCAGCGACACGGCGTCGTAGCCGGTGGCGGCGCAGAGCATGGCCTCCAGCTCGGTGGTCATCTGCAGGTAGCCCTGGCTCTGGGCGGCCGGGGCGAATGGGTGCAGGTTGCCGAATTCGGCCCAGGTCACCGGGATCATCTCGCTGGCGGCGTTGAGCTTCATGGTGCACGAGCCCAGCGGGATCATGCTGCGGTCCAGCGCCAGGTCCTTGTCGGCCAGGCGGCGCAGGTAGCGCATCAGCTCGGTTTCGCTGTGGTAGCGGTTGAACACCGGGTGCTCGAGGATCGCCGACTGGCGCAGCAGGGCGGTTGGCAGGCGCGAGCCGGTGCTCGCGGCCAGGGCGGCGAAGTCAGGCTGGGCCTGCTCGGCGCCGAACAGTTGCCAGAGCGCCTCGACGTCGGCCTGGGTGCTGGTCTCGTCGAGCGACAGGCCCAGGTGGCCGGCGTCGATCTGGCGCAGGTTGATGGCTTGGGCGCGGGCCTTGTCGTGCAGCGCGGCGGTGGCGCTGCCGGTGGCCAGGGTCAGGGTGTCGAAGGCGGTTTCGCCAACCACCTCGAGGCCCAGGATTTTCAGGCCGGCGGCGAGGATCGCGGTCAGCCGGTGGGTGCGTTCGGCGATGCGCTTGAGGCCAGCCGGGCCGTGGTACACGGCGAACATGCTGGCGATGTTGGCCAGCAGCACCTGGGCGGTGCAGATGTTGCTGGTGGCCTTCTCGCGGCGGATGTGCTGCTCGCGGGTCTGCATGGCCAGGCGCAGGGCGGTCTTGCCGAAGCGGTCGATCGACACGCCGACCAGGCGGCCGGGCATGTCGCGCTTGAACGCGTCGCGGGTGGCGAAGTAGGCCGCGTGCGGGCCGCCGAAGCCCAGCGGCACGCCGAAGCGCTGGGCGCTGCCGATGGCCACGTCGGCGTCGAATTCGCCCGGCGCGGTCAGCAGGGTCAGGGCCAGCAGGTCGGCGGCGACCGCCACCAGGGCATTGGCGGCGTGGAAGCGCTGCACCAGCTCGCGGTAGTCGAACACTTCGCCGTTGCTGGCCGGGTATTGCAGCAGTGCGCCGAAGAAGGCGCTGACATCGCCCAGTTCGCGTTCGTCGCCGACCACGATCTCGATGCCCAGCGGCTCGGCACGGGTACGCAGCACGTCGAGGGTCTGCGGGTGGCAGTGCACGGAAGCGAAGAAGGCGTGGCTGGCCTTGTTCTTCGACAGGCGCTTGCAGAAGGTCATGGCCTCGGCGGCGGCGGTGGCTTCGTCGAGCAAGGATGCGTTGGCGATCGGCAGGCCGGTGAGGTCGCTGATCAGCGTCTGGAAGTTCAGCAGCGCTTCCAGGCGGCCCTGGGAGATCTCCGGTTGGTAAGGGGTGTAGGCGGTGTACCAGGCCGGGTTTTCCAGGAGGTTGCGCAGGATCGGCGCCGGGGTGTGGGTGTTGTAGTAGCCCTGGCCGATGTAGCTCTTGAACAGCTGGTTCTTGCCGGCGATGGCTTTCAGCGCGGCGAGGGCATCGGCCTCGCTCTGGCCGTCTTCCGAGCCGAGCACGCTGGTGCCCTTGATGGTGTCGGGGATGACGGCGGCGCTCATGGCCTCCAGCGAGTCGAAGCCGAGGGTGGCGAGCATGGCTTGCTCGTCGGCGGCGCGTGGGCCGATGTGACGGGCGATGAATTCGTTGGCGGTGCCGAGGTTGTTGGTCATGGTCGGGTTCCTCAAGCGTCGTCGTTGGCTTTGATCAGGCGGTCGTAGGCGTCCTGGTCGAGCAGGGCTTCGACTTCGGCCATGTCCACCGGTTTGAAGCGGAAGAACCAGCCTTCGCCCAGCGGGTCTTCGTTGACCAGCTCGGGGCTGTCATTGAGGGCGTCGTTGACGGCGACCACGTCGCCGCTCAGGGGCATGTACACGCCACTGGCGGCCTTCACCGATTCGACGGTGGAAGCTTCGGCGCCTTTCTCGTAGGGCTGCAGTTCCGGCAGTTGCACATAGACCACATCGCCAAGGGCGTTCTGGGCGTAGGCGGTGATGCCCACGGTGACGCTGCCGTCGGTTTCGACGCGCAGCCATTCGTGATCTTCAGTGAAACGCAACTCGCTCATGGGAATTCCTCGGGAAGCAGGGCGTTGGGCGCGGTGCCTCCGCGCTCTTGGGTTGAGGAACCCTAAGCAAAAAAGCGGCCATCTAATAAAATCGCTTATAAATCAATAACTTAAATATTTATCGAGGGACTTTTGTCACGCTTGTGGAATGAAATCGATACAGCACAGGCTGGCTAGAAAAGCGTTTCAGGATCAAACCCTTGCGCAGCGGCGCCAAAGTCGAGCTGTATCGAATTCAGTACGTTGTATTGAAATCGATACGGCATGGTCAGGGAAGGCTCAGGTTGCGACGAAGAACGGCAACGCCAGATACAGCTTGATCACGATCACATTGATGATGTCGATAAAGAACGCTCCCACCATTGGCACCACCAGAAACGCCAATTGCGATGGCCCGAAACGGTGGGTGACCGCCTGCATGTTGGCGATGGCGGTTGGCGTGGCCCCCAGGCCGAAGCCGCAATGCCCTGCTGCCAGTACCGCGGCATCGTAGTTGCGTCCCATGACCCGGAACGTGACGAAGATCGCAAATAGTGCCATCAGCAACGTCTGCGCCGCCAGAATGATCAGGAACGGCAAGGCCAGTGCCGCCAGGTCCCACAGTTTCAGCGACATCAGCGCGATGGCCAGGAACAGCGCCAGGCTGACGTTGCCGAGTACCGAGACTTCCCGCTCGAGCACCTGGTACAGGCCCAGCGCCGATAGCCCGTTGCGTAGCAATACCCCGACAAACAGCACGCAGACGAACGTCGGCAGCTCGAAAGCGGTGCCGTGCAACAGGCCACTGAGCAGGGTGCCGCCAAGCAGGCTGACCGAGATCAGTGCCAGGCTCTCGATGAACGAAAGTGGGGTGATCAGGCGTTCTTTGCGGGGCTCTTCGAAGCCCCTGGGCAAATGGGGCACCGCCTGTTCGAAGCCGGGTGTCTGCACGCGCTTGATCAGCAGTCGGGCTACCGGGCCACCGATCAGGCCACCCAGTACCAGGCCAAAGGTGGCGGATGCCAGGGCCAGTTCGGAGGCAGAGGCCAGGCCGTATTTTTCGCTGAACGTGGTGCCCCACGCCGCGCCGGTGCCATGGCCGCCGGACAAGGTGATCGAACCGGTCAGCAGGCCCATCAGCGGGTCGAGCCCCAGGGCTGCCGCCAGGCCTATGCCCAAGGCGTTCTGCGCCAGCAGGAAGCCGGTCACCGTGAGCAGGAAAACCCCGACGACGCGGCCGCCTTTCTTCAGGCTGGCGAGGTCGGCATTCAGGCCGATGGTGGCGAAAAAGGCCAGCATCAACGGCGCCTGCAGGGACGTGTCGAATTGCACCTTCAGCTCGAAACTGCGCAAGCCCAGCAGGATCAGCGCCACCACCAGGCCACCGGCGACCGGTTCAGGGATGTTGTAGGTGCGCAGCACGGTGACGCGCTTTACCAGGCCGTGGCCCAGGAGCAGGACCAGGGAGGCGGCGACCAGGGTGCCGTAGAAGTCGAGTTGCAGCATGGGAGGCGTTCTTTTCAGCTACGGAGAAGCGCGCCATTTTACCCGGCCGGCTGACAGAAAAATGATCGAACGTGTAGGTAAAATCTGATTGTTGGCAAGGAAAAGGTCATACCTTTCCAGAAATCCCATATTTGCGCAGGCGCTGCGCAATCGCCGTGTGCGAGGTTTGCAGGCGCCCCGCCAGCTGCCGGGTCGAGGGATAGCTGGCGTACAGGCGTTGCAGCAGCTCGCGCTCGAAGTCGCCGACTGCCTGCTCCAGGCTCGCCACCTCGCCATCCTGGCCACGGGCCACGGAGGTGCCGGCGATGTCCAGGTCACCGATGTCGACCAGGTTGCTCTCGCAGATGGCTGCCGCGCGAAAGATCACGTTTTGCAGTTGCCGCACGTTGCCCGGCCAGGGGTTGGCCAGCAGCGCCGAATGGGTGGCCGGGGTCAGCCGGCAAGGCGGGCGCTGGATCTGCGTGCAGGCCTGCTGCATGAAGAAGTGCGCGAGCATCAGGATGTCCTGGCCACGGTCGCGCAGCGGCGGCACCTGCAGGTTGAGGACGTTCAGCCGGTAGAACAGGTCTTCGCGGAAGGTGCCTTCGGCCACCATGCGCTCCAGGTCGCGGTGGGTGGCACTGATGATGCGCACGTCCACTTTCACCTCGCGGTCGCCGCCGACCCGGCGGAAGCTGCCGTCGCTGAGAAAGCGCAGGAGCTTGGCTTGCAGGTACGGCGACATCTCGCCGATCTCGTCGAGAAACACCGTGCCCTGGTTGGCCAGCTCCATCAGCCCGGGCTTGCCGCCCCGCTGCGCGCCGGTGAAGGCGCCGGGGGCATAACCGAACAGCTCGCTCTCGGCCAGGCTCTCGGGCAGTGCGGCGCAGTTCAGGGCCAGGAACGGCGCGGCCTGGCGGCTGCTGATGGCGTGGCAGGCACGGGCCACCAGCTCCTTGCCGGTGCCCGTTTCACCGTGCACCAGCAGCGGTGCGTCGAGGGCTGCCACGCGCAGGGCACGGGCCTTGAGGGTACGAATCGCCGGGGATTCGCCGAGCAGTGCGTCGAAGCCTTCGGCGTGGTCGTGGTGCAGTGCCGACAGGCGCTCGCCCATGCGGTTGGGCGGGTACAGGGTCAACAGGCCGCCGGCGTTGGTGATCGGGCTGGCGTCCAGCAGCAGGCTCTGGCCGTTGAGCTGCATTTCGCGCATCGGCAGGTGGAAGTTGTTGTCCAGCAAGGCCTGCAGCAGGCCGGGGTCGTTGAACAGTTCACCCACCGAACGCCCGGCCGATTCGCGGCCGCACAGGGCGATCAGCGCGGGGTTGGCGAGCAGCACCTTGCCGGCGCTGTCCACCGCCAGCACCGGGTCGCTCATGGCCGCCAGCAAGGCGTCGAGCTGCAGGTGGCGGCGTTGGCCGGGGAGGATGTCGACCACGTCCACCGACTGCACGCCGTGCACCTCGAACAGGGCGTCGTGGAGCTCTTCGAGCACGGCCGGGCTGAGGGTCGGGGCGTCGATGTAGACGTTGGGCGGGACCATCTCCACCGCATCCAGGTTGAGGTTGCGGGCACCGAGCAGGGCGAGGACTTCCTGGGTGATGCCGACGCGGTCGATGAAGCTGACGTGGATGCGCATGGAGAGGCGGTGGTCGTGGCCGGGGAGGGCAGTAGTATGCCTCAACATCGCCGGGGCCGCTTTGCGGCCCTTTCGCGACACAAGGCCGCTCCTACAGGTATGTGTAGGAGCGGCCTTGTGTCGCGAAAGGGCTGCAAGGCAGCCCCGGGGCGATCACTCCAGGTGTTCGGGCTTGATCGGGTCGCCGGACTTCACATCCAGCTTCTGGCGGATATCCTCGAACATGTAATCGTAGAGCTTGTGCGGCGAGCCAAGATTTTCGAACTTCTTCGGAGCCGGCAAGTAAGACTGGGCCGTGCGGCTCAGCTTCATCAGAAAGCTCGGCAACACCTGATCCTTGGGCAGGAAGAATCTTTCGTCGACAGGCTTGCCTTCGATGCTGCCGTGCATGCGGAACTGGATGCCTCGGCCTTCTTCGGGATCTGTCTGCGCCTCGTACTCGATGTAGAGGTCGTAACTGTGGTCGTTGTTGTTCAGCGCGGCGCGCTCGATATGGACATGCCCCGGCTCGTACTTGGCCATGACGGAATCCTCCGGAAGGTGAACAGAGCGGGCCACAGAGGCCCGCCGACTGCATTCAACGGTAGCTTATGCCGGGCTTGGCGGTGGACACGCGGGTGCCGGCGGAGCCTTTGACGATGTCTTCGATGTTCTCCAGCGAGCTGATCACCGCCACCTTGCCGGTGTGGCGGGCGAAATCGCAGGCGGCCTGCACTTTCGGCCCCATGGAGCCGGCGGCGAAGCCAAGGCGTTCGAGTTCGTCGGGGTGGGCCTGGGCAATGGCCTTCTGCGTCGGCTTGCCCCAGTCGATGTAGGCGCCATCGACGTCGGTGGCGATGACCAGCAGGTCGGCTTCCAGTTGTTCGGCCAGCAGCGCGGAGCACAGGTCCTTGTCGATCACTGCCTCGACGCCCTTGAGCTTGCGGTTCTCGTCATACAGGGTCGGGATGCCGCCGCCGCCGGCGCAGATCACGATGCTGCTTTTTTCCAGCAGCCACTTGATCGGGCGGATCTCGAAGATGCGCTTGGGTCTGGGGCTGGCGACCACCCGGCGGTACTTGTCACCGTCGGGTTTGACCACCCAGCCCTTTTCCTTGGCCAGGCGCTCGGCCTCGTCCTTGGTGTAGACCGGGCCGATGAACTTGGTCGGGTCCTTGAAGGCCGGGTCGTTGGGGTCGACCTCGACCTGGGTCAGCAGGGTGGCGAACGGCACCTCGAAGTCGAGCAGGTTGCCCAGTTCCTGCTCGATCATGTAGCCGATCATGCCTTCGGTCTCGGCACCGAGCACATCCAGCGGGTAGGCCTCGTCGGGCTTGTAGGCATTGCCCTGGAGCGACAGCAGGCCGACCTGCGGCCCATTGCCGTGGGCGATGACCAGCTGGTTGCCGGGGTGGATCTTGGCGATCTGTTCGGTGGCGGTGCGGATATTGGCACGCTGGTTGTCAGCGGTCATGGGCTCGCCGCGGCGCAGCAGGGCGTTGCCGCCCAATGCAACAACGATACGCATGGGGAATGTCCTTTAAGCAAAAGAGATGAGCGCTGCTCGGGGGCTGGACACCGCCCCTGTGGGAGCGGGTTCACCCGCGAAGGCGTCAGCCCAGGTAAAGATGCTGGTGCTACCGACGCATTCGCGGGTGAACCCGCTCCCACAGGAGGCGGAGTTGCCTGGCCTGGCGAGTCAGCCTTACAGGTCAGCCAGCGTCGAAACCAGGATCGCCTTGATGGTATGCATGCGGTTTTCCGCCTGCTCGAAGGCGATGCAGGCCGGCGACTCGAACACGTCGTCGGTCACTTCGATGCCGTTGGCCAGGTCCGGGTACTGTTCGGCGATCTGCTTGCCGACCTTGGTCTCGGAATTGTGGAACGCCGGCAGGCAGTGCATGAACTTGGTCCGCGGGTTGCCGCTGGCCTTCATCAGGTCCTTGTTCACCTGGTACGGCTTGAGCAGCTTGATGCGCTCGCCCCAGGCTTCGATCGGCTCGCCCATCGACACCCAGACGTCGGTGTGGATGAAGTCGACGCCCTTGACCGCGGCCTTGGCATCTTCGGTCAGGGTGATGCGGGCGCCGCTTTCTTCTGCGTATTGCTTGCAGCGGGCGACCAGGTCGTCATGGGGCCACAGGTCTTTCGGCGCGGCGATGCGCACGTCCATGCCGAGCTTGGCGCCAATCAGCAACAGCGAGTTGCCCATGTTGTTGCGGGCGTCGCCCAGGTAGGCATAGCTGATGTCGTGCAAGGGCTTGTCGCTGTGCTCGCGCATGGTCAGCACGTCGGCGATCATCTGGGTCGGGTGGTATTCGTCGGTCAGGCCGTTGAACACCGGCACGCCGGCGAACTTGGCCAGTTCCTCGACGATTTCCTGCTTGAAGCCGCGGTACTCGATGGCATCGTACATGCGCCCGAGCACGCGGGCGGTGTCCTTCATGCTCTCCTTGTGGCCGATCTGCGAGGAGTTGGGGTCGATGTAGGTGACGTTGGCGCCCTGGTCGTAGGCGGCCACCTCGAAGGCGCAGCGGGTGCGGGTCGAGGTCTTCTCGAAGATCAGGGCGATGTTGTTGCCCTTCAGGTGCTGCTGCTCGGTGCCGGTGTACTTGGCGCGCTTGAGGTCGCGGGACAGGTCCAGCAGGTACTTCAGCTCGCGGGTGGTGTGGTGTTCGAGGCTGAGCAGGTTGCGGTTGTGGATGTTGAACGCCATGACTTTTCTCCTTGAGTGTGGTGAACGTCCCGGCCGTCACTTCGTGGGTGCGGCCGGGTGTGCGATGGGCGTCAGTAGTCGACAGGGTCGCGTACGATCGGGCAGGTCATGCAGTGGCCGCCGCCCCGGCCCCGGCCCAGTTCGCCGGCGCTGATGGTGATGACCTCGATGCCGGCCTTGCGCAGCAGGGTATTGGTGTAGGTGTTGCGGTCGTAGCCGATGACCACACCGGGTTCGATGGCCACCACGTTGTTGCCGTCGTCCCACTGCTCGCGCTCGGCGGCGAAGCTGTTGCCGCCGGTCTCGACCACGCGCAGCTTGACGCCGAGCTGCTCGCCGACCACTTCGATGAACGACTTGTCGATGCGGCGCACGTCCATGCCGTAGGGCTTGCTTTCGTCCGGGCGGATGATGAACGGCACGATCTCTTTCACCACTTCCGGGAAGACCGTGACCAGGTCGCGGTCGCAGAAGCTGAACACGGTGTCCAGGTGCATGGCGGCGCGCGACTTCGGCAGCCCGGCGACGATGACTTCCTTGACCGCGTTCTTGGCGAACAGGTTGCGTGCCAGTTGGCCGATGGCCTGGCGCGAGGTGCGCTCGCCCATGCCGATCAGCACGATGCCGTTGCCGATCGGCATCACGTCACCGCCTTCGAGGGTGGACTGGCCATGCTCCTTGTCCGGGTCGCCGTACCAGACCTGGAAGTCGGCGTTGGTGAACTGCGGGTGGAACTTGTAGATGGCGGTGGTCAGCAACGTTTCCTGGCGACGCGCCGGCCAGTACATCGGGTTCAGCGTCACGCCACCGTAGATCCAGCAGGTGGTGTCGCGGGTGAACTGGGTGTTGGGCAGTGGCGGCAGGATGAAGCTGGAGTGGCCCAGGTAGTCGTTGTACATCTTGACCACGTCGGTGCCTTCGCTCTGTGGCAGGTCCTGGCCCGCCACGCCGCCGATCAGGAATTCGGCCAGGTGGCGCGGCTCGAGGCCTTCGAGCCAGCTGCGCACCTCGTTCTTCAGGCCCACGCCGACGGTGTCATCGGTGATCTTGCGGTCGAGGATCCAGGCCAGGGCCTCTTTGTTCTGCACGATGTCGGTCAGCAGGTTGTGCATCTCCAGCACGTCCACGCCGCGCTCGCGCATCTTGGTGACAAAGTCGAAGTGATCGCGCTTGGCCTGGTCGACCCAGATCACGTCATCGAACAGCAACTCGTCGCAGTTGCTCGGGGTCAGACGCTTGTGCGCCAGGCCCGGGGCGCAAACCATTACCTTGCGCAGCTTGCCAGCTTCGGAGTGCACGCCGTACTTGTGTTTTTCAGTGGACATCGTTCAATCCTCCATTAAGGCAAATACGTGGGTCACAGGGTCAGGAAGCCGTCGTACAGGCCAAAGGCTGCCACCAGGGCGCCGACGACCACGGCAGCGAAGATCAGTTTTTCCACGTTGGTGAAGATCGGTTGACCCAGCTCATGCTTGGCCTTGGCGAACAGGATCGCGCCAGGGGCATACAGCAGGGCCGAGAGCAGCAGGTATTTCACGCCGCCGGCATACAGCAGCCAGATGGCGTACAGCAGGGCGATGGCGCCGATGACCAGGTCTTTCTTGCGTTCGGCCAGGGCCTGTTCGTAGGTTTCGCTGCGCAGTGCCAGCAGGAAGGCATAGGCCGCCGACCACAGGTAAGGCACCAGGATCATCGAGGTGGCGAGGTAGATCAGCGACAGGTAGGTGCTGGCGGAGAACAGCGTGATCACCAGGAAGATCTGCACCATGGCGTTGGTCAGCCACAGGGCGTTGGCCGGCACCTGGTTGGCGTTCTCGCGGCGCAAAAACGCCGGCATGGTGTGGTCCTTGGCTGCGGCGAACATGATCTCGGCGCACAGCAGCACCCACGACAGCAGCGCCCCGAGCAGCGAGATGATCAGGCCGACGCTGATCAGCACCGCGCCCCAGTGGCCGACCACGTGTTCGAGCACGGCCGCCATCGACGGGTTCTGCAGCCTGGCCAGTTCCGGTTGGGTCATGATGCCCAGCGACAGCACGTTGACCAGCACCAGGAACAGCAGCACGGTGACGAAGCCGATGACCGTGGCCTTGCCCACGTCGGCGCGTTTTTCCGCACGGGACGAGAAGATGCTCGCCCCCTCGATGCCGATGAACACCCAGACGGTGACCAGCATCATGTTGCGCACCTGGTTCATCACGCTGCCCAGCTCCGGTGTGCCCACGGCCCAGATGTCGGCGGTGAACACGTCGAGCCGGAAGGCGAACAGGCAGATCAGGGCGAACAGCACCAGCGGCACGACCTTGGCCACGGTGGTGACCAGGTTGATGAACGCGGCTTCCTTGATGCCGCGCAGCACCAGGAAATGCACCGCCCAGAGCAGGATCGAGGCAGCGATGATGGCGGCCGGGGTGTTGCCCTCGCCGAAGATCGGGAAGAAGTAGCCCAGGGTGCTGAACAGCAGCACGAAGTAGCCGACGTTGCCCAGCCAGGCACTGATCCAGTAGCCCCAGGCCGAAGAGAAGCCCATGTAGTCGCCGAAGCCGGCCTTGGCGTAGGCATAGACACCGCCATCCAGGTCAGGCTTGCGGTTGGCCAGGGTCTGGAACACGAAGGCCAGCATGAGCATGCCGACCGCGGTGATGGCCCAGCCGATCAGGACCGCGCCAACACCGGCGCTGGCGGCCATGTTTTGTGGCAAAGAAAAAATCCCGCCACCAATCATCGAGCCGACAACGAGCGCAACTAGCGCGCCGAGTTTAAGTTTTCCGGAAGAATCAGACATTTAACAACTCCTGCCAGGAGAAAGTTGACATCAGCATAATGCCGATGTTCTTGCCATGAACTGACATGGATCAGTTCATCGGCACGTGATGTAGGAAGTTTCCTACACGCGACTCCTGGAGAGTGCCGACAGCCAAGCTGCAGGCCTTGTGCGCTGGCACCTCCATGTACATCTGGAACAAACGCTCTGTTTGGCCTGCGAACATTGAAACTAGCTGCTTTTCCCGCTTTGGCAAATTTCCGATAAGCATTTACGGTTTTATTAGAAACTTTTCTTGTCACCTTGCAACTGGCAATTTTGCTAGGGGTGCTGCTATAGACAAAGACGTTATGAGTGCTATAGGTTTAATTGCCTGACATTTTATATAAATGCATAAGTCCTGATGCTGCCGCTGTATTGATGGAATATCGAAGGGAGACAAGGGGCCCATGAGCGAACCGGGACAGAAGTTGCGCCTTGGCGCATTGATCGCACTGGTGGTCGGTTCGATGATCGGCGGCGGGATCTTCTCGCTGCCGCAGAACATGGCGGCACGCGCCGATGTGGGCGCGGTGCTGATCGGCTGGTGCATCACGGCGGTGGGCATGCTGGCGCTGGCCTTCGTGTTCCAGACCCTGGCCAACCGCAAGCCCGAGCTGGATTCCGGTGTCTATGCCTACGCCAAGGCCGGGTTTGGCGAGTACATGGGCTTCTCTTCGGCCTGGGGCTACTGGATCAGCGCCTGGCTGGGCAACGTCGGCTATTTCGTGCTGCTGTTCAGCACCCTGGGCTTCTACTTCCCCGTCTTCGGCCAGGGCAACACGCCGGTCGCCATCGGCTGCGCCTCGCTGCTGCTGTGGTCGGTGCATTTCCTGGTGCTGCGCGGCATCAAGGAAGCGGCGTTGATCAACCAGGTGACCACCGTGGCCAAGGTGGTGCCACTGCTGATCTTCATCGTCATCGCCGCCTTCGCCTTTCGCGCCGACATCTTCACCCGTGACATCTGGGGCCTGGGCAACCCGCAGTTCGGCAACGTGCTGGAGCAGGTGCGCAACATGATGCTGGTGACGGTGTTCGTGTTCATCGGCATCGAGGGCGCCAGCGTGTACTCCGGGCGTGCCCAGCGCCGCTCCGATGTGGGCAAGGCCACGGTGATCGGCTTTCTTGGCGTGCTGGCGCTGCTGGTGCTGGTCAACGTGCTGTCGCTGGGGGTAATGACCCAGCCTGAGCTGGCTGGGCTGCAGAACCCGTCGCTGGCGTCGGTGCTGGAGCATATCGTCGGGCCCTGGGGCGCCCTGCTGATCAGTATCGGCCTGGCGGTGTCGCTGCTCGGCGCCTTGCTGTCGTGGGCGCTGCTGTGCGCCGAGATCCTCTTTGCCACGGCCCGCGACAAGACCATGCCGCGCTTCCTGGCCAAGGAGAACGCCAACCAGGTGCCGGCCAATGCCCTGTGGCTGACCAACTGCATGATCCAGGGCTTCCTGCTGATCACCCTGTTCTCGGCGGGCACCTACACCAGCCTGATCTACCTGGCATCGTCGATGATCCTGGTGCCCTACCTGTGGTCGGCGGCCTATGCCGTGCTGCTGGCGTGGCGCGGCGAGTGCTACGCCGGGCAGCAGGCGCTGCGGCGCAAGGACCTCGCGGTGGCGGCGCTGGCGCTGCTGTACGCGGTATGGCTGCTGTACGCCGGCGGGCTCAAGTACCTGCTGTTGTCAGCCCTGTTATATGCCCCGGGGGTGATCCTGTTCGCCCGGGCCAAGCACGAGCAGGGACAGACCTTGTTCACCACCTGGGAAAAACTGATCTTCGCGGCGGTGCTGGCCGGCGCTGTGCTGGCCGCCTACCTGCTGTATTCAGGGCTGCTGAGCCTGTGACGCGGCGGGGCACAACCGCTCCGGGCGCGACCAGATCCACAGGTTGCCCAGGGTCATGCCGGCGATGGCCAGGAACACCGGCCAGTGGTGCTCGAGAAAGGTCAGCATCAGGCCGGCGCACAGCAGCATGCTGAGGGTCGCGCTGACCTTGGCGCGGCGCTGGATCACCTTGCCGTTGCGCCAGTTGTGCAGGATCGGCCCGAACAGCCGGTGGTTCTCCAGCCAGGCGGACAGGCGCGGCGAACTGCGCGTCGCGGCCCAGGCCGCGAGGAGGATGAATTCGGTGGTCGGCAGGCCGGGGATGACGATGGCGACCAGGCCTATCCCCAAGCTGACGTAAGCCAGGATGCCATAGAGCAGGCGGGACAGTTTCGAGCGGGCGGGTCGGGTCATGGTCTCACTGCAAAAAAACGTCCGGCCGCCGGTGGGGCGGCCGGTTGATGCGTCTCAGGCCAGCGCGGCGTCGGCGGCGTAGGCGTGCTTGAGCAGTTCGGTGAAGCGCTCGAACGCGGCCACCGCAGCGCGCTCGGCGGCGGCGTCTTCCTCGGGCGACAGCGCCAGGCCATCGAGGATGCGGGTGAACTGCTTCCAGCCTTCGGCGCGGCCACCGGCAGGTTCGCCGAGGTGACGAGCGCCGAAACTGTCGGACAATTCCAGGGCCACGGCACGCTTGATCAGAAACGCGGCGCCCAGTTTGGAGCCTTCGGAGACGAAGATCCAGCCCATGGCTTCAGCCAGGGTCGGATTCTGCAAGGCGCCGGGCACGGCAGCGGGGATTTCGGTGTTCAGGTCGGCCAGGTCCAGGCGGGCCTGCTCGGCGCGGCAGCGCTCGGCCAGGTCCGGGACGATGGCGATCAGTTGCGGGTCGTTGTACAGGGCCTTGAGTTCGGCCTGGAACAGGTACTGGGCGACGACGAAGCGGGCGAAGCTTTCGCGGCTGTCGAACGGCGCGTGGGATTTGACCAGGGCGTCGAGTTCGCTGTGCGGTGCGTGGGTGACCTGGTTCAGGCGTTGCGAGCGCAGGGCGGGGCGGTCGGTCATGGGGGTGTCCTTGGAAAATGAGGGCGTCTAGTGACAAGACGAAACAGCGCGGGGTGGACCGTAAAAAAACTGAATATTTGTGTTGTCAGTTCCGGCCCTTTCGCGGGCAAGCCCGCTCCCACAGGGACAGCTGTGGGAGCGGGTTTACCCGCGAAGGGCCAGACCTGCCTGTTTGGGTCAGATATCCCACACCACATTGATGGCGAAGTTGCGCCCCGGCATGGTCAGGCGGTCGAGGTTGGCCGGCTGGGTCACGCCGGCTTCACCCTGGCCGTCGTAGCCGCGCACCGAATCCCACTGCCAGTACTTCTTGTCGGTCAGGTTGTACAGCCCGGCGTTGACGGTGACGTCGTCGGTCACCTTGTAGAAGCCGCTCAGGTCCAGCACGCCGTAACCCGGGGTGCGGAACTGCGAGCTCTGGCCGTCCGGCGCGAAGAAGGTGGTGTCGTCGACGCGGGTCTTGCGCTTGACCAGGGTCCAGCTCAGCAGGCCGCCGTAGTCAGGCTGCTCGTAGCCCAGGCCGAACACGCCGGTCAGCGGGTTGACGCTGTTCAGCGGCTGGCCGTTGTCATCGTTGCGGCCGTTGGCGTAGGCGATCGATGCCTGGGTGTACAGGCCCTGCGGGGCACCGAAGTGGTCGAGGTTCAGGCGGCCCTTGATCTCGGCACCCTTGATGGTGGCGCGCTTGATGTTGTTGGCCTGGAAGGTGGTTTCCAGGTTGGCCGACTGCACGGCGTCTTCGTCGATGAAGTCGCGGTACTTGTTGTAGAACACCGCCACGTCGAAGTTGCCGGCGTCGAAGTTGCCGCGCAGGCCGGTCTCGTAGCTCTTGCTCTTCTCCGGCTCCAGGCCCGGGTTGCCCTGCACGCTGTAGCCCAGGGTCGGGTTGTCGAAGCGGCCGTACATCGACTTGGCGGTCGGCGTGCGGAAGCCTTCGGCGTACTGGCCGTACCAGGTGTAGTTGTCGTTGAAGGCGTAGGTCAGGCCGAACTTGGGCGACACCCGGTGCCACTTCTTGTCCGAGTCGTCGAGGCTGGCAGGCGCGGTGCCCGAGCCCTGGATGCCGCGCAGGAATGCGTCGGTGAACTTCGGCTCCATGCGCGTGTAGTCGTAGCGTGCGCCGGGCAGGAAGGTCCAGTTGTTCCAGCGGATTTCGTCCTGCACGAACAGGCTGTAGGTGTTGACGGTCGGGTCCGGGAAGTCGCTGACCAGGGCCTGGGCGTCGGACGTGCTGACCTGGCCGATGGCACGGCAGGTGCCGCTGACCGCCAGGCAGGTGCCGGTGCCGCTGCGCGAGCCGGTGACCTTCTCGTGCTTGAGGGTGGTGCCGTAGGTCAGCAGGTGGTCGGTGGCGCCGATGCTGAAGGCCTTGTCCAGCTGCGCGTCGAGCACCCACTGGCGGTCCTTGTAGGTGGTGTCGCGGGTGCGCAGCACGGTGCGGCTGAACGGGAAGTAGATTTCCTCGGTGCTCTGGTCGGTCTTGGCGATCTGGTAGTTCAGGCTCCACTTGACGTGGTCGGCGACCAGCGAGTCGAGGCCGAACTCATGGTTGATGCCAAAGCGTTCGCGGGTCACGGTGTCGTTGCCGCTGCGGCTGCGGTACATGCCAAGGCCAGTGCCGTTGGTGAACGGGCCGCCGACGGCGCTGAGGATGTTCTGGTCGCGGTCGTCCTTGTAGCGCTCGTAGGTGAAGCCCAGGCGCGCGTCGTCGGCGTAGTTCCAGCCGAGCTTGGCCAGCACGTTGGTGGTGCGCACGTCTTCCGGGTTGGCTTCGGTGCGGGCCAGGCCGCTGCCGCCGTGGCCACCGTAGGATTCGGTCTCGTGGCCGTTGCGCTGGCTCAGGTGCAGCAGGCCGTCGAAGTCGCCGGTGCGGCCGGCGACGGTGGCGGAGGTCAACCAGCTCTCGTCGGCCGAGCTGTAGCCGGTCTTCAGGCGTGCACCGACGTCCTTGCCGGGCTTGATGATGTCGTCCGGGTCGAGGGTGAAGTAGCTCACTGCGCCGCCGATGGCGTTGCTGCCGTACAGCACCGAGGCCGGGCCGCGGAGGATTTCCACGCGCTTGACGATTTCGGGGTCGACGTAGTTGCGCTGGGTCTGGGCGTAGGGGCCGTAGAAGAAGCTGTCGGGGATCGACACGCCATCGACCTGGGTCAGCACGCGCTCACCGTCGATGCCGCGGATGTTGTAGCCATTCAGGCCACTGCGCTGACCGGTGCCGCCAACCGATACGCCGGGCTCGTAGCGCACCAGCTCCTGGATGTTGTTGACGTTCTGCCGGTCCAGCTGCTCGCGGGTCTGCACGCTGACGGTGCTGGGTACCTGGCTGACGTCCTGGGCGTTGCGGGTGGCACTGACGGTCATCTGCTGCAGGGCGATGGCGTTGCCCGCCGACTGGCGCTCGAGCACCACATTGCCGTTGCCGATCTTGCGGTAACCCAGGCCGGTGCCCTGGAGCAGGCGCTTGAGCGCGGCTTCCGCTGGCAGCGAGCCCTGCACGCCGGGCGAGGCCACGCCGTCGGCGAGCTCGGCACTGAAACCGACCTGCCAGCCGGTGACCTGGCTGAAGGCGTTGATCGCCTCGACCAGCGGTTGCTGGGCGATGCTGAAGCGGTAGTCACCCATGCGCGGGCTGCTGGCCTGCGCCGGCTCTGCGGCCAGCGCCGGCAGGCTGCAGGCGCCACTGGCGAGCAGGGCGAGGGTCAGCAGGGACAATTGTCCCGTACGGCGGGGAAGGGTAGACGGGCGAAATGGACCAGTGGACATCGATAGCGCTCCCTGACGCGCGAACTGTTATAGGTGATGACTGTTCTCGTTTTCAAACAAGAATCAGTTGCATTGGCTATAACGAGACGGGCGGGCTGGCGCGATCGCGTAAAAATACTTTCAGGTCAGTTGATGATCACCACGGCGGGGAACTCATGGAGCTGCGCGGAAGTGATGTGGGCCAGGGCGCGCAAGGTTTCCAGCGGTTGGTCGAGGCGGTAGTTGCCGGTCACCGCCATGTCGCCGAGCTGGCTGTTGCGATTGATGATCCAGCCGGGGTAATAGCGCCGCACTTCGGCCAGCACCTGGCTCAGCGGGCAGTTCTCGAACACCAGGCGGCCGTCGACCCAGGCCAGGTCCTTGTGCATGTCCGGGCGCTGGCGCTGGCCGAAGCCCTGGGGGCCGACGCTGATGCTGTCGCCGGCGCTCAGGCGGATGCGCTGCTGGTCACTGGCGGCTTGCAGGTCGACGTCGCCGCGTTGCACCCGCACCTGGGCTTCGCCATCGAGGAAACGCACGGCGAAATCGGTGTCGCGCACCTGGGCGCGCAGCGGCCCGGCCTCGACCTCCAGCGGCTGCAGGGCGCCGCCGGGCACCTGGAAGTACGCCTCGCCCTGCAGCAGGCGCGCCACCTGGCGGCCACCTTGCAGGTCGCTGGCAAAGGCCGAGTTGGTGTTGAGCAGCACCTTGGCGCCGTCATCCAGTTGCAGGCGCTGGCGCTCGCCGACCACGGTCAGGTGGTCGGCTTGCAGGCGCACCGGCAGGTTGCCGAAGGTGAACAGCCCGACCAGCAGCACGGCGGCGGTAGCCAGCGGTTTCCAGTGCGCCCGCAGGCGCCCGGGTAGCGAGCGTCGCCGCCGCTGATGCATCTGCGTGGCGGCCTGGCGCAGTGGCGTGCCGTTCCACAGTGCCTCGGCCTCGACGTAGGCCTCGGCGTTTTCCGGGGCCGCGCTGAGCCACTGTTCGAAGGCCAGGGTGTCCGCTTCAGTGGCGCATTGCAGGCGCACCAGCCAATCCAGCGCCTCGTCCAGCGCGCGGGCGTCGGGCCCGGCGGCTGACGGGCGAGGGGCGGGGCGGTCGGTCACGGTGGGTCCTTGAAATGATTTTTTCGCATGATCCTGGCTAAGGCGGGGCGTGGCAAGGCCTTGGCCGCAATCAGGCAACCAGCGGTCGGCTCATTTGAGACGATCGGCCACGCCCATGCAGATGGCCATGATCAGTTTCAGCTCCTTTTGCACCGTACTGGCCGAGACCTTCAGTTGTTCGGCAATTTCCAGGTAGCTGGCGCCATGCAGGCGGCTGAGGATGAAGATGCGCTGCTGGCGTTCGGTCAGTTGGCTGAGGCTGACGCTCAGGTGCTTGAGCAACCGCTCGGCATGGGCGGCATCCTCGCTGCTGCCGGCGGGCGCGGCGACGTTGTGCAGGACCTCGTCGGGCACGTCGTCGACCAGCATGCGCGCCTGCACCCGGCGGGTGCGCAAATGGTCCAGGGCCAGGTTGCGGGCAGTCTGGAAAACGAAGGGCTCGAGGTGTTCGATGGGGCGCTCGCCCACGGCGCGGGACACCCGCAGGTAGGTTTCCTGCAACAGGTCTTCGGCCGTGCTGGGGTTGCCCACCATGCGCTGCAGGGTACGCAGCAGGGAAAGGCGCTGGACGAGAAAGACGGAGTTGAACCGGGACTGACTCACGGGAGGACCTGGCCGACGAAAGGTGAATGATAATGCTTATCATCTGTCTGTCAGGTCAAGCTTGGAATTGTTAGGAAAAGGTAAAGATTGCTTGCAGGAAGCTCGTCGTCGACGTTTTTGCAAGCAGACCTGGTCCCTGTGGGAGCGGGTGAACCCACTCCCACATTGACCGCGCACGCTTGCAAGGCCCGCGCATCCTCTGCTTGGCTAGCGCGCGTTGGCCAGCGCCAGGCAGTTGTCCAGCATGCGGTTGGAGAAACCCCACTCGTTGTCGTACCAGGCCATCACCTTGAGCATGCGCCCGTTGGCGCGGGTATGGTTGGCGTCGAAGATCGACGACAGCGGGTTGTGGTTGAAGTCGCACGACACCAGCGGCAACGCGTTGTAGCCGAGCACCTTGGAATGCCGGCTGGCCTCGAGGAACAACTGGTTGACCTGCTCGGCCGTGGCCTCGCGCTGAAGGTTGACGGTAAGGTCGACCAGCGACACGTTGATCACCGGCACCCGCACCGCCAGGCCGGTCAGCTTGCCGGCCAGCTCCGGCAGCACCAGGCCCACCGCCTCGGCGGCACCGGTCTTGCTCGGGATCATCGACTGGGTGGCCGAACGGGCGCGGTACGGGTCGCTGTGGTAGACGTCGGTCAGCACCTGGTCGTTGGTGTAGGCGTGGATGGTGGTCATCAGCCCCTGTTCGATGCCGAACTCGCGGTGCAGCACCTGGGCGATCGGCGCCAGGCAGTTGGTGGTGCACGAGGCGTTGGAGATGATCTGGTGCGAGGCGCGCAGGACGTCATGGTTGACCCCATAGACCACGGTGGCATCGACGCCCTTGCCCGGGGCCGAGATGATCACCTTGCCGGCCCCGGCAGCCAGGTGTGCGGCGGCCTTGGCGCGGTCGGTGAACAACCCGGTGCATTCGAAGACCACGTCGATCGCTTCGGCCTTCCAGGGCAGCTCGGCCGGGTTGCGGATGGCACTCACGGCGATACGGTCACCGTTGACCGTCAGGCTTTCGTGGTCGGCGTGCACCTCGGCATCGAAGGTGCCGTGCACGCTGTCGTACTTGAGCAGGTGGGCGTTCATGGCGCTGTCGCCCAGGTCGTTGATGGCGACGACCTGCAGGTCCTGGCGGTAGCCTTGGGTATACAGTGCGCGCAGGACATTGCGCCCGATGCGGCCGAATCCGTTGATGGCGATGCGAAGGGTCATGGCAGTACCTCTGGCAGTCCGAGTGAAAGCTGTGGCAAAAAGGGGCTTCACTGAAACGGTTTTGTTGTTGGAATTACAAGATTATTCACTGGCTGATAGAAAACAAGCCTTTTTGATGGCAGTATTTTGTTTAAACATACAACGAGTGGTTGGGCGCAGTGCCTCCCCGGTTGCCACGGGCTCCTTTACCTTGAGCCTAGGCCGCAATCGTTTGGAGGGGAAATGCCCGGTAAACCGCCCTTACAATTAGCCTGGAGTCCAGTACATGCATCCGCGCATCCTTGAGGTCACCCAACGGCTGATCGAACGCAGCCGTGCCACCCGCGAGCGCTACCTGCGGCTGATCCGCGGCGCGGCCAGCGACGGCCCCATGCGCGCCAGCCTGCAGTGCGCCAACTTCGCCCACGGCGTGGCAGGGTGCGGCAGCGAGGACAAGCAGGCCCTGCGCCTGATGAACGCGGCCAACGTGGCCATCGTCTCGGCCTACAACGACATGCTCTCGGCGCACCAGCCGTACCTGCACTTCCCCGAGCAGATCAAGCAGGCCCTGCGCGAAGTCGGCTCGGTCGGCCAGTTCGCCGGTGGCGTGCCGGCCATGTGCGACGGCGTGACCCAGGGCGAGCCGGGCATGGAACTGGCCATCGCCAGCCGCGAAGTGATCGCCATGTCCACTGCCGTGGCGCTGTCGCACAACATGTTCGACGCCGCGCTGATGCTCGGTATCTGCGACAAGATCGTCCCCGGCCTGATGATGGGGGCGCTGCGCTTCGGCCACCTGCCGACCATTTTCGTCCCGGGCGGGCCGATGGCTTCCGGCATCTCCAACAAGCAGAAGGCCGATGTGCGCCAGCGCTATGCCGAAGGCAAGGCCAGCCGCGAGGAGCTGCTGGAGTCGGAGATGAAGTCCTACCACAGCCCCGGCACCTGCACCTTCTACGGCACCGCCAACACCAACCAGCTGGTGATGGAGGTGATGGGCCTGCACCTGCCGGGCGCCTCGTTCGTCAACCCCTACACACCGCTGCGCGACGCGCTCACCGCCGAGGCGGCGCAGCAGGTCACGCGCATGACCAAGGCCAGCGGCAGCTTCATGCCGCTGGGCGAGATCGTCGACGAGAAGGCGCTGGTCAACTCGATCGTCGCCCTGCACGCCACCGGCGGCTCGACCAACCACACCCTGCACATCCCGGCGATCGCCCAGGCGGCAGGCATCCAGCTGACCTGGCAGGACATGGCCGACCTCTCCGAAGTGGTGCCGACCCTGTCCCACGTCTACCCCAACGGCAAGGCCGACATCAACCACTTCCAGGCGGCCGGCGGCATGGCGTTCCTGATCCGCGAGCTGCTCGACGCCGGGCTGCTGCACGAGGACGTCAACACCGTGGCCGGCCATGGCCTGCGCCGCTACACCCAGGAGCCGTTCCTCGACAACGGCAAGCTGGTCTGGCGCGAAGGCCCGCAGCAGAGCCTCGACGAAAGCATCCTGCGCCCGGTGGCGCGGCCGTTCTCGGCCGAGGGCGGGTTGCGGGTGATGGAAGGCAACCTCGGCCGTGGCGTGATGAAGGTCTCCGCCGTGGCGGTCGAACACCAGGTGGTCGAGGCGCCGGCGCGGGTGTTCCATGACCAGCAGTCGCTGGCCGATGCGTTCAAGGCCGGCGAGCTGGAGCGTGACTTCGTCGCCGTGGTGCGCTTCCAGGGCCCGCGTTGCAACGGCATGCCCGAGCTGCACAAGCTGACGCCGTTCCTTGGCGTGCTGCAGGACCGCGGCTACAAGGTCGCGCTGGTTACCGACGGGCGCATGTCCGGTGCCTCGGGCAAGATCCCGGCGGCCATTCACGTCTGCCCGGAAGCCTATGACGGTGGTCCGCTGGCACGGGTGCGAGATGGTGATATCGTGCGCGTCGATGGCGTCGAAGGCACGCTGCGGGTGATGGTCTCGGCCGAGGAACTGGCCAGCCGTGACCTGCCCGCCGCGCCCCAGGGCAACGACCTGGGCTGCGGGCGCGAGCTGTTCGGCTTCATGCGCATGGCGTTCAGCCCCGCCGAACAGGGGGCGAGCGCCTTTACTTCGGGACTGGAGAACCTCAAATGAAGGACCTGCTGGTTGGCGACATCGGTGGCACCAATGCCCGTTTTGCGTTGTGGCGTGACAACCAGCTGTACCAGGTGAAGGTGTTCGCCACGGCGGACTACACCAGCCCGGAACAGGCCATCGAGGCCTACCTGCACGGCCACGGCATCGCCCGTGGCGGCCTGGCGGCGGTGTGCCTGGCGGTGGCCGGGCCGGTCGATGGCGACGAATTCCGCTTCACCAACAACCACTGGCGGCTCAGCCACAAGGCTTTTTGCCAGACCTTGCAGGTCGAGCGGCTGTTGCTGATCAACGACTTCTCCGCCCAGGCCCTGGGCATGACCCGTCTGCAACCGGGTGAATACCGTGAGGTCTGCGCCGGCAAGGCGGACCCGGCGCGGCCGGCGCTGGTGATCGGCCCAGGCACGGGCCTGGGCGTCGGCAGCCTGCTGCGCCTGGGCGAGCAGCACTGGCAGGCGCTGCCGGGCGAGGGCGGGCATGTCGACCTGCCGGTGGGCAATGCCCGCGAGGCAGCGATCCAGCAACAGTTGCACGGGCAGATCGGCCACGTCAGCGCCGAGACCGTGCTCAGCGGCGGTGGCCTGGTGCGGTTGTACCAGGCCATCTGTGCGCTGGACGGCGACATACCGCGACATACTTCCCCGGCGCAGATCACCGATGCGGCGCTGGGCGGCGAGCCACGGGCGCTGGCGGTGATCGAGCAGTTCTGCCGCTTCCTCGGCAGGGTAGCCGGTAACAATGTCCTGACGCTCGGCGCGCGCGGCGGGGTTTATATTGTCGGCGGCGTGATCCCGCGCTTTGCCGAGCTGTTCCTGCGCAGCGGCTTTGCCCAGAGTTTCGCCGACAAGGGCTGCATGAGCGGCTACTTCGCTGGCGTGCCGGTGTGGCTGGTGACGGCGGAATTCTCTGGACTGTTGGGCGCGGGGGTGGCATTACAGCAAACGCTGGATCACTGAAATCATGAATGGGGCCGCTTTGCGGCCCTTTCGCGACACAGAATGCTTCCCCTGTAGGAGCGGCCTTGTGTCGCGAAAGGGCTGCGCAGCAGCCCCATCGGCAAAGCAGGCGAAGAAGACCTGTGACAAAAAGAGGGCGGGACACCTTGAGCACTGCCGGCAAGACGATCCTGATGGTCGACGACGACCAGGAAATCCGTGAACTGCTGCAAACCTACCTGAGCCGCGCCGGCCTGCAGGTGCATGCCGAAGCCGATGGCCAGGGCTTTCGCCGGGCCCTGGAAACCACCCCCTGCGACCTGGTGATCCTCGACGTCATGCTGCCCGACGAAGACGGCTTCAGCCTGTGCCGCTGGGTGCGCCAGCATCCGCGCCAGGCGCGGGTGCCGATCATCATGCTGACCGCCAGCTCCGACGAGGCCGACCGGGTCATCGGCCTGGAGCTGGGCGCCGACGACTACCTCGGCAAGCCGTTCAGCCCGCGTGAACTGCAAGCGCGCATCAAGGCCCTGTTGCGCCGCGCCGAATTCGGCCAGGCCGCGCCGGCCAGCGCCGTGCTGGCCTTCGACGACTGGCGCCTGGACACGGTCAGCCACCGCCTGTTCCATCGTGATGGCGAAGAGGTCATCCTTTCCGGCGCCGACTTCGCCCTGCTCAAGCTGTTTCTCGACAACCCGCAGCAGATCCTCGACCGCGACACCATCGGCAACGCCACCCGTGGCCGCGAGCCGATGCCCCTGGACCGCATCGTCGACATGGCGGTCAGCCGCCTGCGCCAGCGCCTGCGCGACACCGACAAGCCGCCGCGGCTGATCCGCACCGTGCGTGGCAGTGGCTACCTGCTGGCTGCCCATGTCTGCCGTGCTTCCTGAGCGGCGCTGGCGGCTGCTGCCGCGCTCGTTGCTGGGGCGCATGCTGCTGCTGACCTTGCTGGTGGTGCTGTTGGCCCAGGGGCTGTCGAGCCTGATCTGGGTGGCCCAGCTGCGCGCCAGCCAGTTGCAGGGCCTGAGGGCCAGTGCCGGCAGCCTGGCCCACTCCATGAGTGCCAGTGTCAGCTACTTCCGTTCGTTGCCGGTGGCCTACCGGCCGATGGTCCTCGACCAGTTGCGCAGCATGGGCGGTACGCGTTTCTTCGTGTCGCTCAACGTCAAGCCGCTGGACATGCCGGTGTTGCCGATCACGCCACGCAAGCAGGCGGTGATCGACGTTTTCCAGCAGGTACTGCACGAGCGCCTGGGGGCGCAGATGGAGATTTCCGTCGAGTTCGTCAGCCCCGATGACCTGCGCATCTTCAACAGCGGACTCAAGCTGGACGAACTGCCGCGCTCCTGGGCGCACTATTCGCTGACCCTGGAGCCGCTCAACCCGCCCGTGCTGGTGACGCAGATCCGCCTGGGCGAAGGCGAGTGGCTGTACATCGCCTCGTTGCTGCCCGAGCCCTACACCAGCCTCGAGGCCGAACGCCTGCCACGCCAGCAGATCGGCTTCATCGTCATGACCACCGCCTTGCTGCTGCTGTTCATCGGCTTGCTGGTGCACTGGCAGAGCTGGCCGCTCAAGCGCCTGGCGCGCGCTGCCCGCGAGATGTCGCTGGGGGCCGACGTGGCGCCGGTGGCCGAGGGCGGCGGCAGCGAAGTGGTCGAGGTCGGGCGGGCGTTCAACAGCATGCGCGAGCGCATCAGCCGTTACCTGACCGAGCGTTCGCAGTTGTTCAGCGCCATCTCCCACGACCTGCGCACACCGATCACCCGCCTGCGCCTGCGCGTGGAGCTGCTGGAGGACGAGCGCATGCAGGCCAAGTTCAGCCAGGACCTGGATGAGCTGGAACTGCTGGTCAAAGGTGCCCTGCAGTGCGTGAAGGACACCGATATCCACGAGAACATCGAGGCGATCGACCTCAACCAGGTGCTGGAGATGCTGGCCGAGCCCTATCTGGGGGATGGCCGCATCACCCTCGAGGGGCAGGCCCGGGCACCTTATCCGGGCAAGCCGCTGGCGCTGCGACGCTGTATCGGCAACTTGATCGACAACGCCATCAAGTATGGCGAGCGGGCGCGTTTGCGGATCATCGACAATGCCGAGGCGTTCGTCCTGCAGGTCGATGACCAGGGGCCAGGTGTGCCGCAGCAGCAGCTGGAGCAGGTGTTCGAGCCGCATTTCCGGCTGGCCGGCAAGCAACAGGGGTATGGGCTCGGGCTGGGGATTGCGCGCAATATCGCCCATAGCCATGGCGGCGAGGTCAGCCTGCTGAACCTGCGCGAGGGCGGATTGCGGGTGACGCTGTATCTGCCACGGGGTATGGATTGAGTTTCTCTGCCGCCTGTACCGGCCCTTTCGCGGGCAAGCCCGCTCCCACAGGATTTGCCCCTGCCTTGAACATTGCGCGATCCCTGTGGGAGCGGGCTGCCCGCGAAAGGGCCGGTACAGGCCATAGAAATGTCACGGTGCAGTGACATAACAGCAGGCGTTCGTGACATCCCGGCCAGGACGGCTGGCTACTATTCGCAAAAGACTGGCAAGGAACCAGCTGGCCCATGGACAACCTCGATCTCCCCTCCGGCAGTTGGCTCGACGCCCCGCTGCACAACGCCTGGCTTCAGGCCGAAGGCCTGCGCCTGCTGGCCTTCGCCAAGGCCTCTGCGCTGCCCGACGGCTTCGGCGCCCTGGACGCGCGGGGCCGTCTGCCTGACGGGGCAAGTGCCGAAACCCTGCACACCACGCGCATGACCCACAGCTTCGCACTGGCCCATCTGCAGGGTGTGCCGGGCTGCCTGCCGCTGGTCGAGCACGGCATCAATGCCCTGCGCGGGCCGCTGCAGGACGCCCGTGACGGTGGCTGGTTCGCCCGGCCCCGTGGGCTCGGCGACAACAGCAAGGCGGCCTACCTGCATGCCTTCGTCGCCCTGGCCGCCAGTTCCGCCGTGGTGGCCGGCGCGGTCGGCGCACAGGGCTTGCTGGTGGACGCCATTCGCGTCATCGAGGCGCGTTTCTGGAGCGAGGAGCAGGGCGCCTTGCGCGAATCGTTCTCCAGTGACTGGCAGCAGGCCGAGGCTTACCGCGGCGCCAATAGCAACATGCACGCCACCGAAGCGTTCCTCGCCCTGGCCGATGTCACCGGCGACACGCTGTGGCTCGACCGTGCGCTGCGCATCGCCCTGCGCATCGTCCAGCACCATGCCGCCGCCAACGACTATCGGGTGGTCGAGCATTTCGACGGGCACTGGCAGCCCTTGCCGCACTACAACCGCGACAACCCCGCCGACCATTTCCGGCCCTACGGCACCACGCCCGGGCATGCCTTCGAATGGGCGCGGCTGCTCCTGCACCTGGAGGCAGCGCGCCTGCAGGCCGGGCTGCACACGCCGCCATGGTTGCTGGAGTGCGCCCGGGGGTTGTTCGACAGCGCCTGCCGCGATGCCTGGCATGTCGATGGCGGCAAGGGCATCGTCTACACGCTGGACTGGGACAACCAGCCGGTGGTGCGCGAACGCCTGCACTGGGTGCATGCCGAGGCCTGTGCCAGCGCCGCGGCCTTGCTGCGACGTACCGGTGAGGCGCAGTACGAGCGCTGGTACCGCACCTTCTGGGACTTCATCGACCGCCATTTCATCGACTGCGAGGCCGGCAGCTGGCACCACGAACTCGACCCTGAGAACCGGCCGGCCGCGACCATCTGGCCTGGCAAGCCCGACCTTTATCACGCCTACCAGGCCGTGCTGCTGCCCGGGCTGCCGCTGGCCCCGAGCCTGGCCACCGCCCTGGCGGGCTATGTAACCAAACGCTGACATTCGCGCATCGCTTCGTTACCTGACGCGGCGGGCGCGCTGATTAGACTCCATGTCATGCAAGCGACCGACTTGCCAGGCATAACAACAAGAAACGAGAAAGGTACATTCGATGAACTCCACGCTCCGTCTCGCTGCCGCGATCTCCCTCGCTTCGCTCCTCCCGCTCAGTGCCTCCGCCGCCGATTCCAAAGGCAGCGTCGAAGTGGTGCACTGGTGGACGTCTGGCGGCGAAAAAGCTGCCGTCGATGTGCTCAAGGCCCAGGTCGAGAAAGATGGCTTCACCTGGAAGGACGGTGCCGTCGCCGGTGGCGGTGGCGCCACCGCCATGACCGTGCTCAAGAGCCGCGCGGTGGCCGGCAACCCGCCAGGTGTGGCCCAGATCAAGGGCCCGGACATCCAGGACTGGGCTGCCACCGGCCTGCTCGACACCGAAGTGCTGAAGGATGTCGCCAAGCAGGAAAAGTGGGACAGCCTGCTCGACAGGAAGGTCGCCGACACCGTCAAGTACGAAGGCGACTATGTGGCCGTGCCGGTGAACATCCACCGCATCAACTGGCTGTGGATCAACCCCGAGGTGTTCAAGGCGGCCGGCATCGACAAACCGCCGGTCACCCTCGACGAGTTCTACGCCGCCGCCGACAAGCTCAAGGCCAAAGGCTTCATCCCGCTCGCCCACGGTGGCCAGCCGTGGCAGGACAGCACCGTGTTCGAAAGCGTGGTGCTGGCGGTGATGGGCGCCGATGGCTACAAGAAGGCCATGGTCGACCTGGACGACAAGGCGCTGACTGGCCCCGAGATGGTCAAGGCGCTCACCGAGCTGAAGAAGGTCGCCACCTACATGGACCCTGACGGCAAGGGCCAGGACTGGAACCTGGAAGCCGCCAAGGTCATCAACGGCAAGGCCGGCATGCAGATCATGGGCGACTGGGCCAAGAGCGAGTGGACCCTGGCGAAGAAAGTCGCCGGCAAGGACTACCAGTGCGTGCCGTTCCCGGGTACCGACAAGGCCTTCCTCTACAACATCGACTCGCTGGTGGTGTTCAAGCAGAAGGACGCCGGCACTGCGGCGGGGCAGCAGGACATCGCCCGCAAGGTGCTGGGCCAGGACTTCCAGAAGGTCTTCAGCACCAACAAGGGTTCGATCCCGGTGCGCAACGACATGCTCGCCGACATGGGCAAGTACGGCTTCGACGCCTGCGCCCAGACCTCGGCCAAGGACTTCCTGGCCGACGCCAAGACCGGCGGCCTGCAGCCGAGCATGGCGCACAACATGGCCACCACCCTGGCCGTGCAGGGCGCGTTCTTCGATGTGGTGACCAACTACATCAACGACCCCAAGGCCGACCCGGCCGATGCGGCGAAGAAGCTGGCGGCGGCGATCAAGGCGGCCAAGTAAAGGCTGATACGGTCCCGGCTGTAGGAGCGGCCTTGTGTCGCGAAAGGGCTGCATGGCAGCCCCAGGGACTTCAAGCCACCGCCTGCCTGACAGGCCGGATGCTCCGGTTTTGGGGCTGCTGCGCAGCCCTTTCGCGACACAAGGCCGCTCCTACAGGATGCGGCAGTGCGATTAGGTGACCCATGACAACAGTAACCGCCCAACTGCGGGCCTCCCCCCTGGACGCGCTACAGCGCTGGCTGCCGAAACTGGTGCTGGCGCCGAGCATGTTCATCGTCCTGGTGGGCTTCTACGGCTACATCCTGTGGACCTTCGTCCTCTCCTTCACCACCTCGACCTTCCTGCCGACCTACAAGTGGGCGGGCTTGGCACAATACGCCCGGCTGTTCGACAACGACCGCTGGTGGGTGGCGAGCAAGAACCTGGCGGTGTTCGGTGGCCTGTTCATCGCCATCAGCCTGGCCATCGGCGTGCTGCTGGCAGTGCTGCTGGACCAGCGCATCCGCCGCGAGGGTTTCATCCGCACCATCTACCTTTACCCGATGGCGCTGTCGATGATCGTCACCGGCACCGCCTGGAAGTGGCTGCTCAACCCCGGCATGGGCCTGGACAAGCTGCTGCGCGACTGGGGCTGGGAGGGCTTTCGCCTGGACTGGCTGATCGACCCTGACCGGGTGGTGTACTGCCTGGTGATCGCCGCCGTGTGGCAGGCCTCGGGTTTCATCATGGCGATGTTCCTCGCCGGCCTGCGCGGCGTCGACCAATCGATCATCCGCGCCGCGCAGATCGACGGCGCCAGCCTGCCGCGCATCTACTGGACCGTGGTGCTGCCGAGCCTGCGCCCGGTGTTCTTCAGTGCGCTGATGATCCTCTCGCACATCGCCATCAAGAGCTTCGACCTGGTGGCGGCGATGACCGCCGGCGGCCCGGGCTATTCCTCCGACCTGCCGGCGATGTTCATGTATTCGTTCACCTTCAGCCGCGGCCAGATGGGCATGGGCTCGGCCAGTGCGATCCTGATGCTCGGGGCGATCCTGGCGATCCTGGTGCCGTACCTGTACTCGGAACTGCGGAGCAAGCGCCATGCATAGCCCATTGGACAAACCGGCGCTGAGCCCCAGCCGCATCGCCATCCACGCGGTGCTGCTGGCCGCGGTGCTGCTGTACCTGGTACCACTGGTGGTGATGCTGCTGACCAGCTTCAAGTCGCCGGAAGACATCAGCACCGGCAACCTGCTCAGCTGGCCGGCGGTGTTCACCGGCATCGGCTGGGTCAAGGCCTGGGGCACGGTCAGCGGCTACTTCTGGAACTCGATCATGATCACCGTGCCGGCGGTGCTGATTTCCACCGCCATCGGCGCGCTGAACGGCTATGTGCTGTCGATGTGGCGCTTCCGTGGCTCGCAGCTGTTCTTCGGCCTGCTGCTGTTCGGCTGCTTCCTGCCGTTCCAGACCGTGCTGCTGCCGGCCTCGTTCACCCTCGGCAAGCTCGGCCTGGCCAGCACCACCACCGGCCTGGTGCTGGTGCACGTGGTCTACGGGCTGGCCTTTACCACGCTGTTCTTCCGCAACTTCTACGTGAGCATCCCCGATGCACTGGTCAAGGCCGCGCGCCTGGACGGCGCCGGGTTCTTCACCATCTTCCGCCGCATCATCCTGCCGATGTCGACGCCGATCATCATGGTCTGCCTGATCTGGCAGTTCACCCAGATCTGGAACGACTTCCTGTTCGGGGTGGTGTTCTCCAGCGGCGACTCGCAACCGATCACCGTGGCCCTTAACAACCTGGTCAACACCAGCACCGGGGCCAAGGAATACAACGTCGACATGGCGGCGGCGATGATCGCCGGCCTGCCAACCCTGCTGGTCTACGTGGTGGCAGGCAAGTATTTCGTCCGCGGGCTCACGGCCGGCGCGGTCAAGGGGTAAAACATGGCAACGCTCGAACTTCGCAATGTGAACAAGACCTACGGCAGCGGCCTGCCGGACACCCTCAAGGACATCCAGCTGTCGATCAAGGACGGCGAGTTCCTGATCCTGGTCGGCCCCTCGGGCTGCGGCAAGTCGACCCTGATGAACTGCATCGCCGGGCTCGAGAACATCACCGGCGGCGCGATCCTCATCGACGACCAGGATGTCAGCGGCATGAGCCCCAAGGACCGTGACATCGCCATGGTGTTCCAGTCGTATGCGCTGTACCCGACCATGAGCGTGCGCGAGAACATCGAGTTCGGCCTGAAGATCCGCAAGATGCCCCAGGTGGCCATCGACGAAGAAGTGGCGCGAGTGGCCAAGCTGCTGCAGATCGAACACCTGCTGGCGCGCAAGCCGGCACAGCTCTCCGGCGGCCAGCAGCAGCGCGTGGCCATGGGCCGGGCGCTGGCGCGGCGGCCGAAGATCTACCTGTTCGACGAGCCGCTGTCCAACCTCGACGCCAAGCTGCGGGTCGAGATGCGTACCGAAATGAAGCTGATGCACCAGCGCCTGAAGACCACCACCGTGTACGTCACCCACGACCAGATCGAGGCCATGACCCTGGGTGACAAGGTGGCGGTGATGAAGGACGGCATCATCCAGCAATTCGGCACCCCCCAGCAGATCTACAACGACCCGGCCAACCAGTTCGTCGCCAGCTTCATCGGTTCGCCGCCGATGAACTTCATTGCCGCGCGCCTGGCCCACCAGGACGGGCGCCTGGTGGCGCTGCTCGACAGCGGCCAGGCGCGCTGCGAGCTGCCGCTGGGGCCGGCCAGCGAAGGGCTGGAGGGGCGCGAGATCATGCTCGGCATCCGCCCCGAGCAGATCGCCCTGGGCGAGGGCAATGGCCTGCCGGGGATCCGTGCCGAAGTGCAGGTGACCGAGCCCACCGGGCCGGACCTGCTGGTGTTCGTCACCCTCAACCAGACCAAGGTCTGCTGCCGCCTGGCCCCGGATGTGGCCTGCCGCGTCGGCGATAGCCTGAACCTGCAGTTCGACCCGGCGCGCGTCCTGCTGTTCGACGCTGACAGCGGCGAGCGCCTGCACCTGAATCCGCACAGTAGCACCGCCGTAAAGGACAACGTGGCTCACTTCAAGGGCCGCTGAATCGTCTACACCATCAATAAGAAAAAAGAGGACGCAAAGGGATGGAACAGCGCAATCGCATCAGGACGTTGGGTTCACTGGCCCTGCTGGCCGTGGTCGGCAGCAGTGGCGCGCAAGCTGCCGAGGCATTTTCCAGCGAATCGAAATGGATGACCGGTGACTGGGGCGGCGCCCGCACCGAGCTGCTCGACAAGGGCTATGACTTCACCCTCGACTACGTCGGCGAGGTGGCCGGCAACCTGCACGGCGGCTACAACGACGACAAGACCGCACGCTACAGCGACCAGTTCGCCCTCGGCGCGCACCTGGACCTGCAGAAGATCTTCGGCTGGCACGATGCCGAGTTCAAGCTGGCGATCACCGAGCGCAGCGGCCGTAATCTGTCCAACGACCGCATCAGCGACCCGCGCGCCGGGCAGTTCAGCTCGGTGCAGGAAGTCTGGGGCCGTGGCCAGACCTGGCGGCTGACGCAGATGTGGGTCAAGCAGAAGTACTTCGACGGCGCCCTGGACATCAAGGTCGGCCGTTTCGGTGAAGGCGAGGACTTCAACAGCTTCCCCTGCGACTTCCAGAACCTGGCGTTCTGCGGTTCCCAGGTGGGCAACTGGGTCGGCGGCATCTGGTACAACTGGCCGGTCAGCCAGTGGGCGCTGCGGGTCAAGTACAACATCACGCCAGAATTCTTCGTGCAGGTCGGCGCCTACGAGCAGAACCCGTCGAACCTCGAGACCGGCAACGGCTTCAAGCTCAGCGGCAGTGGCACCAAGGGCGCGATCCTGCCGGTGGAAATGGTCTGGTCGCCGAAGGTCAACGGCCTGCCGGGCGAGTACCGCCTGGGCTACTACTACAGCACGGCCAAGGCCGATGACGTGTATGACGACATCAACGGCAATCCCCAGGCCCTGACCGGCGAGGCGTTCAAGTCCCATTCCAGCAAGCATGGCTGGTGGGTGGTGGCCCAGCAGCAAATCACCGCCCAGGGCGGCGACGTCAACCGCGGCCTGAGCCTGTTCGCCAACTTCACCGTGCACGACAAGGCCACCAACGTGGTCGACAACTACCAGCAGATCGGCCTGGTCTACAAGGGCGCCTTCGACGCGCGGCCCAAGGACGACATCGGCTTTGGCGTGGCGCGCATTCATGTGAATGACGACGTGAAGAAACGCGCCGAACTGCTCAATGCCCAGAGCGGCATCGACGATTACGACAACCCAGGCTTCGTGCCGCTGCAGCGCACCGAGTACAACGCCGAGCTCTACTACGGTTTCCACGTCACCAACTGGCTGACCGTACGGCCCAACCTGCAGTACATCAAGAGTCCGGGCGGCGTCGATGACGTGGACAACGCGCTGGTCGCAGGCTTGAAGATTCAGTCGTCTTTCTAAGCACATTTGTTGTAAATTTACGCCAATCCAAATCGGCTCCCGGCACCCACTGGCTTGCAGTGGTTGTCGGGAACAGGCCGAGACAGCGCTATCTCAAACAACAAGAGCTTGGAACCATGCCCGAACATCCGCTACATCGCTTCTTTTCCTCGCAGCGGCCCCGGCCGACATTCGAGTGGGAGCGTTACCAGCAGCGCGATGTGCTGATCATCGATCATCCCCGTTGCCAGGCGGTGTTCAGCCGCCAGGGCGCCCAGTTGCTGCACTTCCAGCCGGCTGGCGAACGGCCCTGGCTGTGGTGCGCCGAGCAGTGGCCGCAAGTTGGCGCGATCCGTGGTGGCGTGCCGGTGTGCTGGCCCTGGTACGGCCGCCACCCCAGCGAGGACCTGTGGCCGGCCCACGGCTGGGCGCGGCTATTGGACTGGAAGCTGGTGGACAGCCGCGAGGACGAGGAGGGCGTGACCTTGAAGTGGCGCCTGGACCTGTGCGACTGGCAGGTCGACCTGCACGCGCGCCTGGGCAGCCGCATGGAACTGAGCCTGAGCACCGAGCACCAGGACAGCGAACCGTGCCAGCTGAGCCATGCGCTGCTGGCCTACTGGCGGATCAGCGACGTGTCCGAGATAGCGCTGTCCGGGCTCGAGGATATCGAAGGCTACGATCGCCTCAGTCGCCAGGCTTGTCGGCAAGAGGGCGCGCTGAAGCTCAAGGGTGGCTGCCAGAAGGTCTACCCGGGTACACCGCGGGTGCAGCTGCAGGACCCGGCCTGGCAGCGCGAACTGTGCATCGACACCGGCGATAGCGACGACACCGTGGTCTGGCACCCCGGCAACCGGCCATTGATGGGTGTGAGCGGCCGTGAAAGCCAGGGCTTCGTCTGCGTCGAGGCGGCCAGCGGCAGTGGCGAGGGCCTGAGCCTGGCGCCGGGGCAGCGCGCGCACCTGCGCTTGCAGGCGCACCGGCTCAGTTGAGTTCGTCGTCCTCGATCGGATAGCGGCTGGCGTTGAGGCTTTCCTTGATCTTGCGCAGGTGCGGCTGGAAGTCGACGCCGCGGCGCAGGGTCATGCCCGTGGCCAGCACGTCGAGCACGGTCAGCTGGATGATTCGCGAGGTCATCGGCATGTAGATGTCGGTATCCTCCGGCAGCGGGATGTTCAGGCTCAGGCTGCAGGCCTGGGCCAGGGGCGAGCCGGCTGCGGTCAGGCCGAGCACCGAGGCGCCGTTCTCCCGGGCTACGCGCGCCACTTCGACCAGTTCGCGGGTGCGCCCGGTATAGGAAATGATCACGAACAGGTCGCCGGTGTGCGCCACCGAGGCCAGCATGCGCTGCATCAGCACGTCGGCATGGGCCGACACTGCCAGGTTGAAGCGGAAGAACTTGTGCTGGGCATCGAGGGCCACCGGGGCCGAGGCGCCGAGGCCGAAGAAGTGGATCTGCCGGGCCTGGATCATCATGTCCACGGCGCGGCTGACCTGCTGCGGGTCGAGTTGCTGGCAGGCGCTGTCGAGCGAGGCGATGGCGCTGCCGAAGATTTTCTGGGTGTAGGCCGCCGGGTCGTCGTCGGCCTCCACCGCGCGGCTCACGTAGGCGGCGCCGCTGGCCAGGCTCTGCGCCAGCTGCAGCTTGAGCTCGGGGTAGCCGCTGACGCCGAACGAGCGGCAGAAGCGGTTGACGGTCGGCTCGCTGACCTTGGCCGCCTGGGCCAGCGCGGCGATGCTGAAGCGGGTGGCTTGTTGCGGGTTGAGCAGGATGACTTCGGCGACTTTGCGTTCGGCCTTGTTCAGCTCGTCGAGGCGGCCCTGGATCTGTTCCAGGAGGTTGCGCACGCGGTCCATGGGTGTAGTCCTTGGGTCGGGAAGACAGCCGGCTGTGGAAGCAGCAGGCTTTTTGCACGGTGGTCTATCGTACTGTCGGCGTGATTGACGCACCACTTGTCTGTAATGCTTATGTGCAATGTTGTGGTTTTTACTACATTATCCCTTGAAAACCGTGTGTGAAAGCGGTATTCCTAGGCCAACTTTGGGAAAGAACCAACATCATGGCTGCGATCAGTGTCGAACCTTGCACCTTTGCCCTGTTTGGCGCCCTGGGCGACCTGGCATTGCGCAAGCTGTTTCCCGCGCTCTACCAGCTCGACCGTGCCAACCTCCTGCACCCGGACACGCGCCTGCTGGCGCTGGCCCGTGAGGCCGGCAGCGCACAGGATCACCTGAATACCATCGAGGCGCACCTGCGCCGGCACGTGCCCGACGCTGACATCGAGCCCGCCGCCCTGGGCCGCTTCCTCGCGCGGCTGAGCTACCAGCACCTGGATTTCCTCCAGCCCGAGGGCTATCACGCCCTGGCCGAGCTGTCGCCGGGCGAGCAGCCGTTGATCGCCTACTTCGCCACGGCGGCGGCGGTCTATGGCGCGA
Organism: Pseudomonas sp. NPDC089401; assembly: GCF_044749485.1. NCBI lineage: Bacteria > Pseudomonadati > Pseudomonadota > Gammaproteobacteria > Pseudomonadales > Pseudomonadaceae > Pseudomonas > Pseudomonas sp. NPDC089401. The sequence goes on along the minus strand of NZ_JBIVIA010000007.1, from coordinate 131,179 downwards.
TCTGCGAGAACCTCGACAAGGCCGGCCTGGCGCCGCGCACCCGGGTGGTACTGGAAAAGCCCATCGGCCATGACCTTGAGTCATCGCGCCGGGTCAACGATGCCGTGGCGCGGTTCTTCCCGGAAAACCGCGTCTACCGAATCGACCACTACCTGGGCAAGGAGACGGTGCAGAACCTGATCGCCCTGCGCTTTGCCAACAGCCTGTTCGAAACCCAGTGGAACCAGAACTCCATCTCCCACGTGGAAATCACCGTGGCCGAGAAGGTCGGCATCGAAGGCCGCTGGGGCTACTTCGACAAGGCCGGGCAACTGCGCGACATGATCCAGAACCACCTGTTGCAGTTGCTGTGCCTGATCGCCATGGACCCACCCAGCGACTTGTCGGCCGACAGCATCCGCGACGAGAAGGTCAAGGTGCTCAAGGCACTGGCACCGATCACTGGCGAGGGCTTGAGCACCAGCGTGGTGCGGGGCCAGTACATCGCCGGCTACAGCGACGGCAAGCCGGTGCCGGGTTACCTGGAGGAAGACAACGCCAACGCCCAGAGCGACACCGAAACCTTCGTCGCCCTGCGCGCCGACATCCGCAACTGGCGCTGGTCGGGCGTGCCGTTCTACCTGCGCACCGGCAAGCGCATGCCGCAGAAGCTGTCGCAGATCGTCATCCACTTCAAGGAAACGCCGCACTACATCTTCGCCCCGGAGCAGCGCCTGCAGATCGGCAACAAGCTGATCATCCGCCTGCAGCCGGACGAAGGCATTTCCTTGCGCGTGATGACCAAGGAGCAGGGGCTGGACAAGGGCATGCAACTGCGCAGTGGCCCGTTGCAGCTGAATTTTTCCGACACCTGGCGCAGCGCGCGGATTCCGGATGCCTACGAGCGGCTGCTGCTCGAAGTGATGCGCGGCAACCAGAACCTGTTCGTGCGCAAGGACGAGATCGAATACGCCTGGAAGTGGTGCGACCAGTTGATCGCCGGCTGGCGCAACGCCGGAGACGCCCCCAAGCCCTACGCGGCCGGTTCCTGGGGGCCGATGAGCTCGATTGCATTGATCACACGTGATGGGAGGGCCTGGTATGGCGATATCTGAACTGCAACTGCCGGCGGCCGTGAAGGCGCATTCGCTGGCCGATGGCCAGGCACTGGCCGCGACCCTGGCGCATGACGTGGCCGAGCGCTTGCGCGCGGCCATCGCCGCCAAAGGCCAGGCCTGCGTGGTGCTGTCCGGTGGGCGCAGCCCGGTGCCGTTCCTCGAGAAGCTGGCGGCCGAAGCGCTGGACTGGTCGAAAGTGACCGTCAGCCTGGCCGACGAGCGCTGGGTACCGGTGGAGCATGCCGACAGCAACGCCGGCCTGCTGGCCCGTCACCTGCTCAAGGGTCCGGCGGCCAAGGCCCGCTTCATCGGACTTTATCAGCAGGCCGAGAACCTCGAGGCCGCCGCAGCCCATGCCGACCAGGTGCTGGCTGACCTGCCGGCAATCGATGTGCTGGTGCTGGGCATGGGCGACGATGGCCATACCGCCTCGCTGTTCCCGGGCAGCCCGAACCTCGGCGAAGGCCTGGACCTGGCCGGCAAGCGCCGCTGCCTGCCAATGCTGGCGCCAAGCGTGCCGCACCAGCGCCTGACGTTGACCCGCCCGCTGCTGGCCGGCGCCGCCTTTATCGCCCTGGCCGTGCAAGGCCCGGGCAAACTCGCCAGCCTGCGCGCCGCGCTGGCGGGCAACGACCTTTCGGAAATGCCGATTCGCGCCTTTCTTCACGCCCCCCTGGACATCTACTGGTGCCCATGAGCCAAGGATCCACTGTCATGACCACCCTTGAACGCCCACAGCCAAAGCTCTCGATGGCCGAGAAGGCCGCCCGGATCGACGCCATCTGCGACAAGGCGCGCATCCTGCCGGTAATCACCATCGCCCGTGAGGAAGATATCCTGCCGCTGGCCGATGCCCTGGCCGCCGGTGGCATCCGCACCCTGGAAGTGACCTTGCGCTCGCAGCACGGCCTGAAGGCCATCCAGGTCCTGCGCGAGCAGCGCCCGGAGCTGTGCGTGGGCGCCGGTACCGTGCTCGACCGCGGCATGTTCGCGGCAGTCGAGGCCGCCGGCGCGCAGTTCGTCGTCACCCCGGGCATCACCCAGGACATTCTCGAGGCGGGCGTGGACAGCGAGATCCCGCTGCTGCCAGGCATCAGCACGCCGTCGGAGATCATGATGGGCTACGGACTGGGTTATCGCCGCTTCAAGCTGTTCCCGGCGGAAATCAGCGGTGGCGTGGCGGCGATCAAGGCCTTTGCCGGCCCGTTCGGCGATATCCGCTTCTGCCCGACCGGCGGGGTCAACCCGGCCAATGTGCGCAATTACATGGCGCTGCCCAACGTGATGTGCGTGGGCGGTACCTGGATGCTCGACAGCAGCTGGATCAAGAACGGTGACTGGGCGCGGATCGAAGCGTGCAGTGCCGAGGCGATGGCGTTGCTGGACGCCAACTGAATTTGTTGTGTGCTTTACGGCTTGTGGGGGCGCTTGGTCGGCGCCCCTTTTTTTTGCCTGATGTTCTTGTGTGGCCTGTGCTGGCCTCTTCGCGGGTGAACCCGCTCCCACAGGTACTGCACAGCTTTCGAATGCTGTGAGGTCCTTGTGGGAGCGGGTTCACCCGCGAAGAGGCCAGCACAGGCCAACAAAAAAGCCCGCATCGAACGATGCGGGCTTTCTTCTAATGCCGGACTGCTCAGGCCGCCTTGGCTTCCTGCTGGCTCAGCGAGCGGTTCAGCGCGCTGAACAGGGCCTTGAAGCTGGCGGTGGTGATGTTCTCGTCGATACCCACGCCATGCACCGGACGGCCGCCGGCCACGCGCAGTTCGATGTAGGCCGCCGCCTTGGCGTTGGTGCCGGCACCGATGGCGTGCTCGTTGTAGTCCATGATTTCCACGGCTACCGGCAGGCCTGCGACCAGTGCTTCCAGGGCACCGTTGCCCTTGCCGCGCCAGTGCAGGGTGGTTTCGCCTTCGCCGGCGACTTCCACTTCCACGGCGCTGTTGCCGTTTTCTTCCTGCAGGCGGTGGCTGACCAGCGCGTACGGGGCGTTGGCCTGGAGGTATTCCTTGTGCAGCAGGGTGTAGATCTGCTGGGCGGTCATTTCCAGGCCGAGGCGGTCGGTTTCACCCTGTACCACCTGGCTGAACTCGATCTGCATGCGGCGTGGCAGGCTGATGCCGTATTCCTGCTCGAGCAGGTAGGTGATGCCGCCCTTGCCCGACTGGCTGTTGACGCGGATCACCGCCTCGTAGCTGCGGCCGATGTCGGCCGGGTCGATCGGCAGGTACGGTACTTCCCACAGCTCGCCTTCCTGCTGCTTGGCGAAGCCTTTGCGGATGGCGTCCTGGTGCGAGCCGGAGAACGCGGTGTGGACCAGGTCGCCGACATACGGGTGGCGCGGATGCACCGGCAACTGGTTGCACTCTTCGACTACCTTGCGTACGCCGTCGATGTCGGAGAAGTCCAGCAGCGGGTCGATGCCCTGGGTGTAGAGGTTCAGCGCCAGGGTCACCAGGTCGACGTTGCCGGTACGCTCGCCGTTGCCGAACAGGCAGCCTTCGGCGCGGTCGGCGCCGGCCATCAGGCCCAGCTCGGTGGCGGCAATACCGGTGCCGCGGTCGTTGTGGCAGTGCAGGCTGATGATCACGCTGTCACGGCGGCTGACATTGCGGCAGAACCACTCGATCTGGTCGGCGTAGATGTTCGGCGTGGACACTTCCACGGTGGCCGGCAGGTTGAGGATCACCTTGTGCTCAGGGGTCGGGTTCCACACCTCGATGACCGCGTCGCAGACTTCCTTGGCGAAGTCCATCTCGGTGGCGCTGAAGGTTTCCGGCGAGTACTGGAAGGTCCACTGGGTTTCCGGCTGCTGGGCGGCATACTTGACGAACAGCTTGGCCGCGTTCACCGCGATGTCCTTCACGCCTTGCTTGTCCTGGTTGAAGACGATGCGGCGGAACGACGGGCTGGTGGCGTTGTACAGGTGGACGATGGCCTTCTTCGCCCCGCGCAGCGACTCGAAGGTACGGGCGATCAGGTCTTCACGGGCCTGGGTGAGCACCTGGATGGTGGTGTCGTCCGGGATGTGGCCGTCTTCGATCAGGGTGCGCACGAAGTCGAAGTCGGTCTGCGAGGCCGAGGGGAACGAGGCTTCGATTTCCTTCACGCCCACCTGCACCAGGGTCTTCCAGAAGCGCAGCTTCTTCTCCGAGTCCATCGGCTCGATCAGCGACTGGTTGCCATCACGCAGGTCCGAACTGCACCAGATCGGCGCTTCGGTGATGGTCTTCGACGGCCAGGTACGGTCCGGCAGGTCGATGGTCGGGAAGGCGCGGTACTTCTTCGATGGGTCTTTGAGCATGGACATGGAAGCAATCCTTTTGTGTGCGGCCGAGATCGGGCCTGCCGAGCGATAACGAAATGAAGAGGCGAGGCGACGCGAATCAGCCTGGTAGTCGGGCGCTGACCAGGCAGAGGCTGCGATGTTGTCGGAGCAGGATGAGGGTGCTGAAGGTTTTCATGCTTTCAACCCTAACCAGTGGGTTGAGGGATGGCAAGCGTTGGAAAAAAATTGAGAGGAATGCTTAAAAAAAGTGGGATGGCGAGATTTTATCGCTGATTTTTGTTTTGGGGTTTTGAATTGTTGCGCGGTATTTTTCGATGGCGCAACACAGGGGAAGCGGTGTTTCCATGTGCCGGCCTCTTCGCGGGTAAACCCGCTCCCATAGGAAAAACACAGCCATTGAAGCCGGTGAAGTACCTGTGGGAGCGGGTTCACCCGCGAAGCAGGCGACGCGGTCTCAGGGCTGGAATGCGCCAATGAAGATCGCCGGGTCCACCCGTGCATCGTTCAGGCTGACATTCCAGTGCATGTGCGGCCCGGTGGCCCGTCCGGTCGAGCCCACGCGCCCGACCACGTCGCCGCGACGCAGCTGCTGGCCCACCTGCACGTCGATCTTCGACATGTGGCAGAACATGCTGATGAAGCCCTGTCCATGGTCGACGAACACCGTGCGGCCATTGAAGAAGTAGTCGCCGAGCAGAATCACCTTGCCGTTGGCCGGGGTCTTGATCGGCGTGCCGGCGGGCACGGCGAAGTCCAGCCCGGCATGGGGGTTGCGCTCTTCGCCATTGAAGAAGCGACGCACGCCGAACTTGCTCGACAGCGGCCCGTTTACCGGCTTGTCCAGTACCAGGTTGCTCGGCAGGCCGGGGCTGAAGCTGCGGTAGGCCTTGATCTGCTCGGCCAGCTCGCGGTCGATGCGCTTGAGGTCGGCGGGGTTCGGGTTGACCTGGCGGGTGTTCTTCAGGGTGATGTGCTGTTCGGGGTACTTCTTGCTGCCGACCGTGAAGGGCAGGTTGCGACCGCCCTGGGTCAGCATCGCGCTGCCGGGCTTCTGGGTCAGTGGGATGCCGACGATGGCCAGCCAGTTGTCCTGCTCCTTGACCACCAGCACCGGCTTGCCGTCGAAGCGTGCGCTTGGCGCTGCGGCCGAGGGCCCCAGGTCGACCACGGCGACGCCGCCGGGCACCGGTTTGTTCAGCGTACGGGTGATGTAGCTGGCCTGGGCGCCGCCGGCCAGCAGCATCAGGGAAAGGGCGAGCAGGGGCGCGAACAGGCGGGGCATGTGTCAGTCCAGTAGCGAGAGGGTGACCGGGGTCAGGTGGTTGTCTTCGACGCGGACCTGCAGCTCGCCTTCGTTCAGGCGCGCGGTCAGGCGCTGGCCGTTGCGGGTCTGCTCGGCGCTGCGGATGGCCTGGCCATGCTCGTCGAGGAGGATGCTGTAGCCGCGCGCCAGGGTCGCCAGCGGGCTGACCGCCTGCAGCGTCTGCAGTTGGGCCTGGAAGCGCTGACGGCGGTCCTTGAGCACCTCGCGGATGGCCCGTGGCAGGCGCTCGGCGAGGCTGTCCAGGCGCTGGCCCAGTAGCTTCAGGCTGCGCCCCGGGTGCTGCGCGGCCAGGCGCGTGTCCAGGCGTGCCAGGCGCTCGCGACGCTGGTTGAGGCTGAGCGCGAAGGCGCGGCGCAGGCGCATGTCCAGGTCGTCCAGGCGCTGGGCCTGCTGGCGCAGCCGCTCACCGGGGTGGCGCAGGCGCCGGGCCAGCGAGTCCAGGCGCAGGCGGTCATGGCTCAGGCGGTTCTGCATGCGCAGCAGCAGGCGCCGTTGCAGGCCGTCGAGGCGCTGCTGCAGGCCGCTGTTGTCGGGGGCCAGCAGTTCGGCGGCGGCCGATGGCGTGGGTGCACGCACGTCGGCGACGAAATCGCTGATCGATACGTCGGTTTCATGGCCCACGGCGCTGACGATCGGCGTCACGCAGGCAGCCACGGCGCGCGCCACGGCTTCTTCGTTGAAGCACCAGAGGTCTTCCAGAGAGCCACCGCCGCGGGCCAGGATCAGCGCGTCGAAGCCCTGCCTGTCAGCCTGCTGGAGGGCGTGGACGATCTGCTTGATCGCCTCGCGGCCCTGCACGGCAGTGGGAATCAGGTTCAGCTCGACCTGCGGCGCGCGGCGGCCGAACACGCTGATGATGTCGCGGATCACCGCGCCGGTGGGCGAGGTGATGATGCCGATGCGCCGCGGGTGGGCCGGCAGCGGCTTCTTGCGTTCGGCGCTGAACAGCCCTTCGGCGCCGAGCTTTTCCTTCAGCGCTTCGAAGGCCAGGCGCAGGGCGCCGTCACCGGCCGGCTCGACGCTGTCGAGGATCAGCTGGTAGTCGCCACGCCCCTCGAACAGCGAGACCTTGCCGCGCACCCGCACCGCCAGGCCGTCGCGCAGGGCCTGGCGAACCCGGGTGGCGTTCTGCCGGAACAGCGCGCAGCGCACCTGGGCACCGCTGTCCTTGAGGGTGAAGTACATGTGGCCGGAGGCCGGGCGGGCGAGGTTGGATATCTCGCCTTCCACCCAGACGCTGCGGAACACGTCTTCCAGCAGCACCCGGGCGCGGCCGTTGAGCTGGCTGACGGTGAGGACCTCGCGGTCCAGGCCGAGTCGTTCGAAAGGGTCTCTGATCATGCCGGGCATCATAAAGGACATGGCGAGCCGATGCACCGCTGCCGTGCAGTCGGACAAAAGCTGCATGAAAGCTCCTACCGGATGCATCGAACCCGAGGACTTATCGGGCCAGGGACAGGCGCCTAGCGTGTGAGCATCAATCACGCATGGGAGGTTCCTATGTACGACATCGATGCCACGACATACCGCTCCAGGGCGTTTGATCGACGCAAGCAGGAGATACGCTTTCTCGTGCTGCACTACACCGTGGTCAATTTCAACGGGGCGGTCAATTCGCTGGTCAAGGGCGGCGAGGTCAGCGCCCATTACCTGTTGCCGACCCCCGATGACCCGAGTTACCGGCGCGCCGGCTTCGACAAGGTGCGGATCTTCAACCTTGTCGACGAGCACGAACGGGCGTGGCACGCGGGTGTCAGCCACTGGGCCGGGCACAACGGCCTGAACCACTCGGCGATCGGTATCGAACTGGTCAACGAGGCTTCGATCAGCAACGGCCAGTTCAACTTCCCGGCCTACCCGCCATCGCAGATCGAGGCATTGATCCAGGTGTGCCAGGGCATCCTCGAGCGCTATCCGGCCATCACCCCGCCCCATGTACTGGGCCACAGCGATATTTCCATCGGGCGCAAGAGCGATCCCGGTGCGGCGTTTCCTTGGCACGCCCTGCACCAGGCTGGCATCGGCGCCTGGTATGACCCTGCGCTCAAGGCGCAGCTCCAGGCGCGATTCAGCGATGGCCTGCCGCCACCGAGCGAGGTCTTCGACAAACTGCGCACCTATGGCTACAGTGTTCCCCCGGCGCCCGACAAGCTCTTCGCCCAGCGCTTGCTCAGGGCTTTCCAGCTGCATTTCCGAGCGGATGACCACCGCGGCGTGCTCGATGCCGAAACCGCCGCGATCATCTACGCACTGGTGCAGCGCTACAAGGCTTGAGCCTGCCTGCGGCAGGCCCGTCGAGCCATTGCCGGAACTCAGGATGATGCCAGCCATGTTGTCGTTTGCCCCCATCGACTGGCTCGTCATCCTGCTCGCGATCGCTGGCGCCTATGTCGTGTTTGGCATCGCCGGTTTCGGCACTGCCCTGGTGGCCGGCCCGGTGCTGATCCATTTCATGCCCCTGTCGCGGATCATCCCGTTGCTGGTGCTGCTCGATTTCGTCGCCGCCTTCGGCAATCTGCTGCCGTCGCGGCGCGATGTGGTGCGTGCCGAGCTGCTGCGGTTGCTGCCCTGCATGGCCGTGGGCTGCACGCTGGGGGTGGTGTTCCTGTTGCAGCTGAAGTCCGACCTGCTGTTGCTGCTGATGGGGCTGTTCGTCACGGCCTATGCGGTCTACGGCCTGGCGGTGAAGGTGCGGCCGGCGAAGCTTTCGGGAATGTGGGCGTTGCCGATGGGCACCGTGGGCGGGCTGTTCGGTGCGCTGTTCGGCAGCGGCGGTTTCCTCTACGCGATCTACCTCGGTGCCCGCCTGGAGCTGAAAGAGCAGGTGCGCGCGACCCAGAGTGCGCTGATCAGCTGCAGCACCCTGGTGCGCCTGTCGCTGTTCCTGATCGCCGGCGTCTACACCGACACCCGCCTGCTGCTGCTGGCCGCCTGCCTGCTGCCGGTGATGCTCGTCGGCCTGTGGGTCGGCCGTCGGCTGACCCTGAAACTGTCCCGCGAGGCCTTCGTGCGCCTGGTCACCTGGCTGGTACTGGCCAGCGGCCTGGCGCTGATTGGTCGCTACCTGAGCGGCTGAGCTGTAGAATTGCCGGAACAGCGCAGTCCGCAGGCCCGTTTCGTTCATGAACACGCAAAGTATCATCGTCCCCAAACTGTCCACCGTTCCCTCGCATGAAGCCCGATCGCGGGCCATCCTGCGCTGGCTGGTGCGCGAGAAAATCGTCGAGGAACAACTGACCACCTGTGGCCGCACCGGCAACCGCATGGGCCATGCTTTGGCCAGCGGCGCGCGCAAGGTTGCCCTGCATCCCGAGAAGCTGCCGTTCGGCGAGCAGGTCAATGGCCTGGAGGTGATGCTCAAGCGTTGCATCTACACGCCGACCGAAGGTTTTCTCGAGGAAGCCGGCTGCCCGGAATGCCGGCGCGAGGTCGGCGAACCGCTGTTCGAGAGCCTGGAAGAGTGGATGCCGGCGGTCAGCGACAACTTCACCTGCCCCCTGTGCGGCCATGAAGACGACATCAATGGCTTCATCTACCTGCAGCCATGTGCCTTTTCCAACCTTGGGTTCATCTTCAACAACTGGGGCGAGGCCGGGTTTACCCAGGCCTTTCTCGACAGCTTCGCCGACTGGCTCGACCAGCCAGTGGCGGTGGTGCAGGTAAAACTGCCATCACGCTGACCGAAGGCCCTTATTTTGCATTGAGCGGCGCGCCGTGCATGAGTATAATGGCGCGCTTCCATTTTTCCCGCCCGGGAGCCCCCGCGATGCTGCGTATCAGCCAAGAAGCCCTGACCTTCGACGATATCCTCCTTGTACCTGGCTATTCCGAGGTACTGCCCAATGAAGTCAGTCTCAAGACCCGTTTGACCCGTGGCATCGAGCTGAACATTCCGCTGGTTTCAGCCGCCATGGATACCGTGACCGAAGCGCGCCTGGCCATCGCCATGGCCCAGGAAGGCGGTATCGGCATCATCCACAAGAACATGACCATCGAACAGCAGGCCGGCGAAGTGCGCAAGGTCAAGAAGTTCGAGGCTGGCGTGGTCAAGGACCCGATCACCATCGAGGCCGACGCCACCGTGCGCGACCTGTTCGAGCTGACCCGCCTGAACAACATCTCGGGCGTACCGGTACTGGCCAACGGTGACCTGGTCGGCATCGTCACCTCCCGTGACGTGCGCTTCGAAACCCGTCTGGATGCCAAGGTCCGCGACGTGATGACGCCGAAAGAGCGTCTGGTCACCGTCCGCGAAGGCGCCGACAAGAACGAAGTCCGCGAACTGCTGCACAAGCACCGCCTGGAAAAAGTCCTGATCGTCGACGGCAACTTCGCCCTCAAGGGCATGATGACCGTCAAGGACATCGAAAAAGCCAAGGCCTACCCGCTGGCCAGCAAGGACGACCAGGGTCGCCTGCGCGTCGGCGCCGCGGTCGGCACCGGCAAGGACACCGGCGAGCGCGTTGCCGCCCTGGTTGCCGCCGGCGTTGACGTGGTGGTGGTCGACACCGCCCACGGCCACTCCAAAGGCGTGATCGACCGCGTTCGCTGGGTCAAGGAAACCTACCCGCAAGTGCAGGTGATCGGCGGCAACATCGCCACCGGCGCCGCCGCCAAGGCCCTGGCTGAAGCCGGCGCCGACGCGGTCAAGGTCGGTATCGGCCCTGGCTCGATCTGCACCACCCGCATCGTTGCCGGTGTCGGCGTGCCGCAGATCAGCGCCATCGCCAACGTCGCCGCTGCACTGGAAGGCACTGGCGTGCCACTGATCGCCGACGGCGGCATCCGTTTCTCCGGTGACCTGTCCAAGGCCATCGTCGCCGGTGCTTCCTGCGTGATGATGGGTTCGATGTTCGCCGGTACCGAAGAAGCACCGGGTGAAGTCGAGCTGTTCCAGGGCCGTTCCTACAAGGCCTACCGCGGCATGGGCTCGCTGGGTGCCATGGCACAGGCGCAAGGCTCGTCGGACCGTTACTTCCAGGACTCCTCGGCCGGTGCCGAGAAGCTGGTACCGGAAGGCATCGAAGGCCGCGTGCCGTACAAGGGTGCCCTGGCCGCGATCATCCACCAGCTGATGGGCGGCCTGCGTTCGTCCATGGGCTACACCGGCAGCGCGACCATCGAAGAGATGCGCACCAAGCCGGAGTTCGTGCGCATCACCGGTGCCGGCATGGCCGAGTCCCACGTGCATGACGTGCAGATCACCAAAGAAGCCCCTAACTACCGCGTAGGCTGAGGCTTCTCGGGTTCGTACGAAATGTAGCTGAGCGGCGATCAGGCAAGGCGAAAACAGGCGAGGAAGCGCAGTTTGCTGGTTGCAAATGAGCATTCCGAGCCTGTTTTCAACGCAGCATGATCGCCGCGCAGGCACATTTCGTGCGAAGCCCAGCTACAACAGAAAGCGGGGCTGTCATTACAGCCCCGCGTCGTTTCCGATTTCCACTGACGAGATTGAGTCATGGCCCTCGACATTCACGCTCACCGTATCCTGATCCTCGATTTCGGTTCCCAGTACACCCAGCTGATCGCCCGCCGCGTGCGCGAAATCGGCGTGTACTGCGAGCTGCACCCGTTCGACATGGACGATGAAGCGATCCGCGAATTCAACCCGCGCGGCATCATCCTCGCCGGCGGCCCCGAGTCGGTCCACGAAGCCAACAGCCCGCGCGCCCCGCAGGCCGTGTTCGACCTGAACGTGCCGGTGCTGGGCATCTGCTACGGCATGCAGACCATGGCCGAGCAGATGGGCGGCAAGGTCGAAGGTTCCGACCTGCGTGAGTTCGGTTATGCCCGTGTCGACGTGGTCGGCAAGAGCCGCCTGCTCGACGGCATCGAAGACCACGTCGACGACGACGGCGTACTGGGCCTGGACGTGTGGATGAGCCACGGCGACAAGGTCACCCAGATGCCGGGCAACTTCCACGTGCTGGCCAGCACCCCGAGCTGCCCGATCGCCGGCATGTTCGACGACGCCCGCGGCTACTACGGCGTGCAGTTCCACCCGGAAGTGACCCACACCAAGCAGGGCGGTCGCATCCTGTCCCGCTTCGTGCAGGACATCTGTGGCTGCGAAGCCCTGTGGACCGCGTCCAACATCGTCGAAGACGCCATCGCCCAGGTGCGTGCGCAAGTGGGCTCGGCCAACGTCCTGCTGGGCCTCTCCGGCGGCGTCGACAGCTCGGTGGTTGCCGCGCTGCTGCACCGCGCCATCGGCGACCAGCTGACCTGCGTATTCGTCGACAACGGCCTGCTGCGCCTGCACGAAGGCGACCAGGTAATGGCCATGTTCAAGGAGAACATGGGCGTCAAGGTGATCCGTGCCGATGCCGAGAAGCAGTTCCTCGACAACCTGGAAGGCGAAGCGGACCCTGAGAAGAAGCGCAAGATCATCGGCCGCACCTTCATCGACATCTTCGATGCCGAAGCCAGCAAGCTGGAGAACATCCAGTTCCTCGCCCAGGGCACCATCTACCCGGACGTGATCGAGTCGGCCGGCGCCAAGAGCGGCAAGGCCCACGTGATCAAGTCGCACCACAACGTCGGTGGCCTGCCGGAGGAAATGAACCTCAAGCTGGTCGAGCCGCTGCGTGAACTGTTCAAGGACGAAGTGCGCAAGATCGGCCTGGAGCTGGGCCTGCCGTACGACATGGTCTACCGCCACCCGTTCCCGGGCCCGGGCCTGGGTGTGCGCATCCTTGGTGAAGTGAAGAAGGAATACGCCGACATCCTGCGTCGCGCCGACCACATCTTCATCGAAGAACTGCGCAAGGCCGACTGGTACCACAAGACCAGCCAGGCGTTCGTGGTGTTCCAGCCGGTCAAGTCGGTCGGTGTCGTCGGCGACGGCCGCCGCTACGCCTGGGTCGTGGCCCTGCGTGCCGTCGAGACCGTGGACTTCATGACCGCGCGCTGGGCGCACCTGCCGTACGAGCTGCTGGAAACCGTCAGCGGCCGTATCATCAACGAAATCGAGGGTATCTCCCGCGTCACCTACGACGTGTCGAGCAAGCCGCCGGCCACCATCGAGTGGGAATGAGTTGAGTCACAAGGGCGCCGCAAGGCGCCCTTGTGCTATCTGTCGTCTGCCGCGGTCCATCACTGCGCAGACCTCAGGAACCGTGCGGTCCCTGTGGGAGCGGGTTTACCCGCGAAGAGGCCCGAGCGGGCGATACAAGACTTCACTTAATCTTTCCCATTTGCAGGTGTATCGTATTCGCCCTTCACCGCCAGCCATGCTGGCAGCTTGATTGCGCCGATCACGAGGTACCCGCACCGATGTCCTTCACCCGTCGACAAATGCTCAAAGGCTTGACCGGCCTGGTTGTGGTTGGCCTGGGCGCCGGTGGCGCGGCGCGCTATTGGCTGGGCAAGGTGGAAGACGACAACGCCGGGCACGACTACGAGCTGATCGCCGCGCCCCTGGACGTCGAGCTGGTGCCGGGCTTCAAGACCGAGGCCTGGGCCTTCGGCTCTTCGGCGCCGGGTACCGAACTGCGGGTGCGCCAGGGCACCTGGCTGCGGGTGCGCTTCATCAACCACCTGCCGGTGGAAACCACCATCCACTGGCACGGCATCCGCCTGCCGCTGGAAATGGACGGCGTGCCCTACGTTTCGCAGTTGCCGGTCAAGCCGGGCGAGTACTTCGACTACAAGTTCCGCGTGCCGGATGCCGGCAGCTACTGGTACCACCCCCATGTCGACAGCTCCGAAGAACTGGGGCGCGGCCTGGTCGGCCCGCTGATCGTCGAGGAGCGCGAGCCGACCGGTTTCGCCCACGAGCGCACCTTGAGCCTGAAGAACTGGCACGTGGACGAGCAGGGCGCCTGGCTGCCCTTCAGCATCCCGCGTGAGGCCGCGCGCAACGGTACTGCCGGGCGCTTGATCACCATCAACGGCCAGGCCGAATCGGTCACCGAGCTGCCGGCCGGCCAGGTGGTGCGCGTGCGCCTGCTGAACCTGGACAACACCTGGACCTACCGCCTCAACCTCAAGGGCAACTGCGAAGCGAAGATCTACGCCCTCGACGGCAACCCGGTGACGCCTCGGCCACTTGAGGATGAATACTGGCTCGGCCCAGGCATGCGTATCTGCCTGGCCATCCGCATCCCCCAAGCGGGCGAGGAAATTTCCCTGCGCGACGGCTTCGTACGCCTGGGCACCCTACGCTCGGTGGCCAGCACCGACGCGCCGGGCGAGTGGCCAAAGGCCCTGCCGGCCAACCCGATCGCCGAGCCGGACCTGGAGAATGCCGAGAAGCTGAACTTCAATTTCGAATGGGCAGCGAGCGTTTCGGTCGATGCCACCCCGGACAAGCCGTCGAGCATGTGGCAGATCAACGGCCAGGCCTGGGACATCACCGACAAGACCTGCGCCGACCGGCCGATCGCCACGCTGAAGAAGGGCAACAGCTACATCTTCGAGCTGAAGAACATGACCCAGTACCAGCACCCGATCCACCTGCACGGCATGAGTTTCAAGGTGATCGGTTCCAATCGCCGCGAAATTCCCGAGCCTTACTTCACCGACACCTACCTGCTGGGCAAGAACGAGCGCGCCCAGGTGGCTCTGGTGGCGGATAACCCCGGTACCTGGATGTTCCACTGCCACGTCATCGACCACATGGAAACCGGCCTGATGGCCGCGATCGCGGTGGTCTGATGCGCCCGCAGATCATCGATCGCAGCCGCGATCAGGAATTCATGCGCCTGGCCCTGGCCCTGGCCGCCGAGGGCGCGGCCATGGGTGAGGTGCCGGTAGGCGCGGTGCTGGTGCAGCATGGCCAGGTGCTCGGCCAGGGCTTCAACCGGCCGATCGTCGACAGCGACCCCAGCGCCCATGCCGAGATGGTGGCCATCCGCGCGGCGGCCCAGGCCGCCAGCAACTACCGGCTACCCGGCAGCACCCTGTACGTGACGCTGGAGCCTTGCAGCATGTGCGCGGGGCTGATCGTGCATTCGCGGGTGGCGCGGGTGGTGTTCGGCGCGCTGGAGCCCAAGGCCGGCATCGTGCAGAGCCAGGGGCAGTTTTTCGGGCAGGGCTTTCTCAACCACCGGGTGATGGTGGAGGGCGGGGTGCTGGCGGAGGAGTGCGGGCAGATCCTGAGCGACTTCTTCAAGGCTCGACGGGCCAAAGGTTAACCTGTACCGGCCTCTTCGCGGGTAAACCCGCTCCCACAGGGGCCGGTGCGGGTTTACATCGGCGGCGACTGGTCCGCCGGCTTGTCCTTGTTCACCCCAGGCGTATGCAGGTTGCCTTCGGCCATCTGGCCTTCGAGCTGCGGCTGGGTCACCCAGGTGAGGATGTCGTAGTAGCGGCGGATGTTGGCCACGAAATGCACCGGTTCGCCGCCACGGGCATAGCCGTACTTGGTCTGCCGGTACCACTGCTTCTGCGCCAGGCGCGGCAGCATCTTCTTCACGTCCAGCCACTTGTTCGGGTTG
Source organism: Pseudomonas sp. NPDC089401 (assembly GCF_044749485.1). Classification (NCBI taxonomy): domain Bacteria; kingdom Pseudomonadati; phylum Pseudomonadota; class Gammaproteobacteria; order Pseudomonadales; family Pseudomonadaceae; genus Pseudomonas; species Pseudomonas sp. NPDC089401. Next base: position 116,032 of record NZ_JBIVIA010000007.1, on the reverse strand, counting down.
AGCTTCTCGCGCTTGGCCAGGGTGCGGGCGTCATCCAGGTGGCCGCTGCCGACGTTGTAGGCGGCCAGGGCGAACCAGGTGCGGTCCGGCTCCTTGATGCTGTCGTCGAGCTCTTCCTTGATCTTCATGAAGTACTTGGCGCCACCCTGGATGCTCTGCTTCGGGTCCAGGCGATTGGACACGCCCATGGCCTGGGCGGTGCGCTGGGTCAGCATCATCAGGCCGCGCACGCCGGTCTTGGACGTGACCTCCGGCTGCCACATGGATTCCTGGTAGCCGATCGCCGCCAGCAGGCGCCAGTCGACCTGTTCGACCTTGGCGTAGCTCTTGAAGTGCTTCTCGTACTTGGGCAGGCGCTGCTGCAGGTGCTGGGCGAAGGTGTAGGCACCGACGTAGCCGAGCACGTCGACATGGCCGTAGTAGCGGTCCTTCAGGCGCTGCAGGGTGCCGTTCTTCTGCGCCTTGTCGAGGTAGGCGTTGATTTCGTTGAGCAGGCTGTTGTCTTCGCCGGCGGTCACCGCCCAGCGCTGGTCGCGGGTGTCGCCCAGGTCGAAGGCGACCCGCACGTTGGGGAAGTACACCTGGTTCATCGCCAGTTCGTTGGAGTCCACCAGGGTCAGGTCGATCTGCCCTTCGTCGACCATGCGCAGCAGGTCGACCACCTCGACGGCGTCGGACTCTTCATACTGCAAGCCCGGGTACTGCTTCTTCAGCTCCGCCAGCTGGTCGGCGTGGCTGCTGCCCTTGAGCACCATGATCTTCTTGCCGACCAGCCCCTTGGCGTCGGTGGGGCGCGGCCGGCCGTTGCGGTAGATCACCTGCGGGGTCACTTCCAGGTACGGGTGCGAATACTTGACCTGGGCCTTGCGCCGCTCGCTGCTGACCAGGCCTGCGGCCGCCAGCACCGGGCCGGACGGCTTGCCCAGGGCACCGTAGAGTTCGTCGAGGTTGTCAGCGGTCTCGATCTGCAGCTTGACGCCCAGATCGTCGGCGAAATGCTTGACCAGCTCGTACTCGAAGCCGGTTTCGCCGTTGCGGTCCTGGAAGTAGGTGGCCGGGCTGTTGCGGGTAATCACGCGCAGCACGCCGTCCTCCTTCACGCGCTCGAGGGTGCTGGGTTTTTCAACGCAGGCACCGAGCAGCAAAAAGAGACCGGTTGCAACAAGCCATTTGGCGCAACGCTGGCGCAGAGCAGTGTGGGCGAACATAGGTTGCAGTATACGCAAAGGAAAGGCCCAACCATATCTCGACAATAGGTGGGTTGTCTGATAGCAGGCTTTGTATGGGCGTCGTCTACACGGGCCAGGTGGCCGTGCAGGCCGGCCTGGCAGGAGGGGGAAACCCCTGGTTTTTTTTGACCCTGAAGTCCGGTTCGGCCGCCCGGCAGGCTTGGCGTAGAGCGGGTGCCGAAAGCCATCGAATTAGGCTAGAATGCACGGCCTCTAAGCACACCCCTTCCTGAGGCTGTCCCGACGATGTTGATCCTGCGCGGCGCTCCTGCCCTTTCTGCCTTTCGCCACGGTAAATTACTCGAGCAACTGAGCCAGAAAGTCCCCGCTGTTACTGGTTTGTATGCCGAATTTGCCCACTTCGCCGACGTTGACGGCGAGCTGACCGCCGACCAGCAGCAGGTGCTGGGCCGTCTGCTCAAGTACGGCCCGAGCGTGCCGGTGCAGGAGCCGACCGGCCGCCTGTTCCTGGTCGTGCCGCGCCTGGGCACCATCTCGCCCTGGGCCAGCAAGGCCAGCGACATCGCCCACAACTGCGGCCTGGAGTCGATCAAGCGCCTTGAGCGCGGTATCGCCTACTACGTTGCCGGCAGCCTCAGCGACGCCGATGCGCAACTCGTCGCCGCCGAACTGCACGACCGCATGACCCAGCGCGTGCTGGCCCAGCTGGAGCAGGCGAGCGACCTGTTCAGCCACGCCCAGCCCAAGCCGATGACCTCGGTCGACATCCTCGCAGGTGGCCGCGCCGCCCTGGCCCAGGCCAACCTCGACCTGGGCCTGGCCCTGGCCGAAGACGAGATCGACTACCTGGTCAATGCCTTCCAGGGGCTCAAGCGCAACCCGAACGACATCGAACTGATGATGTTCGCCCAGGCCAACTCCGAGCACTGCCGCCACAAGATCTTCAACGCCAGTTGGGACATCGACGGCCAGGCTCAGGAAAAGAGCCTGTTCGGCATGATCAAGAACACCTACCAGATGCACAGCGAAGGCGTGCTGTCGGCCTACAAGGACAACGCCTCGGTGATCGTCGGCAGCGTCGCCGGCCGCTTCTTCCCGAACCCTGAAACCCGCCAGTACGGCGCGGTGCAGGAGCCGGTGCACATCCTGATGAAGGTCGAGACGCACAACCACCCTACCGCCATCGCCCCGTTCTCCGGCGCCTCCACCGGCTCCGGCGGCGAGATCCGCGACGAAGGTGCCACCGGCCGTGGTGCCAAGCCAAAAGCCGGCCTGACCGGCTTCACCGTCTCCAACCTGCGCATCCCGGGCTTCGAACAGCCGTGGGAACAGGCCTACGGCAAGCCCGAGCGCATCGTCGACGCCCTCGACATCATGATCGAAGGCCCATTGGGCGGCGCTGCGTTCAACAACGAGTTCGGTCGCCCGGCCCTGACCGGCTACTTCCGTACCTTCGAGCAAAGCATCAACACCCCGCACGGCGAAGAAGTGCGCGGCTACCACAAGCCGATCATGCTCGCCGGCGGCATGGGCAACATCCGTGAAGACCACGTGCAGAAGGGCGAGATCACCGTCGGCGCCAAGCTGATCGTGCTCGGCGGCCCGGCCATGCTGATCGGCCTGGGCGGCGGCGCCGCTTCGTCGGTGGCCACCGGTGCCAGCTCGGCCGACCTCGACTTCGCCTCGGTACAGCGCGAGAACCCCGAGATGGAGCGCCGTTGCCAGGAGGTCATCGACCGTTGCTGGCAGCTGGGCGACGCCAACCCGATCGCCTTCATCCACGACGTCGGTGCCGGCGGCATCTCCAACGCCTTCCCGGAGCTGGTCAACGACGGCGGCCGTGGCGGCCGCTTCGAACTGCGCAACGTGCCCAACGACGAGCCGGGCATGGCCCCGCACGAAATCTGGAGCAACGAATCCCAGGAGCGTTACGTGCTGGCCGTCAGCGCCAACGACTTCGAGCGCTTCCAGGCCATCTGCGAACGCGAGCGTTGCCCGTTCGCCGTGGTCGGCGAAGCGACCGAAGAGCCGCACCTGACCGTCAGCGACAGCCACTTCGGCAACACCCCGGTGGACATGCCGCTCGACGTGCTGCTGGGCAAGCCGCCACGCATGCACCGCTCGGTCACCCGCGAAGCCGAGCTGGGCGATGACTTCGACCCAAGCGGGCTGGACCTGGACGCCGCCGTGCAGCGCGTGCTGAACCACCCGGCCGTGGCCAGCAAGAGCTTCCTGATCACCATCGGCGACCGCACCATCACCGGCCTGGTCGCCCGCGACCAGATGGTCGGCCCGTGGCAGGTACCGGTGGCCGACTGCGCCGTCACCGCCACCAGCTTCGACGTCTACACCGGTGAAGCCATGGCCATGGGCGAGCGTACCCCGCTGGCCCTGCTGGACGCCCCGGCCTCCGGGCGCATGGCGATCGGCGAAACCATCACCAACCTGGCCGCCTCGCGCATCGACAAGCTGTCCGACATCAAGCTGTCGGCCAACTGGATGTCCGCCGCCGGTCACCCGGGTGAAGACGCGCGCCTGTACGACACCGTCAAGGCGGTCGGCATGGAGCTGTGCCCTGAGCTGGGCATCACCATTCCGGTCGGCAAAGACTCGATGTCGATGAAGACCCAGTGGAGCGAAGAGGGCGCCGAGAAGAGCGTCACCTCGCCGATGTCGCTGATCATCACCGGCTTCGCCCCGGTCACCGACATTCGCCAGACCCTGACCCCGCAACTGCGCATGGACAAGGGCGAGACCGACCTGATCCTGATCGACCTGGGCCGCGGCAAGAACCGCATGGGCGCCTCGATCCTGGCCCAGACCTACGGCAAGATCGCCGCCCAGGCTCCGGACGTCGACGATGCCGAGGACCTCAAGGCGTTCTTCGCCGTGATCCAGGGCCTGAACGCCGACGGCCACCTGCTGGCCTACCACGACCGTTCCGACGGCGGCCTGCTGACCACCGTGGTGGAAATGGCCTTCGCCGGCCATTGCGGCCTCGACCTGCACCTCGACCCGCTGACCGACAGCAAGGCCGAAGTGCCGGCGATCCTCTTCAACGAAGAGCTGGGCGCGGTCATCCAGGTGCGTCAGGACGCCACCCCGGACGTGCTGGCCCAGTTCAGCGCCGCTGGCCTGGAAGACTGCGTCGCGGTGATCGGCAAGCCGATCAACAACGGCGAAGTGTCCATCAGCCTCAATGGCGAAGTGCTGTTCGACGATGACCGTCGCATGCTGCAGCGCCAGTGGGCCGAGACCAGCTACCAGGTCCAGCGCCTGCGCGACAACGCCGACTGCGCCGACCAGGAATTCGACCTGCTGCTCGAGGAAGACAACCCGGGCCTGTCGGTCAAGCTGGGCTATGACGTCAACGACGACATCGCCGCGCCGTACATCAAGAAGGGCGTGCGCCCGCAAGTGGCGATCCTGCGCGAGCAGGGCGTCAACGGCCAGGTCGAGATGGCAGCCGCCTTCGACCGTGCAGGCTTCGCTGCCATCGACGTGCACATGAGCGACATCCTCGCCGGCCGCGTCGACTTCGAAGCCTTCAAGGGCCTGGTCGCCTGCGGTGGCTTCTCCTACGGTGACGTGCTCGGCGCCGGCGAGGGCTGGGCCAAGTCGGCGCTGTTCAACAGCCGCGCCCGCGATGCCTTCCAGGCCTTCTTCGAGCGCACCGACAGCTTCGCCCTGGGCGTGTGCAACGGTTGCCAGATGATGTCCAACCTGCACGAGCTGATCCCGGGCACCGAGTACTGGCCGCACTTCGTGCGCAACCGCTCGGAGCAGTTCGAGGCGCGCGTGGCCATGGTCGAGGTGCAGAAGTCCAACTCGATCTTCCTGCAGGGCATGGCTGGTTCGCGCATGCCGATCGCCATCGCCCACGGCGAAGGCCATGCCGAATTCGCCAGCGAAGAGGCACTGCTGGAAGCCGACGTGTCCGGTTGCGTGGCCCTGCGCTACGTCGACAACCACGGCAAGGTCACCGAAGCCTACCCGGCCAACCCGAACGGTTCGCCACGTGGCATCACCGGCCTGACCAGCCGCGACGGCCGCGTGACCATCATGATGCCGCACCCGGAGCGTATGTTCCGCGCCGTGCAGAACTCCTGGCGCCCGGACGAGTGGCAGGAAGATGCCGCGCTGATGCGTATGTTCCGTAACGCGCGCGTCTGGGTGAACTGAGGCGGTGTACAAGCTCGCCTTCTTCGTCCCGGCCAGCCATGTCGAAGGGGTCAAGGCCGCCGTGTTCGCCGCCGGTGGCGGGCGTATCGGCGACTACGACCACTGCGCCTGGCAAACCCTGGGCCAGGGCCAGTTTCGCCCGTTGCACGGCAGCCAGCCGTTTCTCGGGCAAACCGGCCAGGTCGAGGTGGTCGAGGAGTGGAAGGTGGAACTGGTGGTGGCCGACGAGCTGATTGCCCAGGTCGTCGCTGCGCTCAAGCAGAGCCACCCCTACGAGACGCCAGCCTTTGAGGTCTGGCGGCTCGCCGAGTTCTAGACCGCATGAAGGCCTTCGCGGCGGTCCGACGCATCGGCAAGCCCGCTCCCACAGGTACTGCACCGCCCTCGATAGCGCCGCGGTCCCTGTGGGAGCGGGTTTACCCGCGAAGAGGCCCTAAGCTTCGGCCACGATTTCCCGCCCCTGCACAGGCCGCCGCAACCCGGCACACGCCAGCAACCCCACCTCGAACAGCACCCACATCGGCACCGCCAGCATCGTCTGTGAAAACACATCCGGCGGCGTCAGGATCATCCCCACCACAAAGCACCCGACGATCACGTAGGGCCTGCTGCGCCTGAGCGTGGCCACATCGGCCACCCCCACCCAGACCACGATGAAGGTCGCCACCGGGATCTCGAAAGCCAGGCCGAACGCCAGGAACAACGCCATGATGAAGTCCAGGTACTGGCTGATGTCGGTCATCATCGCCACCCCGTCGGGCGTCACGCTGGCAAAGAAGCCGAACATCATCGGGAACACCAGGTAGAACGCAAACGCCATGCCGGCATAGAACAGCACGATGCTCGACACCAGCAGCGCCAGGGCGATGCGCCGTTCGCGGCGGTACAGCCCGGGGGCGAGAAAGCCCCAGGCCTGGTGCAGCAGCAGCGGCATGGCGACGAACAGCGCGCACATCGCGGTCAGTTTGAAGGGTGTGAGGAACGGCGAGGTGACGCTGGTGGCGATCATGCTCGCGCCCTCCGGCAGAAAGCGCCGCAAGGGTTCGGAAATCAGCGTGTACAGCTGCTGGGCGAACGGGAACAGGCCGGCGAACACCAGCGCCAGCAACAGCAGGCACCGCACCAGGCGCTGGCGCAGGTCGCGCAGGTGTTCGGTCAGCGGCATGCGTGCCGCGGGGTCCAGGGCAATGCTCATGGGGTGTTCTCCCGGGCGACGGTGGTTGCCTCAAGCGCCGCTTCGGGCTTGAGGCTGATGCCTTGGCGGATCTCCTGCTCCAGGCGTTGCAAGGGCGCGCTGTCGAGTTGCGGCAAGTCGATCTGCTGCTCCATCTGCGCACGCAGCCCCTGCATCGCCCGGCGTGCCTGGCCCAGCACCCGGCCCAGGGTCCGCGCTGCCACCGGCAGGCGTTCCGGGCCAAGCACCAGCAGGGCGACGACGCCCACCAGCAGCAGTTCGCTGAAGCCTATCTCGAACATCAGGCCTGGCGATCCGATTGGGGCTGCTGGGCCGCCTGATGGCTCACGGGCGGCTGTTGCTGCACCTGGGAGGCGCTGTTGTCGGTGTCGCCACCCATGGATTTGCGAAAGCCCTGGATCGCCTCGCCGACATCGCTACCCAGGCCTTTGAGGCGCTTGGTGCCGAACAGCAGGAACACGATCAGCAGTACGATCACCAGTTGCCAGATTCCGATGCCACCCATTTCGACCACTCCTGTAAGGCCATGAAAATGAAGGCTAATCCTGCCTCGTGCAGATGACGTCAAGATGACTGCCATCTGCCTGCAACAACCCAGGTGTTGACTGGCGTTTTAAGCGACGGGAAAGGTGGCCGGGGAATGGCGGGCAAGCGACAACGCGGCGCGGCGCTGCTGATGGTGATGGTGGTGCTGGCGCTGCTGGCCGCTGGCATGGCCTGGCTGGTGGAGGATGGCCGACGCCAGGTGGACGAGGTGCAGCTGTTGCGTCAGCGCGTGCAGGTGCGGGCCATGGAGCAGGCCGGCCTGGCCTATGCCGAACAGGCGCTGCGCGACCCGGCCTGGCGCCTGAGCCCGCTGTTCTGGCAAGCCATGCGCGGGCAGCCGCTGAACTACGACTTCGGTGCCGGGCAGGCGCAGTTGCGGGTGCGCGACCAGCACACCTGCTTCAACGTCAATGCGCTGCTGGGTGCCGATGGCCAGCGTGCCGAACGGCAGTTGCGGCGTCTGCTGGGTGACGACATGGCCGCCGAGCAACTGGTCGACGCCCTTGCCGACTGGCTGGATGCCGACAGCGATGCCCGCCTGCAGGGCGCCGAAAGCAATCAGTACCTGCGCCAGCACCCACCCCGGCTGGCGGCCAACGAGCCGATGCTCGACAGCAGCGAGCTTAACCTGTTGCTGGAGCCCGACGCCGGCCGGCAACGCCGCTACCCGATGTTGTGCGCGCTACCGCAGACCACCGGTTGGCGGCTGAATGCCAATGCCCTGGGGCCGGAGCATCTGCCATTGCTCGATGCCTTGTACGAAGGGCGCTATCCGCGCGCGCTGCTCAGCCGCATCGTCAGCGGGCGGCCGGCGTCCGGGTATGCGGATGCCGCGGCGTTGCGCCAGGCGCTGGGGGCGGTGGATGACGAGACGTTCGAGCGCTTGAGCGAGGGGTTGTTGCTCAACAGCGGCCATTATCGGTTGCAGCTGTCGTTCGAGGAACAGGGCAGGGTGATGCGCAGCGAGTTCCAGGTGGAGGCGCTGGGGGTGGTGCAGTGGCATGCGCGGGTGCCGGCGCAGCAGGTGAGGGTCAGGAGTAGGCAGCCGATGGCTTGGTAAGCCTGTGCCGGCCCTTTCGCGGGCAAGCCCGCTCCCACAGGTATTGCGCAGCATTCGAAACCTGTGCCATCCCTGTGGGAGCGGGCTTGCCCGCGAAAGGGCCGGTACAGCCAGCACAAGGCCGACTGCCCGGTATGCAATCAGACGGTGCCGATCTCCCCGCCATCATCGCGCTGGATCACCACCGTCGACGAGCGCGGCCGTACCGTGGCCCCGGCCGGGGTCGCATCGGTGGCCTTGTCGGTGTTCGGCCAGTTCTCCGGATGCTGGATGTTGACGAACAGCGTCTTGTTGTCCGGGGTGAAGGTGATACCCGTCACCTCGCACCCGTTCGGCCCGACGAAGAAGCGGCGCAGGTCCACCTGGTTCTGGGCATTGATCGGCACCTGCTTGCCACTGGCATCCACCAGGTCGGTCGGGATCACCGCCAGCAGCTGGTCGTTGGTGTAGTCGGTGACGCTGGTCTCGCCGTTGTCGGTCTCGAACCACAACACCCCGCGGCTATCGAAGCTCATGCCGTCGGGGCTGGCGAACTGGTTCAGTTCGGTCAGGCCCGAGCGGTTGATGTCGGCGGTGCCGGCGGCGTTGGCGCCGAACACGAAGATGTCCCAGGTGAAGCTCAGCTGGTCGTCGCTGTCGTGCCAGCGGATGATGTGGCCGTGACGGTTCGGGCCACGCGGGTTGGCCGCGTCGACCTTGGCGGCGGTGCGCGCGCTGTTGTTGGTCAGGGTCAGGTAGACATCGCCATTGAGCGGGTTGACCGCGGTCCATTCCGGGCGGTCCATCGGCGTGGCGCCCAGGGCATCGGCAGCGCCGCGGGTATTGAGGATGATGCCCGGCAGGTCACCGTACAGCGCGCCCAGGGTGCTGCCGGCAGTGGTGGCGGTGGCGACGTCGAGCAGCAGCCATACACCGCTGCCATCGGCATTGAAGCGGGCCACGTACAACCTGCCCTGGTCCAGGTACTTGGCGCCGGTGGCCAGGCGGTCGGCCGTGGTGGCGTCGGCGGCGTCCCACACGGCGCTGGAGACCCACTTGTACAGGTATTCGTTGTTGGAGTCGTCGCCCATGTACCAGACCAGCGGCTTGCCGGCCACCGGCAGGCCCGGGCAGCAGCCTTCGTGGCGGAAGCGACCGAGGGCGGTGCGCTTGGTGGCCAGGGTGCTGGCGTTGTACGGGTCGATCTCGACGATGTAGCCGTATGTGCTGGCCTCGTTGCGGTAGTCGTCGGTGGCGCTGGCGCCCTTGACGGTCACGTCGAAGCGGGCGAACTCATCGTTCACCTCGCTGCTGTCACCGGCGGCGGTTTCCCACTTGTACTGGCCGCTGGAGGTGCCCACGCCGATGCGGCGCTGGTCTTCCGGGCGGGTACCCTTGTTGACGAAGATGCCCGGCCAGTTCTCCTCGCAGGTCAGGTAGGTGCCCCACGGGGTGTAGCCGTTGCCGCAGTTGTTGTTGGTGCCGCGGCAGTGGGTGCCGGCGCTGGAGTACTTGGTCTTGACGTGGTCGGTGCCACGCAGCGGGCCGGTCAGTTCCATGCGCGAGGCGGTGGTGAAGCGGCGGTTGAGCGGATCGTTGTCGATCACCTGCCAGCGGCCGTTGACCTTCTGCAGGCGCACCACGCCGGCACCATGGCCGTTGATTTCCTTGCGCACTTCCTCGGCCGGGCGGTTGCCGCTGGCGTCGCTGGTCGGGCCGTTCGGGTGCAGGGCAGCGGTGTCGATGTACTCGAAGTTGATCGCCAGCAGGCCGTCTTCGGAGCTGCCATTGATTGGGAAGAAATGCATGCCGTCATGGTGCATGCCCATGGCGTTGGCCTGGTCGGTGGAAGTGTTGCTGCCGTCCGATTTCCACGGGTTGCCGTTGCTGTTGATCGGCGTGCCCCAGGGCGCCAGCACGAAGGCGCTGTAGCCGGCGGCGACGACGCAGGCATCGGTGCGCGAGCCGGGGATGGACTGGAAGCCCAGGGCCATTTTCGGCTCTGGCTCGGGTTCGGTCACCGGCGGTTCGGTGACCGGTGGCTGGGTAACCGGGTCGTCATCGGAACCGCCGCCACTGTCGAAGCAGCCGCTCAGGCCGGTACCGGCGATCATGGCGATGGCGGCGCCCAGGCTGCCGCGCATCACGCTGCGGCGGCTCAGGTAAGCGTCCATGACGGTGGCCATCGGCAGGTTGCCGCTGTGGTTGCGGTCCAGGTTGTCGCCGGATTCTCGACTCATCAGGTGTCCTTATAGTGGCTGAGTGAAAAGAAACCGCGACTGTAGGGAACAACTGTGATGATTCATTGGCAGAAATATTAATGGGTTTTTAAAACTGTAAGTTCTCATTTCAAACTAAGACAGACCGATTTGGAATAGCTGTCGGATTTCTGCCATCAAACTGTCATGCCAACGCCGCAACATCCGGGGCCCTACGTGAACTCGGATTAAGGATGGCCGGCCCGATGGCGAGCAGTGTGCACAGGCGCGAAGTGATCAGCTGGATGGGTGTCGGTGCGCTGGCGCCGTTGCTCGGCGCCTGTTCCGCATTGCCGGGTGGCGGCAACCATGCCCACGTCGACCTGCTGTACGTCGCCGACACCCTCGATGCCCGCCAGCCCGGCCTGCCCGTGGTCCCGGCCACTCGCCTGGGCCCGGTCAGCCACCTGGGCCGCGCGCCGTGGATGACCGGCAGCAGTGCCAGCCTCGCGCACCCGCGGCTGGCGCCTTTGCTCGATGCCAACCAGGCCGCCGACGTCCGCCTGGGCGGCTATGCGGTGCTGGGAGCATTGCTCGAGCAGCTGCGTGGCGAGGCTGGTGCGGGCAACAGCCTGACCCTGGAAAACGGCCAGGGCTGGAACGGCAGCGGCCTGGCCTACCTGACCCAGGGCGAAAGCGGGCTGCAGGGCAGCCAGCTGCTCGGTAGCGAGGCGCGGGTGAGCAGCGATGAGCGGGTGTTGTGGCCGCAGCGCAGCGTTGGCCTGTACCAGCAATCGGCAGCCGTCACGCTCGGCGCCGGCCTGCCCGAAGAGCAGCGCAGAAGCTTTGGCCTGGAGCCCTTCAAGGTGTTCGAGCGAGGCGGCGCACGTATCGCCGTGGTCGGTATCACCGACCCCTACGCCCAGGACCAGAAGGCTTCACTGAAGCAGTGGTACCAGTCGCTGCTGCCAAGCTTCGAAGAGGCCCGGCGCAAGGCCGACCTGGTGGTGGCGCTGGCCGATGTCGGCACCGGGCCGGGCCTGTGGCTGGCCGAGCGGGTCGGCGCGATCGACGTGCTGCTCTGCGCCCGTGGCCAGGACCTGTGGCCGGCCCCCGTGCAGGCCACCCAGGCCAGTGGCCGCCGCGTGCCGGTGCTGTTCGCCGGTTGCCGCGGCAGCGGTGCGTTTCGCCTGCGCTGCCAGCAGGTGGCCGGCCAGTGGCAATTCGATGGGCAGTTCTTCCCGGCCTTCGAGCAACAGCTCACGGCTGCCGCGCAACGGCGTGCCAGCCAGCTGCAAGGCGAACTGCGCCAGCAACGCGCCGGCCATGCCGCCTGGCTCGACCAACCACTGGCGCGCGCGCCCCAGGCCCTGTGGCGCCGCGACACCCGTGGCGGCAGTTGGGACCGCCTGCTGCACCAGGCCCTGGCCGATGACGGCAACATCCCGGTGCTGCTGCCGGGCCTGCGCTACGACTACCCGCTGGCCGCAGGCGAAGCGATTACCCGCGAGCACCTGATCAGCCTCACAGGCAGTTACCCGGCCCCGGTGGTCGAAGCCCCGGCGCGACAAGTCGAGCAGGTGCTCGAGAACGCCGCCGAGCAGTTGTTCGGTGACCCGCTGCTGCTCGACAACAGCCAGGACCTGCCGCGCTGGCAGGGCCAGGCCTGGCAAGTCAGCTACAGCCCGCAAGGCAAGCGCGTCACTGGCCTGGAGCCGGTGCAGGGCATGTGCCGCACCTTCGGCCTGCAGTTCCAGGCCCAGGCCGGCGAGCCCCTGTGGCAGCGGGTCGAGGGTTGGCTGGCAGGCCAGCGTGCCGATTGGCAACTGGCGTCCCTTGCCGTCCCCGACGTGCGTTACGTGCAGGGCCATCCCGGCTGGCATCCGCGCCAGGTGGCTTCATGAGCCTGGGCGCGCGGATCGTCAGCGGCAGCCTGCTGACCCTGGCCGGCTGGCTGGCCGCCCAGTGCGTGCTGCAAGTGAGCCGCCAGCCGCAACCGGCCAGCCCGGCAGCGGTCGCGAACACGCCGTTGCCCGGGCTGCTGGTCGGTCACTGGCAGCCCGCCGCCGATGACGGCGCCATCCGCCTCACGCGCCTGCCCTTGCAGTACCTCGGTGGCCTCAAGGCGCAACCGCTGTCGGCCAGCGTGGTGGTGCTGCGCTACGGCCAGCAGGTGCGCACCCTGGGCCGTGGCCAGCGCCTGGCACCGGGGATCGTGTTGCAGGACATCGATGCCGATGGCCTGATTTTCGACAACCAGGGGCGGCGCGAACGCCTGCCCTGGCCGCCACGCCCCGCCGTGACCGGCTTCAAGCGCCAAGGATGAACGATGCCTGTCAGATACCTCGCGGCTGCCGCCCTGTGCCTGGTGTTGTCCACGGCCTGGGCGCAAGAGCCGGAAACCTTCGACGACAACGGCACGCCGCTGTACGAGGTGAATTTCGTCGACACCGAGCTGGGCGAGTTCATCGACAGCGTGTCGCGCATCACCGGCACCACCTTCATCGTCGACCCCCGGGTCAGCGGCAAGGTCACCGTGCGCACCGTCGACCGGCATGACGCCGATGCGATCTACGACATCTTTCTCGCCCAGCTGCGTGCCCAGGGCTATGCCGCCGTGGACTTGCCCAACGGCAGCGTGAAGATCGTCCCCGACCAGGCCGCGCGCCTTGAACCGGTGCCGGTCGAGTCTGCCGGCAAGAAGCACGACAGCAGCGACGGCATGGCCACCCGGGTGTTCAATGTGCGCAATGCCGCCAGCGAGCAGATGCTCGGCATCCTCAAACCCTTGATCGACCCGCGGGTCGGCGTGATCACCCCGTACCCGGCGGCCAACCTGCTGGTGGTCACCGACTGGCGCAGCAACCTGGAGCGCATCGACAGCCTGTTGCGCCAGCTCGACCAGGTCAGCGACGAGCCGTTGCAGGTGATGCCGCTGCGCCACGCCAGTGCGGCCGACACCGCCCAGTTGCTGAGCAAGCTGCTGGGCCGCGAGCAGGGCGCCGACGCCACCCAGGTGGTGGCCGACCCGCGCAGCAATGCCTTGCTGGTGCGTGGCAGCACCGACCGGGTGCGGGCGCTGCTGGGCCAGCTCGACCGCCCCAGCGACAATTCGCGCAGCAGCAATACCCAGGTCATGTACCTGCGCCATGCCAACGCCGCCGAGGTGGTCAAGGTGCTGCGCGGCCTCAGCCAGGAAGGCGCGGTGCCCACCGGCGGTGGCGGCGAGGGCGAGGGCAAGGACAAGCCGGTGATGGCCGCCGCCAGCGATTCCGGCATCCGCCTGGAATACGAGGAGGGCACCAATGCCGTGGTCATGGTCGGCCCCGACAGCGAGCTGGCCGCCTACCGCTCCATCGTCGAACAGCTGGACATCCGCCGCGCCCAGGTGGTGGTCGAGGCGATCATCGCCGAGGTATCCGACAGCCGCGCCCAGGAGCTGGGCGTGCAGTGGCTGTTCGCCGACGAGAAGTTCGGCGCCGGCATCGTCAATTTCGGCAGCAACGGGGTGAACATCGCCAATATCGCCGGCGCCGCCGCCAGTGGCGACAACCAAGCCCTCGGCGACCTGCTGTCGGCCACCACCGGCGCCACGGCCGGCATCGGCCATTTCGGCGGCGGTTTCAACTTCGCCATGCTGGTCAACGCGCTCAAGGGCAAGAGCGGCTTCAACCTGCTGTCCACGCCGACCCTGCTGACCCTGGACAACGCCGAGGCGTCGATCCTGGTCGGCCAGGAAGTGCCGTTCGTCACAGGCTCGGTCACCCAGAACAACGCCAACCCCTACCAGACCATCGAGCGCAAGGAAGTCGGGGTCAAGCTGCGCATCAAGCCGCAGATCAACATCGACAACAGCGTGCGCCTGGACATCGTCCAGGAAGTCTCGTCGATCGCCGATTCCAGCGCCGCCAGCGACGTGATCACCAACAAGCGCGAGATCAAGACCAAGGTCATGGTCGAGGACAACGGCCTGGTGATCCTCGGCGGCCTGATCAGCGACGAGCTGAGCACCAGCGACCAGCGCGTGCCGTTGCTCGGCGACATTCCCGTGCTCGGCCGGCTGTTCCGCTCCGACGCCAGCAAGAACACCAAGCAGAACCTGATGGTGTTCATCCGCCCGCGCATCCTGCGTGATGGGCCGAGCCTGGCGGGCCTGAGCGAGGACAAGTACCGTACGTTGCAGCAGACCACGCCGCTCGAACTGCCCGACCTGGCCGAAGGCGGCGCGTTGCTGCAAGCGTTCCCGTCCAGCCGCGCGCGCCTCGAAGGTGGTAACTGGTGATGCTGCCTTATCGCCTGGCGCGCCAGACCGGCCTGGCCATGGCACCTGCCGAGCAGGGCTGGCAGCTGTGGTTGCGCGACGATGCCGACAGCGTCCAGTTGCAGGAACTGCTGCGTGTGCACGGCCGCCCCGCATCGCTGCAGTACCTCGAGCCCGGCGCTTTCGACGAGCGCCTCGGCCAGCTCTACCAGGCCGGCGGCGCCGCCACCGAAGCGCTGATCGAAGGCATCGGCGAGCAGGTCGACCTGGCCAGCCTGATGAGCGAAATGCCGCGCATCGAAGACTTGCTGGAAAGCGACGACGAAGCCCCGGTGATCCGCCTGATCAACGGCCTGTTCGGCCAGGCCCTGCGCCTGCGTGCCTCGGACATCCACATCGAGACCTTCGAGCAGAGCCTGGTGGTGCGCCTGCGGGTCGATGGCCACCTGCGCGAAGTGCTGCGCCCGCCGCGGGCGCTGTCGGCGATGCTGGTGTCGCGGATCAAGGTCATGGCGCGCCTGGACATCGCCGAAAAGCGCCAGCCCCAGGATGGCCGCATCACCTTGCGCGCGGCGGGGCGCGAAGTGGACGTGCGGGTCTCGACCTTGCCTGGCATCCACGGCGAGCGGGTGGTGATGCGTGTGCTCGACAAGCAGGCCAGCCTGCTGGCGCTGGCCAACCTCGGCATGCCCGGCCCCGCCCTGCAAGGTCTGCGCAATTGCCTGGCACGGCCCAACGGCATCGTACTGGCCACCGGCCCGACCGGCTCGGGCAAGACCACCACGCTGTATGCCAGCCTCAACAGCCTCAATGATGGCAGCCGCAACATCCTCACCGTCGAGGACCCGGTCGAATACGCCATCGCCGGCATCGGCCAGACCGCCATCAACCCACGTGCCGGGTTGACCTTCGCCACCGGCCTGCGCGCCATCCTGCGCCAGGACCCGGACGTGATCATGCTCGGCGAGATCCGCGACCAGGAGACCGCGCAGATCGCCGTGCAGGCCAGCCTCACCGGCCACCTGGTGCTGTCGACCCTGCACACCAACAGTGCGGTGGGCGCGGTGACCCGCCTGCGCGACATGGGCATCGAACCGTTCCTGATCGCCTCGTGCCTGCGCGGTGTGCTGGCCCAGCGCCTGGTGCGCCGGCTGTGCAGCTGCGCGCTGGCCCAGCCGCTGCAAGCGGCCGAGCGAGCCCTGTGGCCGGAGCTCGCGGCGCTGGGCAGCAGCTACCACGCGGTGGGCTGCGAGCAGTGCCAGGGCAGCGGCTATGTCGGGCGCCTGGGCCTGTACGAATTCATCGAGCTGGACGCCGGCCTGATCGGCCTGCTCTACGACGGCGCCAGCGAACGGGCCATGGACGATTACCTGGCCGGGCGCCGGCAGAGCCTGGTGGCGATGGCCAGCGACTGCCTGGCGCGCGGCGAAACCAGCCTGGCCGAAGTGCTGCGCGTGGTACAGGGCTGACCGATGCCGACCTTTCGCTACCAGGCCGTCGACCTCGCCGGCAAGCGCCACAAGGCCAGCCTGCAGGCCGACAGCGAACGCCATGCGCGCCAGCTGTTGCGCGAGCAGGGCCTGTTCCCGCGCCAGTTGCAGCGGGTCGAGGCGAGCAGCCGGCAACCGCGTCGCCAGCGGCTGAGCCGTGCCCAGTTGTGCGAGCTGACCCGTCAGTTGGCGACCCTGACCGCTGCCGGCATCCCCCTGGTCGATGCCCTGGCCACCCTCGAACGGCAACTGCGCGAACCGGCCCTGCACGGGGTGCTGGTGGCCCTGCGCGGCTCGCTCGCCGAAGGCCTGGGCCTGGCCCGCAGCCTGGCGCGCCAGGGTGCGCCTTTCACCGGCCTGTACTGCGCGTTGGTCGAGGCCGGCGAGCGCTCCGGGCGCCTGGCCCAGGTGCTGACCCGCCTGGCCGATCACCTGGAGCAGGTGCAGCGCCAGCAGCACAAGGCGCGCACCGCGCTGATCTACCCCTGCGTGCTGATGGGCGTGTCGCTGGCGGTGGTGGTCGGCCTGATGACCTTCGTCGTGCCCAAGCTCACCGAGCAGTTCGCCCATGCCGGGCAGAGCCTGCCCTTGATCACTTCGCTGCTGATCGGCATCAGCCAGGGCCTGGTGCACGCCGGCCCCTGGTTGCTGGCGCTGGCGGTCGCCCTTGGCGTGCTCGCGGGCTGGCTGCTGCGCCAGCCCCATTGGTGCCTGCGTCGCGACGAACTGCTGCTGCGCCTGCCGCGCATCGGCGTGTTGCTGCAGGTGCTGGAAAGCGCCCGCCTGGCGCGCAGCCTGGCAATCCTCAGCGGCAGTGGCGTGGCCCTGCTCGAAGCGCTGCAGGTGGCCACCGAAACCGTCGGCAACCGGCGCATCCGCCTGGCCATGGAGCAGGTCCGCCAGCAGGTGCAGGGTGGCACCAGCCTGCACCGCGCGCTGGACGCAAGCCAGCAGTTCCCGCCACTGCTGGTGAACATGGTCGGCAGCGGCGAGGCCAGCGGCACCCTGGCCGACATGCTCGAACGGGTGGCCGACGACCAGGAGCGCGGCTTTGCCCGCCAGGTCGACACCGCCATGGCGCTTTTCGAACCCCTGATGATCCTGGTGATGGGCGCCGTGGTGCTGTTCATCGTGCTGGCGGTGCTGCTGCCGATCATGCAACTCAACCAGGGCCTGCAACTGTAGATGACAAGGAGTATCCCCATGCAGCATCGACGCAACCGCCAGCGCGGCTTCACCCTCATGGAAATCATGGTGGTGATCTTCATCATCGGCCTGCTGATCGCCGTGGTCGCCCCCAGCGTGCTGGGCAACCAGGACAAGGCCATGAAGCAGAAAGTGATGGCCGACCTGGCCACCCTGGAACAGGCGCTGGACATGTACCGCCTGGACAACCTGCGCTTCCCCAGCAACGAGCAGGGCCTGGCCGCGCTGGTGAAGAAGCCGGCCCAGGAGCCGCTGCCGCGGGCCTGGCGCAGCGACGGCTACGTGCGCCGCCTGCCGCAAGACCCGTGGGGCACGCCGTACCAGTACCGCATGCCGGGCGAGCATGGCCGGGTCGACGTGTATTCGCTGGGCGCCGATGGCGTGCCCGGCGGCGAAGGCCAGGATGCCGACCTGGGCAACTGGGCGCTGTGAGCCATGCGCGGCCAGGCAGGCTTCAGCCTGCTCGAACTGCTGGTGGTGCTGGCGATCGCCGGGCTGATGAGCGGGCTGGCGGTAGCCTGGCTGGACAGCGGCAAGGCCAGCGTCGACCAGGCGTTGCAGCGCCTGGCCGTGGAAACCCGCAGCCAGGCCGCCCTGGCCCGGCATGCCGGGCAGTTGCGCGGGTTGCGCTGGAACGGCCAGCGGCCGGAGTTCGTGCGCCGTGACGGCGAAGGTTGGCTGGTCGAGCCGGTGGCCCTGGGCGAGTGGCCCAAGGGCCTGCGACCGGACTGGCCGACCAGCACCCGGCCGCACCTGCTGTTCACGCCCCACGGCTGGGCACAACCCGGCAGCGTGCATTGGCGTTGGGCCGATGGCAGCCAGCGCTGGGACTGGGGGCGTGACGGCCAGCTGCATGTGGCCAACGCCCCATGAGGCGTCGGCAGCAAGGCTTCACCCTGCTGGAGGTGACCGTGGCCCTGGCGATTGCCGCCGTGCTGGCGGTGATCACCAGCCAGGTCCTGCGCCAACGGCTGGCGGTGCAGGCCAGTGTGCAGCAGCACCGCCTGGGCGTGCTGTGCGCGCGCGAGTTGCAGGCGCGTTTTGCCGTCGAGCAGTACTGGCCGGCGAGCAACCAGGCCGAGGGCGTGCTCAGCCAGGGCGGACAGGCCTGTCACTGGCAGCTGCAACTGCGCCGCACCGGTGTGCGCGAGCTGCGCCGCGGCGAGTTGCTGTTGTTCGCCGACCGCGACCAGCGCTTGCCGCTGGGCCAGTACACGCTTTTTCTGGAGCGCCCATGAAGCGGCGCCAGGCAGGGCTGACGCTGATCGAACTGATGGTGGCCATGGCGCTGACCGCGCTGCTCGGGGTCATGCTCGCCGCCCTGGTCAACGGCTGGCTCAAGGTGCGCGAGCGGCTCCAGGCGCCGACCCAGGAGACCCGCGTGCTGGAGTTCTGCCTGGCGCTTGAACGGCGTTTCGACAGCCCGGTGCTGCGGCGCATTCACGAACAGCGGCTGCCCCTGGCCAGCCGCTGGCTCGACTGGCAGCCCGACCGCCAGCAATTGCTCTGGGTGGCGGCCGCAGCCCTGCCCGAGGCCGAGGGCGGCTCGCGCCTGCAACGCCAGCGCCTGCGCTTCGACGCCCGCGAACAGCGCCTGCTGCTGGAAAGCTCGGCCGACCTGTATGCCGCTGGCGCACCACGCTGGGTGCTGCGCGAGCAACTGACCGGTGTCAGCAGCCTCGACATCCTTTACCACCAGGGTGGCCGCTGGCTGCCCTGGCCCTCCGATCAACCCGCGCACCCCGGCCGTGGCGTGCGCCTGCAACTGCAGCGTGATGGAGCACCCTATGTCTGCACGTTCATGCTCCCGTGGGGGCGCTCATGAAGCCTGACTGGCGACGACGTGCCCGGCCCCGGCCCTGGCTGTTGCTGCGCCCCGGTGAAATCTGGGAGTGGCTGCTGGTCGAACAGGGCCAGCCGAGGCGTGAAGGGCGGGGCGAGCCACCGGCGAACGTCCAGGCGCGGGTGGCGTTGATCGTGCCCGGTGAGGCCTGCAGCCAGTTCCAGCTGCCGGCCCCGCCCGGGCTCAAGCGCGAAGAGTGGCCATTGCTGCTCGAGGACCGTCTGCTGCAGAACCCGGACGAGGTCCTGTGCGCCTGCCTTTCGCGTCAGGCCGGGCAGCTGCGGCTGTTGGCGGTGACGCGGGCGCTTGTCGAGGGCTGGCGTGGGCAACTGGCGCAATGGGGGCTGACGGCAGAACGTTGCTGGGCCGAGTTTCAGTTGTTGCCGACGCCGGAGCCGGGCACTGCCTGGGCATGGCAGCGTTCGCCCGGCCTCTCGCTGCACCAGGGGCTTGGCGAGGATGGCCAGGCCCATTGGCTGGCATGGCCGGATGGCTTGGGCGAGTTGCCACGGCAACCGTGGGCAGGGTTGCGCAAGGTGCTCCACGCGGGGGCCTGGCCGCCAGCGTTGACACCCCTCGACGGCCTGCCGAGCCTGTTCGAACGCCCTCGCCAGGTACGTGCGCTGCCCGCCCCGTCACGCCAGCAGCAACGCCTGATCGCAGCCTGCCTGGTGCTGGCCACCGCGTGGGGTGGGTTGTGGTTGAGCCAGCAATGGCGCCAGCTACAGACCTGGCGCGCGCAGGTGTTGGCGCTGACCGGCGAGCAGCCCAGCCCACGGCACGCAGCCCAGGTGCTCAAGCGCCTGCGCGAAGGCGCGTTGCAGCAGCAGTTGCGCGAGCGGCAGCTGGACGACCTGCAGGCACGCCTGCAGGCCTGGTTGCGCGAACACCCAGGCTGGCGCCTGCAAGCGGTGCGCTTCGACGGTCAGCGCTGGCACTTGCGCCTGGAAGGTGAGGGCAGCGCGCCGCCGTGGAGCGAGATGGCCAGCGCCGTCGGGGCCACCGTGCAGGGGCAAGGCGGGCAGGTGGTGTTCGACCTGGGAGCAGCGACATGAACCGCGACTGGATACAGCGTCAGCGGATGCCGCTGGCGGGCTGCCTGATCGGCCTGCTGCTGGCGCTGCTGGGCGTGCGTGAGGGCCTGGCGCAATGGCGCGCGCTCAGCCAGTGGCAAGGCCTGGCCATGCAGGCAGCGACGCTTCAGCGCGGCACGCCGATGAGCCTGGAGCGCCTGCGCCAGTCGGCACAGGCACGGCGTATCGAGCTGGCCGAGGTCGAGGCGCAAGGCAGCAGCTGGCAACTGCGCGGCCAGGTGGCGGATGAGCGGGTGCTGCAGGGCTGGTTACAGAGCTTGCGGGTGGAGGGCGCGCAAGCCGAGCAATGGGGGTTGGAACAGGATGCCAAAGGCCTGCGTTTCGAGCTGGTGGTGCGGCCATGAGCCGTCACGGGCTGCTGTGGTATGCCCTGGTGTTCATCCTGACCTTGCTGGTGGAACTGCCGGCTGCCTGGGTCGCGCGCGCTGCCGGCCTGCCGCTGCACGATGTCAGCGGCAGCCTGTGGCAAGGCCAGGCCCGGCAACTGGGGCCGGTCGGGCCGCTGAGTTGGCGGGTGCAGCCGTGGCCTCTGCGCTTCGATGGCCGGCTTGGCTTTCAGGGCCAGGGTTGGCAGGTACACGCCCAGGGCTGGCCGTGGCGCTGGCAGGTCGAGGCGGCGGCGCTGGGCCAGCAGGTCACGGTGGCGACAGGCTATCGCCTGAGCGGGCAATGGCAGGGGACGTTGCGGCTGCAAGGCGCAGGTCGCCAGTGCCAGGCCAGCGACGGGCGCGTCACGGTCACGGGCCTGGCCTTGAGTGAACCCTGGGCGCTGGGGTTGGGCCAGGGGTGGGTGGAAGTGGCGTGCCGGGATGGCTGGCGCTTGCACGCGCAGTTGCTGCAGCCGTGGCAACATGAAGCGAAGCTGGAGGCCGATCTGCTGGCGCGGCGGGCCTCGGTGACGCTCGAGGTAAAGCCCGATGCCGAGGTCACGGCGTTGCTGCGTGGTGCGCAGTGGCTTGGCCCCCAGGCATTGTCTGGGCAGAAGGAGGTCAAGTGGTAAGTGCTGGTATCAGGCACACCCTGGTCTGTGCTTGCATCGCTGTCGAGGCGCGGGGCGTGGTCATGGGGCCGGCGGTACAGGGTAGGGGCCAGGTTGCCCGGGCCAGCGGTGCTGCCGGGTTTGATCCCAGCCTTCGCTTTTGACATTCCGCCAACCTGGGCGCGCGTGCGAAGTGGGTTTTCTGGACGCTCGTGATGTTCAAGGGGCATGCCTTCACCTTCGTGGGCTGCCGCCATGGGCATCTTGGGCGAGGCCGGTACCAGGGGCACGATCGCCCGCGCCAGGTCTCGCGTTTCCAGGCTGATATCCAGGTTGTCACGCCATTCGCTGCGCTGTTCGTCCCATTCGTGGAGGTTCAGCGCGGCGCGGTTGTCGATGCCGGCCACGTTCAGGGTGAGCTTTTCGCCCGCGCCAAGCCGCGTGGCCTCGGTGATCAGCCGTTCAGCGCTCAGTTGCAGGTTGCCGCTGGCCAGCAGGGTGCTGCGTTGCACCTGGCTGTGGTACTCGGTCGCCACCCGGGCCTGATGCTTGCCATGCGACCGGGTGCCACTGATGCGGGTGCTGTCGACGGACGACTGCTGATCGTTGCGCGCGGCGCCAAGGTGGATCTGCCGGGCCTGCAGCTCGATATCGCCAGCGCTTGCCTGGACGCGGGCCCCCCTGAGGTGCAGGTTGGCCGCGCTCTTCAGGCTTACCGATGGTGCTGCGAGTTCGCTGGCGACCGCCGTGGTGGTCAGGTGCTCACGGGCGCGAATGACAATGTGGTAGTTCACGTCGGCAGGTGACGGAGGAGGGGCGGGCTTTTCGGACCAGTGAAACTTGCCATAGCGGCGTAGCTCCTTGCTGTGCCGGCTGTCGATACCGGCAACGATGTCGAGGTCGGCACCGCTGTCGAGCGTCAGTGTGTGACCGGCGCTCAGCCTGGCGGCCACCAGGCGCATGTTGTCGGCGGACTGCAGCAACAGGTGATCGCTGGCCTGCAAGTGCGTGCCCAGTTGCTGGCGCCAGGTGCTGGTGCGTTGACGATCACGGGTCTCGTAGGTGGTGGCGTCTGTCTGCTGGCTCCAGCTGTCAAGGTCGTGCCCGATGTGCTCGCGGCTTGCGCTGTCGAGCGTGAGAGTGTTGCCGGCCCTGACTTCGATCCATTTGGCCTGGGCGTCGACAGCATTCAAGGCCAGGTCGCCGGTAACGCGAATGTCGATGCCGTTTTCGGCAATGACCTGCGTCGGCCCCATGCGCACGCCGCTGCCTTCGGCGCTGCTGAGCAGGCGGATATGCCCGGCACGCATGGCTCCGAGCAGTTTGGCGTCGATTGCCGCCGGCGTGCCCGGCAGGTGCTCGATGACCTGGCCGTCGTCCGCGGCGATGCGGTTGCGCCCGACGCGGATGGCGAGGTCGTGCGCAGCGGTCAGGGGCCCGCTGCTGGACAGCTGCGGTGCAATCAGCTCGAGTGCGCCTTCGGCATTGCGTTGGCCGCCTTCAAGCACCTGCAGGCTGCCGCTGGCATGCAAGGTGTTGAAGTGGTGCAAGCGCTCGTCCTGCAACTGCGGTGTACCGACCACGAACCCGGCACGTGTGGTGTTGATGAAGCTGCCGCCGTTGAGGGTGATGCCGTTGGGGTTGGCGAGGATGTAGTCGGCGCGTTGGCCGAAGATTTCCTGCGGGCCTTCGATCAGCGAGGGGTTATCGCTCACCACCTCGTTGAGAATGGTCGAGGCCGCCTGACCCTGGAACTGCGGGTTGGCTGGCAGTGCTCCGGCCAGTTGCGACTGGCCGCCCTGCACGGCGTTGTTCAGCACGACCCCGTGGCTGGAGACGTTGTAGTCGAGAAAGCGGTTGTGCGACAGACCGTGGGTATCGGGCGCGACGATATCGATCACAGGTACCCCTTGCTGGTGGTGAATGCCAGGCCCGCCGGCGCCGGCGAGGCCTTCCTGGGCTTGGCTGGCGCCCGCGCCGAGCAAGGCCAGGAACATGGCCCGGCGCACGGTGCCGAGACCGGGAGCGGTGCAGGGTGAGGGCATGTTCAGGTTCGTCGTCGTCAGAAGTTCGCCGCCCACTCCATGACCCAGAACCCGCTTTCCAGGTGTGGGCTGTCGCTGGCGTACAGCGCGCGCTGGTAGTCAAGGCGCACGCGGTTGTGCGCCACGTTCACTTCCACCCCGGCCGCAGCGCCTGCCAGGCGCTGCGCCGGCTGCCCCTGGGCGGGCCTGACCCAACCGAGGTCAAGGCCCATGTACGGGCGTATCTGCACGGGGCCGCCCGTTGCCAGTGCCTGGCTGACGGTATTGCGCCAGGCCCCGGCGCTGGCGCCGCTGTAGTTGCCTTGGCGAAAGCCGCGAACGTTCGAATCGTCGCTCAGCAGCAGTTGCTCGACGGCAGGCAGCACGTCGCTGCTGTATTGCAGCGCCAGTTCGCTCTGCCAACGCCATGGCCATTGCGTCGCCCCCTGGCGCAGATGGAGCAGGCTGGCGCGGTACTTTCGAAAGTCCGTGCGCGGGGCGGCGCCGTGTTGCCCTGGCCGGTCGGCACCCAGCCAGCCGGTGCCCTGGACGATGCCGAGGTTGGCGTGCCACAGGCCAGCGCCCAGCCATGACAGCTCGATGCCGGCTTCCAGGGTGGTGAGCGTGGGGCTTTGCAACGGGATCACGGCCTTGCCGATGCGGTTGACCAGTTGCTTGCGGTCGAGCCGGGTGCTGGCGCTGAGCATGCCGCGCTGGCCGCGCCAGAGCACCCGCTCGACGCTAGCGCCCTGATGGCGACTGCTGCCGCTGCTGCGCTGCGGGCTCCGTTGCAGCGGGGCCTCATAGCTTAGCTGGCTGGCGCTGAGGGCGAAGGTCCAGGGGCCATAGGGCATGCGGTAATAGACAGAAAGCCCCTGGCTGCGACCGGGAGCGTCGAGGACGCTGGACATCAGGGCCAGGCGCAGGTCGTCGTTCAGGCCCAGCGGGCTGTCCAGGCCGGCCAGAAGGTGGCCGCGATGGCGGCCGGTCAGGACGTTGCCGCGGTTGTCGAAGCGGCTTTCCAGGTGCCAGCGCGGGGCGAACTGGCGTGCTTGCAGTACCACCCGGGTGGCGCCTTGCCGCTCGCCCGGCAGCAGGTCGGCGCTCAGTTGGTAGGCACGCAGGCGATTGAGCTGGTCGAGCCCCTGTTCGAGGTCGGGCAGATACAAGGGCTGGCCGACCAGGCCGGGAAATGCCGTTTGCAGCGACAGCGGCAGATCGGCGTCGAGTTCGATCGACTCGACGAAGCCTTCGACGATGACGATGTCCAGCGTCGCACCCGCCTGTGGCTGACGTTGCAGGTAGGGGCGGCTGGTGGGGTAGCCGGTCTGCACATAGTGTCCGGTGATGGCCTTGAGCAACTGGTTGATCTCGATGACGCCCATGCAGGGCTGCAGGTGCGCACGTACGGTCGGCGCCAGGGCTTGCGTCGACAGGCGCTGGTTGCCGGCCAGGCGGATGCCGGTCACTTGCCAGCAAGGGCGGTTGACGGCTGCCTGGGCGTGGGGGAGGTCGTCCTGGGGTCGTGCGCGGCCGTGTTGCCAGCGCTCCAGGCGCAGTTGCTGTTCCATCTGTCGCAGGGTTTGCTGCTGGTCGCGCAGTTGCTGGCTGGCCGGGTCGTTGGCCAGGGCCAGTGAGGTGGCCAGGCAACCCGCTACGCAGCAGGCGAGGAAACGGAATCGCGACGGCATGGCAGGGCCCGGCAAATGGCGCACATGGCGTGTGCGCGATGGCGGGGATGCTAGAAAATCAGGCCGTCGTCTGGATGCAGTCGGTCCGCTACAGGTGCTGTAGGGGATAGGTTCAAATCAGGTATGAAAGGTCCAGTCGCCTGGCGGACCTCAAGGGCGGATCTCGATCAGCGTACCGTCGCGCACCAGCTCCCAGACCTCGCGCATGTCGGCGTTGCGCATGGCGATGCAGCCGTCGGTCCAGTCCAGGGTATGGAAGTACCACTCGGGGTAGTTTTCGTCGATCGGCGTGCCGTGGATCATGATCATGCTGCCGGCGCTCACGCCTTCACGGGTGGCGCGGGCGGCATCCCTGACGTTCGGGTAGTTGATGTGCATGGCCAGGTTGAAGCGCTCGCTCTCCTTGCGCCAGTCCAGCCAGTACAGGCCTTCGGGGGTCTTCTTGTCGCCTTCGCGCTCCTTGGCGCCCTTGGGCTGCTTGCCCAGGGAGATGCGGTAGGTCTTCAGCGGTTCGCCGCGGCTGATCAGTTGCAGTCGGCGTTCGGACTTGATCACCAGCACCTTGTCGATCAGCGGCTGCATGGCTGCCTGGGAGGGCGACTGCACCTGCGCGGCCGGCTGGGGCTTGCGGATGATGACTTCGGTGAAGGCCGCCTGGGACACCGAGGTAACGCAAAGGCAGAAAAGGGCGAACAACCAGCGCATGAAGCGGTACCTGCAAACTTAGGGGGTGGGCGATACGTTCATCGGCGGCAGGTATTCATGGCCTATGGGATAGTGCTGCCTGATGCGGTCGCGATAGTAGCATTCTAGTGTGCGTGTGACGGTGCGAAAAGCCAGCTCGCCCCATGGGATTTCGTGTTCCTCGAACAGGCGAACCTCCAGGCTTTCGATGCCGACGGCAAAGCCCAGGTCGGCGAGTTCGGCGCGGAAGAACACATGCACCTGGCTGATGTGCGGCAGGTCGAACAGCTGGTACAGGGCCATGTCGCCGACCCGGGCGCAGGCTTCCTCGACGGTTTCGCGACGGGCGGCCTGGTCGAGGGTCTCGCCGTTCTCCATGAACCCGGCGGGCAGGGTCCAGAAGCCGCGGCGCGGCTCGATGGCGCGGCGGCACAGCAGCACCTGGCTGCCCCAGGTGGGCAGCACCCCGGCGACGATGTTGGGGTTCTGGTAATGGATGGTCTGGCACTGGTCGCAGACGTACCGCAGGCGGCTGTCGCCGTCGGGGATCCGCTGAATGACTGGTTGGCCGCACGCGCTGCAGAATTTCATGCTTTTCTTCCTGGTAGACCGGGGTATCTTGACGCCCCCGGCGGGGCCGCCGCAAGCGGACGGGGCTTGGGTGCCGCCGCGCTTTTGGTGCATGATGCAGGGCAGGCTTTGGAAACGAGAGTGCGCAATGCTGGACGAGCTACTTCGCCGTATGAGCAACCACCAACCCGCTTCACTGGAAACCGATCGCCGGTTCCCCGAGGCGGCGGTACTTTTGCCCATCACCCGCAGCGAAGCGCCCGAGCTGGTCTTGACCCTGCGTGCCCAGGGGCTGTCGACCCACGGCGGCGAAGTCGCTTTCCCGGGGGGACGACGCGACCCGGAAGACCCGGACCTGGTGTTCACCGCGCTGCGCGAAGCCGAGGAAGAGATCGGCCTGCCGCCCGGCCTGGTCGAGGTGGTCGGCCCGCTCAGCCCGCTGATTTCCCTGCATGGCCTGAAAGTGACCCCGTTCGTCGGCTTGATCCCGGATTTCGTCGAATACCGCGCCAATGACGCTGAAATCGCGGCAGTCTTCAGCGTGCCGCTGGAATTCTTCCGTCAGGACCCACGCGACCATACCCACCGTATCGATTACCAGGGCCGCAGCTGGTACGTGCCCAGCTATCGCTATGGCGAATACAAGATCTGGGGGCTGTCGGCGATCATGATCGTCGAGCTGGTCAACCTGCTGTACGACGCCGGCATCAGCCTGCATCACCCCCCCGAGCGCTACATCGAGAACTGAGCGGGGCCCACCCTGCCGTCTGCGTGAACCCCTGAGGAGCGAACATGAAATACCGTCTGGGCGACCACCGGGTCGACTGCCATCCCACCAGCTGGGCTGCGCCCACTGCCACGCTGATCGGCAAGGTGCGCCTGCAGGCCCGGGCCAGCGTGTGGTTCGGCGCGGTGCTGCGCGGCGACAACGAGCTGATCGACATCGGCGAGGACAGCAACGTCCAGGACGGCAGCGTGATGCATACCGACATGGGCTCGCCGCTGACCCTGGGCAAGGGTGTGACCATTGGTCACAACGCCATGCTGCATGGCTGCACGGTGGGCGACTACAGCCTGGTCGGCATCAACGCGGTGATCCTCAACGGCGCGCGCATCGGCAAGCACTGCATCATCGGCGCCAACGCGCTGATCCCGGAAGGCAAGGAAATCCCCGACGGCTCGCTGGTGATGGGCTCGCCGGGCAAGGTGGTGCGCGAACTGACCGAGCAGCAGAAGCGCATGCTCGAAGCCAGCGCTGCGCATTACGTGCATAATGCCCAGCGTTATGCGCGTGAACTGGTGATAGACGATGAGTGAAGTCAAAGAGCGCCCGGTGGCCTCGCCGTGCGTGAGCATCTGCGCGCTGGACGAGCAGGATATCTGCACCGGCTGCCAGCGCACCGTGGCCGAGATCGGCCGCTGGGGGCGGATGGACAATACCGAGCGCCGCGCGGTGCTCAAGCTGTGCCATGAACGCGCGGTGGCTGCAGGGTTGATCATCGGGGCGTGATTTTGCGCCAGCTTCTTCGCGGGTAAACCCGCTCCCACAGGATTTCCATTTCCCTAAGGTCGGTGCAGTACCTGTGGGAGCGGGTTTACCCGCGAAGAAGCCAGCGGTAATCTGTGGGGCTTGCCCAAAGACAACCTGCCCATGTTCTATCTACTTGCCTACATCAGCAGCGTAGTGCTGATCAACTACGCCTTTTCCAGCGCCCCGCACCTGGACATCATCTGGTCCTGCTGGGGCGGCCTGGTGTTCATCCTGCGCGACATGGTGCAGACCCGCTTCGGCCATGGTGCGCTGCTGGCCATGCTGCTGGCCCTGGTGCTGTCGTACGTCACTTCCGAGCCAGCCATCGCCTTGGCCAGCGCCACCGCCTTCTTCATCTCCGAGCTGATCGACTGGCTGGTGTTCAGCATCACCCGCCGGCCGTTGCGCGACCGCCTGTGGCTGAGCTCGGCGCTGAGCATCCCGGTGGACACCTTCATCTTCTTCGGCATGATCGGCGCCCTCACCCCGGCAGTGATAGGCACCGCCATGGCCTCCAAGTTCGCCGGTGTCACCGCGGTGTGGCTGGCCATGGCATTTCGCGCACGGCGGGCCGCTGTGGCTGGTTGATGGTGTAGAATAGCGGTCCTTTTTCAGCGGGCTGCGCCAAGCCTGGCGCGGCCCCGGACGCCTTCGAGGACCTGAAATGACCCGTATCGGAACCCCTTTGTCGCCTACCGCGACCCGTGTACTGCTCTGTGGCTGTGGCGAGCTGGGCAAGGAAGTGGTGATCGAGCTGCAGCGCCTGGGCGTCGAAGTGATTGCCGTGGACCGCTACGCCAATGCCCCGGCGATGCAGGTGGCGCACCGCAGCCACGTGGTCAACATGCTCGACGGCGTTGCCCTGCGGGCCATCATCGAAGCGGAAAAGCCGCACTACATCGTCCCCGAGATCGAAGCCATCGCCACCGCCACCCTGGTGGAGCTGGAAAATGAAGGCTTCAACGTGGTGCCGACCGCCCGTGCCACCCAACTGACCATGAACCGCGAGGGTATCCGCCGCCTGGCCGCCGAAGAGCTGGAGCTGCCTACTTCCCCGTACCACTTCGCTGACACTTACGAAGATTTCGCCAAGGGCGTGGCCGATGTCGGCTACCCCTGCGTGGTCAAGCCGGTCATGAGTTCGTCGGGCAAAGGCCAGAGCCTGCTGCGCAGCGATGCCGACCTGCAGAAGGCGTGGGACTATGCCCAGGAAGGCGGCCGCGCGGGCAAGGGCCGGGTGATTGTCGAGGGCTTCATCGACTTCGAGTACGAAATCACCCTGCTGACCGTGCGCCATGTTGGCGGCACCACCTTCCTCGAACCCGTTGGCCACCGTCAGGAGAAGGGCGACTACCAGGAATCCTGGCAGCCCCAGGCCATGAGCGCGAAGGCCCTGGCCGAATCGCAGCGAGTCGCCAAGGCCGTCACCGACGCACTGGGCGGGCGTGGCCTGTTCGGCGTGGAACTGTTCGTCAAGGGCGACCAGGTGTGGTTCAGCGAAGTGTCGCCGCGCCCGCACGACACCGGCCTGGTGACCCTGATTTCGCAGGACCTGTCGCAGTTCGCCCTGCACGCCCGCGCCATTCTCGGCCTGCCGATTCCGGTGGTGCGCCAGTTCGGCCCGTCGGCTTCGGCGGTGATCCTGCCGGAGGGCCAGTCGCAGCAAACCAGCTTCGCCAACTTGGGCGCAGCCTTGAGCGAGCCGGATACCGCCGTTCGCCTGTTCGGCAAGCCGGAAATCAACGGCACCCGCCGCATGGGCGTGTGCCTGGCGCGTGACGAGTCGGTCGAAGCGGCGCGGGCCAAGGCGACCCGTGCTTCGCAGGCGGTCAAGGTCGAGTTCTGATCCGAGACCGTGGGGGCCGCTTTGCGGCCCTTTCGCGACACAAGGCCGCTCCTACAGGCGACCGCATAAGCCGAGGCTGGTGCGATCTCCTGTAGGAGCGGCCTTGTGTCGCGAAAGGGCTGCAAAGCAGCCCCAATGAATCAAAGCTCGGTATTCCGGGTTTCTTTAAGGCACAGCACGGCAATCAGGCTGAGCACAGCCGCCGCCGACACATAACCCCCCACCCAGCTCAAGCCACCCATGCTCACCAGCTTCTGGGCAAAGAACGGTGCCGCCGAGGCGCCGACGATGCCGCCCAGGTTGTACGCCGCCGAAGCGCCGGTGTAGCGCACGTGGGTCGGGAACAGCTCAGGCAGCAATGCCCCCATCGGCGCGAAGGTCACGCCCATCAGGAACAGCTCGATGGCCAGGAACAGCGCCACGCCCGTGGTCGAGCCCGAGGTCAGCAAAGGCTCCATGGTAAAGCCCGATGCCACCGCCAGCAGGCCGCCGACGATCAGCACCGGCTTGCGCCCGTAGCGGTCGCTGAGCCAGGCCGACAGCGGGGTGGCCAGGGCCATGAAGACCACGGCGAAGCACAGCAGGCCGAGGAAGGTCTCGCGGCTGTAACCCAGGGTGGTCACGCCATAGCTCAGCGAAAATACCGTCGAGATGTAGAACAGCGCATAGCACACCACCATCGCGGCGGCGCCCAGCAAGGTCGGCATCCAGTACCTGGCGAACAGGTCGACCACCGGCATCTTCACCCGCTCGTGGCGAGCCACGGCCTTGGCGAACACCGGGCTTTCTTCCAGCTTCAGGCGCACATACAGGCCGACCATCACCAGCGCGGCGCTGAGCAGGAACGGAATGCGCCAGCCCCAGGCACGGAACTGCTCGTCGCTGAGCAGCAACGCCAGGGTCAGGAACAGGCCGTTGGCGGCAAGGAAGCCGATCGACGGGCCCAATTGCGGGAACATGCCGAACCAGGCGCGTTTGCCTTCCGGGGCGTTCTCGGTGGCCAGCAACGCCGCGCCACCCCATTCACCGCCCAGGCCCAGGCCCTGGCCGAAGCGCAGCAGGCAGAGCAGGATCGGCGCCCACACGCCGATGCTGTCATAACCTGGCAACACGCCGATCAGCGTGGTCGACACGCCCATCAGCAGCAGCGAGGCGACCAGGGTCGACTTGCGCCCGATGCGGTCGCCGAAGTGGCCGAACAGGGCCGAGCCCAGTGGGCGGGCGAGAAAGGCAATGCCGAAGGTGATGAACGCCGCGAGCATCTGCGCGGTGCCCGAACCGGATGGGAAGAACACCGGCCCGATCACCAGGGCGGCGGCCGTGGCGTAGACGTAGAAATCGTAGAACTCGATGGCGGTGCCGATGAAGCTGGCGGTGGCCACCCGGGCAGGCGAGTTGACCGGCGCGGCAGGCGCTTCGCTGAAGGTGCTGCTGGTTGTCATTAAGTAGGTCCCTAACAGTCGGATCCGCTCCATGGGCTTGCCCGCGACGGTGTGCGCTTCGATAGAGGCAGGCACGGGTGCGCGGACGCCGGAGCGTTTTGTTGTTGTGTGCGCCCGACTGACGATAGCCCAAGGGGGGTAGGGGCGAAGCGGGCTCTGTTCGGGGTGCTGAAGCAGGACCGCGGGGCGTGTCAGTGGAGCGGACTGGCCGTGTGGCGCCGGGTGCGGGTAGCAGGCGGGACGGCGGGGCTGGGTAAGCGTGACCCGAGTATAGCTATCGGGTCACGGTCCACACCAGTACCTTGCTGGCGCAATTGTCCTCGGTTTCGAGGATTTCCAGGCGGTAGCGGCCGATTTTCACGCAGACGGCGCTCTCGGGGATGCTTTCCAGTGCTTCGGTGACCAGCCCGTTGAGGGTTTTCGGCCCGCCGTCGCAGGGCAGGTGCCAGCCCAGGGTACGATTGATCTCGCGCAGCGAGGCGGTGCCTTCGATGACGAAGGTGCCGTCGGGCTGCGGGTGCACATGGGGGTTGTCCAGGCTCTGTTCGTCTTCGAACTCGCCGACGATCTCCTCGAGGATGTCCTCCAGGGTGACGATGCCCAGCACCTCGCCGTACTCGTCCACCACCACGCCCATCCGCCGCTGCTGCTTGTGGAAGTTCAACAGCTGCAGTTGCAGGGGCGTGCTTTCCGGGACGAAATAGGGCTCGTAGCAGGCGCCCTGGAGCTGCTCCAGGCTCAGCTCGGCCTTGGGCAGCAGGTGGCTGATCAGCTTGGTGTTGAGGATCGCTTCGACCTGGTTGATGTCGCTGTGGTACACCGGCAGGCGGGTATGGCGGCTGACGATCAGCTGTTCGATGATGCGCTCGATGGGGTCGTCGAGGTTGATGCCGTCGACTTCGTTGCGCGGTACCAGGATGTCGTTGACGGTGATCCTGTCCAGCGACTGCAGGCCGTCCAGCAGGCCGTGGCGGGGCGCCTCGAGCTCGTCGTCATCGATGAAGTCGTCATCTTGCTGCGGGTGCAGGGCCACGGCCTTGGGCTGCAGGCGAAACGGCCGCAGGATCAGCCTGGCGATGCCATCGAACACGCAGGCCAGCGGCTGCAGCAGGGCCAGGGGGAACGGGCGCAGGCTCAGGCCGAGGCTGACGCAGGCCTGCGGGTTGCGCCGGGCCAGGCGCCGCGGCAGGTATTCGGCGAACACCAGCAGGGCCGCCATTGCGCCCAGGCCGGCCAGCCAGAAACCATGTTCGCCGCTCTGGCGCTGGCCCACCAGGCAGGCCAGGCCGAGCACCAGCAGCTTGCCGAGGCTGGCGCACAGCACCAGGGCCTGGGCCGGCAGCACTGGCTGGCCGTCGTCGCCGTTGCGCAGCGAGCCGTTGAGCTGCAGGCGGGCGGCGTCCACCGCGGTGAACAGGGCCGACCACAGCAGGGCCAGTGCGAGGATGCCGAGTAGCGGGGCGTACGGCAGGTTGTCCATGGTCAGCCGTCAGATGTGCAGGATGAATTCGCGAACCAGCTTGCTGCCGAAGTAGGCCAGCATCAGCAGGCAGAAACCGGCCAGGGTCCAGCGGATCGCCTTGTGCCCGCGCCAGCCCAGGCGCGTGCGGCCCCACAGCAGCACGCTGAACACCACCCAGGCCACGCAGGCCAGCAGCGTCTTGTGCGCCAGGTGCTGGGCGAACAGGTTCTCGAGGAACAGCCAGCCGGAAACCAGCGACAGCGAGAGCAGCACCCAGCCGGCCCAGAGGAAACCGAACAGCAGGCTTTCCATGGTCTGCAGCGGCGGGAAGTTGCGGATCAACCCGGACGGGTGCTTGTTCTTCAGCTGGCGGTCCTGCAACAGCAGCAGCAGCGACTGGAACACGGCGATGGTGAACAGGCCGTAGGCGAGGATCGACAGCAGGATGTGCGCGAGGATGCCCGGCTCTTCGTTGATCAGCGGCACCGTGCCCGGTGGCGCGAACTGGGCCAGCAGCGCGGTGACCGCGCCCAGCGGGAACAGCAGCCCGAGGAGGTTTTCCACCGGGATGCTCAGGCAGGCCAGCAGGGTCAGGGCGATGACCGCCACGGCGATCAGGCTGGCGGCGCTGAAGAAGTCCAGGCTCAGGCCCAGCGGGGTGATCAGCTGGAAGAACAGCGCGCCGCCCTGGG
This sequence comes from Pseudomonas sp. NPDC089401, assembly GCF_044749485.1. Lineage (NCBI taxonomy): Bacteria > Pseudomonadati > Pseudomonadota > Gammaproteobacteria > Pseudomonadales > Pseudomonadaceae > Pseudomonas > Pseudomonas sp. NPDC089401. Next base: position 82,867 of record NZ_JBIVIA010000007.1, on the reverse strand, counting down.
CGATGACGGCGATCGCGCCGAGCAGGCCGAGCAGGCGCTTGTCGGCCTTGCGGCCCTGGGCCAGGAAGGTGCCCTGGTAGATGGCCGCTGCCATATAAAGGACGGCGGCGATCAGGTTGGGGATGAGGCTGGGTGAGGAGACCATAAGTCCTGGGTGCAGAGCCTTAAAGAGACGGAGTTTGGCATAGATCCCGTTGCTCTAGGAAGACTGCGGGACCGCGTCGCGGCATTCGCGGGTAAACCCGCTCCCACAGGGTCATCAACACCTTCAGAGCCTGTGCAGCACCTGTGGGAGCGGGTTTGCCCGCGAAGAGGCCGGTGCAGGCACCGAATGTCTCCCAAGGTGTGCGCCGCCGCCGCACTTCGCTATAATCGCCGCCTTGCTGTGCCCGGCGGGTGTGCATTTCCCTGCGGGCGCCTGACAAACCTCGGCTTTTACTGGGCCTGAAAGGATCACCATGTTCGAAAACCTGACCGACCGCCTGTCACAGACGCTGCGCCATGTCACCGGCAAGGCCAAGCTGACCGAAGACAACATCAAGGACACGCTGCGCGAAGTGCGCATGGCCCTGCTCGAGGCCGACGTCGCCCTGCCGGTGGTCAAGGATTTCGTCAACAGCGTCAAGGAACGTGCGGTCGGCACCGAAGTGTCGCGCAGCCTGACCCCGGGCCAGGCGTTCGTGAAGATCGTCCAGGCCGAGCTGGAAAGCCTGATGGGCGCGGCCAACGAAGACCTCGCGCTGAACGCCGCGCCGCCTGCCGTGGTGCTGATGGCCGGCCTGCAGGGCGCCGGCAAGACCACCACCGCCGGCAAGCTGGCGCGCTTCCTCAAGGAGCGCAAGAAGAAGAGCGTGATGGTGGTGTCGGCCGACGTCTACCGCCCGGCGGCGATCAAGCAGCTGGAAACCCTGGCCAACGACATCGGCGTGACCTTCTTCCCGTCCGACATCAGCCAGAAGCCGGTGGCCATCGCCGAAGCGGCGATCCGCGAAGCCAAGCTCAAGTTCATCGACGTGGTCATCGTCGACACCGCCGGCCGCCTGCACATCGACGCCGACATGATGGACGAGATCAAGGCCCTGCACGCCGCGGTCAAGCCGATCGAAACCCTGTTCGTGGTCGACGCCATGACCGGCCAGGACGCCGCCAACACCGCCAAGGCCTTCGGCGAAGCCCTGCCGCTGACGGGCGTGGTGCTGACCAAGGTCGACGGTGACGCCCGTGGCGGCGCCGCGCTGTCGGTGCGCGCGATCACCGGCAAGCCGATCAAGTTCATCGGCATGGGCGAGAAGACCGAAGCCCTCGAGCCGTTCCACCCGGACCGCGTGGCCTCGCGCATCCTCGGCATGGGCGACGTGCTCAGCCTGATCGAGCAGGCCGAGCAGACCATCGACAAGGCCAAGGCCGACAAGCTGGCCAAGAAGCTGAAGAAGGGCAAGGGCTTCGACCTCGAAGACTTCCGCGACCAGCTGCAGCAGATGAAGAACATGGGCGGCCTGGGCGGCCTGATGGACAAGCTGCCGAGCATCGGCGGGGTCAACCTGTCGCAGATGGGCAATGCCCAGGGCGCGGCCGAGAAGCAGTTCAAGCAGATGGAAGCGATCATCAACTCGATGACCCCGGCCGAGCGTCGCGACCCTGACCTGATCAGCGGTTCGCGCAAGCGCCGCATCGCCCTCGGGTCCGGCACCCAGGTGCAGGACATCGGCCGGCTGATCAAGCAGCACAAGCAGATGCAGAAGATGATGAAGAAGTTTTCCGCCAAGGGCGGCATGGCCAAGATGATGCGCGGCCTGGGCGGGATGCTGCCTGGCGGCGGCATGCCGAAGCTGTAATCCCCTATTTTGGGCGCCTGCCTTCTGGTAGGGGAGGTGCCCGGAACCCCGCTTCGGCGGGATAACGGCCACGAAATTCGTGGCTCAACCGGCAGATCTGGACGGTAGGGCAAGGCCTTGCCGAAAAAGGCATTTGCAAATGTCCGTGTATTCCCCGAGAATATGCGGCCTTTTGGGCACCCGTGTGCCTATTTGGCATTCAGATTTGCAGCACCGACTATAGGAACAATGTTCACATGGTAACCATTCGTCTTGCCCGTGGCGGCTCGAAAAAGCGCCCATTCTACCACCTGACCGTGACCAACTCGCGTAACGCCCGTGACGGCCGTTTCGTTGAGCGCGTAGGTTTCTTCAACCCGATCGCTGCTGGCGCCGAAGTCAAGCTGTCGGTCAACCAAGAGCGCGTCACCTACTGGCTGAGCCAGGGTGCACAGCCGTCTGAGCGCGTTGCTCAGCTGCTGAAGGAAGCGGCCAAGGCTGCTGCCTGAGCAATATGAACGCGACGCCAGAAAAGGCTGACGACCTCATCGTCGTTGGCAAGATTTTTTCGGTTCACGGCGTTCGCGGCGAGGTGAAGGTGTATTCCTTTACCGATCCGATTGAAAACCTGTTGGATTATCCACGCTGGACGCTTCGGCACGAAGGCACGGTAAAGCAGGTCGAGCTGGTCAACGGTCGTGGCTCCCAGAAGGGCCTGGTCGTGAAACTGAAAGGCCTCGACGATCGCGATGAAGCCCGTCTTCTGAGCGGTTACGAAATCTGCATCTCGCGGAGCCTTTTGCCCAACCTGGCGGCTGACGAGTACTACTGGTACCAGTTGGAAGGCCTGAAGGTCATCAACCAGGACGAACAGCTGTTCGGCAAGGTCGATCACCTGTTGGAGACCGGTGCGAACGATGTAATGGTGGTCAAGCCCTGCGCAGGCAGCCTGGATGATCGCGAGCGTCTGTTGCCCTACACGGCGCAATGCGTGCTCGATATCGACCTGGAAGCAGGCGTGATGCGGGTTGAATGGGACGCGGACTTCTAGACGATGGGTAACCTTCGCGTAGACGTCATCACGTTGTTCCCCGAGATGTTCTCGGCCATCACGGAGTACGGCATTACCAGCCGCGCGGTGAAACAGGGGTTGCTTCAGGTGACTTGCTGGAACCCGCGGGACTACACCACAGATCGTCACCACACGGTGGATGATCGGCCGTTTGGCGGTGGTCCGGGCATGGTGATGAAGATCAAGCCTCTGGAAGACGCCCTGGTTAGTGCCAGGCAGGCGACCGGAGCATCGGCGAAGGTGATCTACCTCTCGCCACAAGGCCGCAAGCTGACTCAGCAGGCGGTCAAAGGCCTGGCCGAACAGGAATCGTTGATCCTGATCGCCGGTCGTTATGAAGGCATCGACGAGCGCTTTATCGAGGCTCATGTCGATGAGGAGTGGTCGATTGGGGACTATGTGCTTTCCGGTGGCGAGCTGCCGGCCATGGTACTGATCGATGCGGTTACGCGGCTGCTGCCCGGAGCTTTAGGGCATGTGGACTCGGCGGAGGAAGACTCTTTCACCGACGGTCTGCTGGATTGCCCGCACTACACCCGACCTGAGGTGTATGCGGATCAGCGTGTTCCCGACGTGTTGCTAAGTGGCAACCATGCACATATCCGGCGATGGCGGATGAAGCAGTCCCTTGGTAGGACCTTCGAACGACGCGCCGATCTTCTGGAAAGTCGCTCGCTTTCTGGAGAAGAGAAGAAGCTGCTCGAGGAATATCTCCGCGAGCGGGACGATAGTTAAACGTATCGATGGTGGATCACGTATCCATCTTAGGAGCACAGCATGACCAACAAGATCATCCAGCAGCTCGAAGCAGAGCAGATGAGCAAGGAAATCCCGACCTTCGCACCAGGCGACACCATCGTCGTCCAGGTTAAAGTGAAGGAAGGTGATCGTTCCCGTCTGCAGGCGTTCGAAGGCGTTGTCATCGCCAAGCGTAACCGCGGTCTGAACAGCGCCTTCACCGTGCGCAAGATCTCCAGCGGCGTAGGCGTTGAGCGTACCTTCCAGACCTACAGCCCGCAGATCGACAGCCTGGCCGTGAAACGTCGTGGTGACGTGCGTAAAGCCAAGCTGTACTACCTGCGCGACCTGTCCGGCAAAGCCGCTCGCATCAAGGAAAAACTGTCCTGAGTACAGTTTGCCTGGCGGCCTGAGGCCCCTTGCGAGAAAAAAGCAGCCTTCGGGCTGCTTTTTTGCGTTCTGAAACCTGTGAAAAGTGACGGATATGACCAGCCGAGACGAGGAAATCCAGCGCCGCACCGAGCTGTCGGTGACCCGCGTGACCAAAGCCGTGTTCCCCAACACCACCAACCACCACAACACCCTGTTCGGCGGTACCGCGCTGGCCTGGATGGACGAAGTGTCGTTCATCGCCGCCACGCGTTTTTGCCGCTTGCCGCTGGTGACCGTATCCACCGACCGTATCGACTTCAAGCACCCGATCCCGGCGGGCTCGATCGTCGAGCTGGTGGGCACCGTGGTCAAGGTGGGCAATACCAGCCTGCAGGTGCAGGTGGAAGTGTTCGTCGAGAACATGTACCTGGATGGGCGCGAGCAGGCAATCCATGGGGTGTTCAGCTTTGTCGCCATCGACGAGGACAAGCGGCCGGTGCCGGTTCTACCCCAGCCCTGAGTTGTCCTGTACCGGCCCTTTCGCGGCTAAAGCCGCTCCTACAGAAGGTACGCGATCCCTGTAGGAGCGGCTTTAGCCGCGAAGAGGCCAGTACAGACAACCGATCAGTTGCTGTGAAACACTAGGCTCACTTTCAATACCCAGCAGCCCCGCATGCCCGCCCTAGACCACCCCCTGATCGACCAGTTCCTCGATGCCCTGTGGCTTGAAAAGGGCCTGTCCGACAACACCCGCGTCTCCTACCGCAGCGACCTGGCCCTGTTCAACGGCTGGCTTCAGGAACACTCGGTAACCCTGCCCGACGCCGGCCGCGAGCTGATCCTCGACCACCTCGCCTGGCGCCTCGACCAAGGCTACAAACCCCGTTCCACGGCACGCTTTCTCTCGGGCCTGCGCGGCTTCTTCCGCTACCTGCTGCGAGAAAAACTGGTCGCCGTCGACCCGACCCTGCAGGTCGACATGCCGCAGCTTGGCCGGCCCTTGCCCAAATCCCTGTCGGAAGCCGACGTAGAAGCCCTGCTGCAGGCCCCTGACCTGGGCGAGGCCATCGGCCAGCGCGACCGTGCCATGCTCGAAGTGCTCTACGCCTGCGGCCTGCGGGTCACCGAGCTGGTCAGCCTGGCCCTGGATCAGGTCAACCTGCGCCAGGGCGTGCTGCGGGTGATGGGCAAAGGCAGCAAGGAGCGCCTGGTGCCGATGGGCGAGGAAGCGGTGGTGTGGCTGGAGCGCTACCTGCGCGACGGCCGCGCCGAGCTGCTCAACGGGCGCCCCAGCGATGTACTGTTCCCAAGCCTGCGCGGCGAGCAGATGACCCGGCAGACCTTCTGGCACCGGATCAAGCACCAGGCACGGGTGGCCGGCATCGACAAGCCGCTGTCGCCGCATACCCTGCGCCATGCCTTCGCCACCCACCTGCTCAACCACGGCGCCGACCTGCGCGTGGTGCAGATGCTGCTGGGCCACAGCGACCTGTCGACCACGCAGATCTACACCCACGTGGCCAAGGCTCGCCTGCAGCAGTTGCATGCCCAGCACCATCCGCGTGGATGAATGTTTTTCATGTTCCGCCGACCGGTCCTTGCGAGCCCCTTCACTGGCAGCGTGATGTGGTAGGCTTGGGCGGTTTGCACCAAGGGCCGCACGGTCAGCGCGAGTTTTTTGCAGTTGACGCCCTCCGGCCCCTGTCCGCCTCCAGGAGTTCCCATGCGCGTGACCCAGATTTTCGCCGCCGCCGTCATGGCGTTGGCCAGTACCTTCGCCGTTGCCGCGGCCGACAGCAATGCCGGCGCCGAGCAGGCCATCCGCAAGTCGTTGCAGAACCTCGAACTCGAAGTGCCGGTGGAAAGTGTCGGCAGCAGCCCGCTCAACGGCCTCTATGAAGTCAAGCTGCAGGGCGGCCGCGTGCTGTACGCCAGCGCCGACGGCCAGTACGTCATGCAGGGCTACCTGTACCAGTTGCAGGACGGCAAGCCGGTCAACCTGACCGAGAAGGCCGAGCGCCAGGGCGTGGCCAAGCTCATCAACGGCATTCCAGCCGCCGAGACGGTGGTTTATCCTGCCAAGGGCGAGACCAAGTCGCACATCACCGTGTTCACCGACACCACCTGCCCGTACTGCCACAAGCTGCACGCCGAAGTCGCCGAGCTCAACCGCCGCGGCATCGAAGTGCGCTATGTCGCCTTCCCGCGCCAGGGCCTCGGTTCGCCGGGTGACCAGCAGCTGCAGGCCGTGTGGTGCTCCAGCGACCGCCGCGCGGCGATGGACAACATGGTCGAAGGCAAGGAAATCAAGGCCGCCAAGTGCGCCAACCCGGTCAGCAAGCAGTTCCAGCTGGGCCAGCAGATCGGCGTCAACGGCACGCCGGCCATCGTCCTGGAAAACGGCCAGGTGATCCCGGGCTACCAGCCGGCACCGCAAGTGGCCAAGCTGGCCCTGGCCGGCCAGCAGCAAGCGGCCAAGTAATCAATTCAATACGCCGTCGTCATGGGGTGACGGCATGTTTCACGGTCGGCGATGGCGCTGGCCGTTCAATGGGGAGTTCACAGTGAAACCGGTCAAAGTAGGCATCTGTGGGTTGGGGACCGTCGGTGGCGGAACCTTCAATGTACTTCAGCGCAACGCCGAGGAGATTGCCCGCCGTGCCGGGCGCGGTATTGAAGTGGCACAGATCGCCATGCGCTCGCAGAACCCGAACTGCCAGATTACCGGTACCCCCATTACCGCTGATGTGTTCGACGTTGCGAGCAACCCGGAGATCGACATCGTCATCGAGCTGATCGGTGGCTACACCATCGCCCGCGACCTGGTGCTCAAGGCCATCGACAACGGCAAGCACGTGGTCACCGCCAACAAGGCGCTGATCGCCGTGCATGGCAACGAGATCTTCGCCAAGGCCCGCGAGAAGGGCGTCATCGTCGCCTTCGAGGCGGCCGTGGCGGGCGGCATCCCGGTGATCAAGGCGATCCGCGAAGGCCTGTCGGCCAACCGCATCAACTGGCTGGCCGGCATCATCAACGGCACCGGCAACTTCATCCTCACCGAAATGCGCGAGAAAGGCCGCGCCTTCCCCGACGTGCTGGCCGAAGCCCAGGCGCTGGGTTACGCCGAAGCCGACCCGACCTTCGACGTCGAAGGCATCGACGCCGCGCACAAGCTGACCATCCTGGCGTCCATCGCCTTCGGCATCCCGCTGCAGTTCGACAAGGCCTATACCGAAGGCATCACCCAGCTGACCACCGCCGACGTCAACTACGCCGAAGCGCTGGGCTACCGCATCAAGCACCTGGGCGTGGCCCGCCGCACCGACGAAGGCATCGAGCTGCGCGTGCACCCGACGCTGATCCCGGCCGACCGCCTGATCGCCAACGTCAATGGCGTGATGAACGCGGTCATGGTCAACGGCGACGCCGCCGGTTCGACCCTGTACTACGGCGCCGGTGCCGGCATGGAACCGACCGCCTCGTCGGTGGTTGCTGACTTGGTCGACGTGGTCCGCGCCATGACCTCCGACCCGGAAAACCGCGTGCCGCACCTGGCCTTCCAGCCGGATTCGCTGTCGGCCCACCCGATCCTGCCGATCGAAGCCTGCCAAAGCGCCTACTACCTGCGCATCCAGGCCAAGGATCACCCGGGTGTACTGGCCCAGGTGGCGAGCATCCTTTCGGAGCGCGGCATCAACATCGAGTCGATCATGCAGAAGGAAGCCGAGGAGCAGGACGGCCTGGTGCCGATGATCCTGCTGACCCACGGTGTGCTCGAACAGCATATCAACGACGCCATCGTCGCCCTGGAAGCCCTGCAGGACGTGGTCGGCAAGGTCGTGCGCATCCGCGTCGAACAGCTCAACTAATTTCGCTTACGGGCCGCGCGTGCGGCCCGGGCCTCAGTATCGAAGGTTTGCACCCATGCGCTATATCAGTACCCGCGGCCAGGCTCCGGCCCTGAATTTCGAAGACGTGCTGCTGGCTGGCCTGGCCAGCGACGGCGGCCTGTACGTGCCCGAGAACCTGCCGCGCTTCACCCAGGAAGAAATCGCCTCCTGGGCCGGCCTGCCGTACCACGAGCTGGCCTTCCGGGTGATGCGCCCGTTCGTCGAAGGCAGCATCGCCGATGCCGACTTCAAGAAGATCCTCGAAGAAACCTACGGCGAGTTCGCCCACGCCGCGGTCGCACCGCTGCGCCAGCTGAACAGCAACGAATGGGTGCTGGAACTGTTCCACGGCCCGACCCTGGCGTTCAAGGACTTCGCCCTGCAACTGCTCGGCCGCCTGCTCGACCACGTGCTGGCCAAGCGCAACGAGCGTGTGGTGATCATCGGCGCCACCAGCGGTGACACCGGTTCCGCCGCCATCGAAGGCTGCCGCAGCTGCGAAAACGTCGACATCTTCATCCTCCACCCGCACCAGCGCGTGTCAGAAGTGCAACGCCGGCAGATGACCACGCTGTTCGGCGACAACGTCCACAACATCGCCATCGAAGGCAACTTCGACGACTGCCAGGAAATGGTCAAGGCCAGCTTCGCCGACCAGTCGTTCCTCAAGGGCACCCGCCTGGTGGCGGTGAACTCGATCAACTGGGCGCGGATCATGGCCCAGATCGTCTACTACTTCCACGCTGCCCTGCAGCTGGGCGGCCCGGCCCGTTCGGTGGCATTCTCGGTGCCGACCGGCAACTTCGGCGACATCTTCGCCGGTTACCTGGCGCGCAACATGGGCCTGCCGGTCAGCCAGCTGATCGTCGCAACCAACCGCAACGACATCCTGCACCGCTTCATGAGCGGCAACCAGTACGTCAAGGAAACCCTGCACGCGACCCTGTCGCCGTCCATGGACATCATGGTCTCGTCCAACTTCGAGCGGCTGCTGTTCGACCTGCACGGGCGCAATGGCGCCGCGCTGGCCGAGCTGATGGCCAGCTTCAAGCAGGGTGGCGGCTTCAGCGTCGAGCAGGACCGCTGGACCGAAGCGCGCAAGCTGTTCGACTCGCTGGCCGTCAGTGATGAGCAGACCTGCGAGACCATCGCCGAAGTCTTCGCGGCCACCGGTGAAGTGCTCGACCCGCACACCGCGATCGGCGTCAAGGCCGCCCGCGAATGCCGCCGCAGCCTGGACACGCCGATGGTGGTGCTGGGCACCGCGCACCCGGTCAAGTTCCCGGAGGCGGTGGAGAAGGCCGGCGTGGGCAAGGCGCTGGAACTGCCGGCGCACTTGAGCGACCTGTTCAGCCGTGAGGAGCGTTGCACGGTGCTGGCCAATGACCTGAAGGCTGTGCAGGCGTTCGTCAGCCAGCATGGGAATCGCGGCAAGCCGCTGTAATCCAGCTGGATTCGGGGGCCGCTTTGCGGCCCTTTCGCGACACAAGGCCGCTCCTACAGGAGAACTCGATTCCTTGTAGGAGCGGCCTTGTGTCGCGAAAGGGCTGCAAAGCAGCCCCAGATTTCAGAATTTTCCTAAATCTCTCGCAGAATTGTCCTATGTAAGGCTTTGCAAGCCTTGCCTAGAGTGACCGATCCTTCCCCAAGGAGCGGCTCATGCGACAACCCTACGTGTTGATCCACCAGACACGCCCGTCCCATCAGATCCTTCTGCATCAGGCCTGCAACGCCGTTGGCCTGTTCAACGTGCGCGTCACCCGGGACCTGGTCGATCTTCACACCTGCCTGGCCCGCAAGCAGCGCACCGACCTGCTGATCCTCGACCACAGGGAGGATCCGGCCCTGCTCGAAAGGGTCGGCGCCTGCCGCGCCATCCTGTTGGTCGGGCCTGCCCAGCCCGGTGATCACAACCTTGCCCGCCACGCCCGTCGCCTGGGCCTGTGGCTGCTCGCCGACCTGCCTTTGCCACTGCCCATGGTGCGTTGGCAGCGGGCCATGCGCCGTATTCAAACGGTCACATCCGCCACGCATGCTCACTGAACAAGGGCGGCGCCGCGAACTTTGCGCCGCGTTTGTTGGTCAGTTCCTTCATGTCCCTTACACAGCGAGTGATCCGGATGGAAAGAATCTGCAGACTGCTCAACGATGCCCTGAGCCCATACCAAACCCAGCTCGGTGCCATGGATGCCAGCGGCAACCGTCAATTGACCGTATACGACAGCCTCGGTAGTACCGCGTTGCGACGCACGGTCAGCCCGCGCCAGTTGCAGGAGCAAAGCCTGCTGATCGACCTGGTGGACGGCCTGCACCGTGACCTGCAGATTGTCGAAGGGCGTTTGCAGCCCTGCGTGATCGCCGCCTTGCAGCAACGCCAGCAGTTGCCCCAGGGAACCTTTGCCTGAGCCACCCGTCAGAACCTTCGAGAGCAGCCGGCCAGCACACAGCTCCGGTGGTGGCAGGTTGCTCCGGGAAGTCCATGAGGATTTTCGATTGGCCCCGGGCGTCTTCCCCAGCGTTCGGGGTTTCTTTTTGCCCGCCGTTGGTCACTGGCCGTCGAAGAAGCTGCGGCTCTGCTCCAGGTACTGCTCGCGCAGCTCCGGGTCCAGCCAGCGGGCGTAGAGCGCCGGGAGGGTGTCGCGGCGCAGGGCCGGCAGCAATTGGTCGATATGGGTGATGGCGGCACGCCCCAGGGCGGAATCCGAGCAGCCCACGTGCAGGAACTGGTAGTGGTTCACGCCCTTGATCGGGTGGAATTGATAGTCCGCCAACGCTCCGCCTTGCGCCTGGATCAGGTAGCGCACCTCTGGCCAGTAGCCGAGCACCAGCTGGAGGCGCCCCAACTGTTGCATCTGCAGCAGGCTGGCGGTGGCGTCGTTGCCGTAGTGGCGGCTCAGTGCGCTGTCGGGCAGTTGCCGCAGCATGGCATCGATCTGGGCGCTGTAGCTGCGCTCGGCGACGATACCCAGCTTGAGCGGGTTGTCGCCGAGCAATCCCTTGAGGTCGACCTGTTGGCCATCGAGGAACGGCGCAAGCATGGCCTGTGCCTGCCTGCGCACCACCAGGCCACCGCTCAGCACGCCGAGCATGGGCTGGGAAAAGTGCACGAACTTGTCACGTTCCGGGGTCCACAGCAGGGTCGGGTCGCAGGTGAAGTTGCTGGCGTCCTGGAGCATCTGCAAGCCCCGGGCACGGTTGACCCGGACGATGCTGTGGTCGTATTCGGGCATCTGCTCGATCAGCCGCGGCAGCAGTTGGTCGATGACCCCCTGACCCTTCCTGGGGCCCTCGAAGACGGTGAAGGGCGGCAGGTCGCGGACCAGCCAGAGGATGCGCTCCTTGGCCTGCACGCCGGGCACGGCCAGGGCAAGCAGCAATAGCGCCAGCAGGCGCGCCAGGGCCTGCATGCAGGGCCGTCTCAGACAATACCCGCTTGACGCAGGGTGGCGATGGCGGTGCTGTCATAGCCCAGCCCTGCCAGCACGCTGTCGGTGTGTTCGCCCAGCGCCGGGCCCACCCACTCGGCGGAGCCCGGGGTGGCCGAGAGCTTGGGCACGATGCCGGGCATCTTGAAGAGTTTGCCGTCTGGCAGGCGGGCCTGCAGGAACATTTCCCGGGCCAGGTACTGCGGGTCGTTGAACATGTCCTCGGCCGAATAGATGCGGCTGGCCGGCACTTCGGCGGCGGTGAGCTGCTGCATCACCTGCTCCAGCGGCAGGCTGTTGGCCCAGCGGTCGATCACCCCGTACAGCTCGTCGCGCCGCGCATCGCGGCCGTCGTTGCTGGCAAGCCCAGGGTCGTCGGCCAGGTCCTGGCGGCCGATGGCCTGCATGAAGCGCTTGAAGATCGCATCGCCATTGGCGCCGATCTGCACGTGCTTGCCGTCGGCGCTGGTGTGGATGGAGGAGGGGGTGATGCCCGGCATGATGTTGCCGGTGCGCTCGCGGATGAAGCCGAACACGTCGAACTCCGGGACCATGCTTTCCATCATGGCGAAGATCGCCTCGTACAGCGCCACGTCCACCACCTGGCCCTGGCCGCCGTTGACCTCGCGGTGACGCAGTGCCATCAGCGCACCGATCACGCCCCACAGCGCGGCGATCGAATCGCCGATGGAAATGCCGGTACGCACCGGCGGGCGGTCGTCGAAGCCGGTGATGTAGCGCAGGCCGCCCATGGATTCACCGACCGCGCCGAAGCCTGGCTGGTCCTTCATCGGCCCGGTCTGGCCGAAGCCCGACAGGCGCACCATCACCAGGCGCGGGTTGAGCGCGTGCAGCACGTCCCAGCCCAGGCCGAGTTTCTCCAGCACGCCGGGGCGGAAGTTCTCGATCAGGATGTCGGCTTCGGCCAGCAGGCGCTTGAGCACCTCGCGGCCTTCGGGGTGCTTGAGGTTGAGGGTCAGCGACTGCTTGTTGCGCGCCTGCACGAACCACCACAGCGAGGTGCCCTCGTACAGCTTGCGCCACTTGCGCAGCGGGTCGCCGCCATCGGGTGACTCGACCTTGACCACCTCGGCGCCGAACTCGGCGCAGATCCGCGAAGCGAACGGGCCGGCGATCAGCGTGCCGAGTTCGATGACTTTGAGGCCGGCGAGGGGTTTGCTGGGCGTAGACATGAGGCATCCGTGGCGACTGGTCAGATCCGTGGTTTTATCATAGGTGCGCGGCGGCAGATACTGCTCCGGCGCAAGGCCGGGCAGGATCGGTTAGACTAGGCGACTTTTCTTTGCCCACGAAGCCCATTCGACCATGGCCCAGCCGTCCACCACCTACAAATTCGAACTGAACCTGACCGACCTCGACCGCGGTGTCTACGAGAGCGTGCGTCAGACCATTGCCCGTCACCCGTCGGAAACCGAAGAGCGCATGGCCGTGCGCCTGCTGGCCTTCGCCCTCTGGTACAACGAGAACCTGACGTTCGGCCGTGGCCTGTCCGACGTGGACGAAGCGGCGCTGTGGGAAAAGAGCCTGGATGACCGCATCCTGCACTGGATCGAAGTCGGCCAGCCCGACGCCGACCGCCTGACCTGGTGCTCGCGCCGCACCGAGCGCACCAGCCTGCTGACCTACGGCAGCCTGCGGGTGTGGGAGGGCAAGGTGGTGAGCGCGGTCAAGGGCCTGAAAAACCTGAGCATCGCCGCCGTGCCGCAGGAAGTGCTGGAAGTGCTGGCCACCGACATGCCGCGCACCATCAAGTGGGACGTGATGATCAGCGAAGGCACGGTGTTCGTCACCGACGACCGTGGCCAGCACGAAGTGCAGCTGCAGTGGCTGCTCGGCGAGCGTGGCTGAGCCGACTGAAACCTCCTGATTGCTGAAGACCCCATGCGTATCGAACCTCGCCCGTTGCCGCCGACCCTGCCATTCCTGGGTCACCTGCCACCCCTGCTGACCCGCCTGTATGCCGCCCGTGGCGTGCAGTCCGAGGCCGAACTGGACAAGAGCCTGGCGCGGTTGCTGCCGTACCAGCAGCTCAAGGGTATCGAGGCGGCGGTCGACCTGCTGGTCACGGCCCTCGACCAGCGCCAGCGCATCCTCATCGTCGGCGACTTCGACGCCGACGGCGCCACCGCCAGCACCGTCGGCGTGCTTGGCCTGCGCCTGCTGGGCGCGGCCCACGTCGACTACCTGGTGCCCAACCGTTTCGAGTACGGCTACGGCCTGACCCCGGAGATCGTCCAGGTGGCGCTCGAGCGCCAGCCCCAGCTGCTGATCACCGTCGACAACGGCATCTCCAGCGTCGAAGGCGTGGCGGCGGCCAAGGCCGCCGGGCTCACGGTGCTGGTCACCGACCACCACCTGCCGGGCCAGCAGTTGCCGGAGGCCGACGCCATCGTCAACCCGAACCAGCCGGGGTGCGAGTTCCCGAGCAAGTCGCTGGCCGGGGTCGGGGTGATCTTCTATGTGCTGATGGCCCTGCGCGCACGCCTGCGCAGCCTGGGGCGCTACCAGACCCAGGCGCAACCGAACATCGGCGAGCTGCTCGACCTGGTCGCCCTGGGCAGCGTCGCCGACGTGGTGCCGCTGGATGCCAACAACCGCATCCTGGTGCACCAGGGCCTCGAGCGCATCCGCGCCGGCCGCGCGCGGCCGGGCCTGAAGGCGATCCTCGAAGTGGCCCGCCGCGATCACCGGCGCATCACCTCCACCGACCTCGGCTTCATTCTCGGCCCCCGGCTGAACGCCGCCGGGCGCCTGGATGACATGAGCCTGGGCATCGAATGCCTGCTGTGCGAGGACCAGGCCCTGGCCCAGGACATGGCCCAGCAGCTGGATGGCCTGAACCAGGACCGCAAGTCGATCGAGCAGGGCATGCAGCGCGAGGCGCTGGCCCAGCTCAAGGACCTGGCGGTCGAGTCCATGCCCTATGGCCTGTGCCTGTTCGATGCCGATTGGCACCAGGGTGTGATCGGCATTCTCGCCTCGCGCCTGAAGGAGCGTTACCACCGGCCGACCATCGCTTTTGCCGACGCCGGCGAGGGCATGCTCAAGGGCTCGGCACGTTCGGTACCGGGGTTTCACATCCGTGATGCGCTGGATGCCGTTGCCGCACGCCATCCGCAGTTGATCAGCAAGTTTGGCGGGCATGCCATGGCCGCCGGCCTGTCCCTGCCGGAAGGCAACTTCCCGGCGTTTGCCGAGGCGTTCGACGAAGAAGTCCGCCGCCAACTGCGCGAGGACGACCTGACCGGGCGCCTGCTGTCGGACGGCAGCCTGGCCGTGGAGGAATTCCACCTCGACCTGGCCAAGGCGTTGCGCAATGCCGGGCCCTGGGGGCAGCACTTCCCCGAGCCGCTGTTCCACGGCGTGTTCCAGCTGGTCGAGCAGCGCGTGGTGGGCGAGCGGCACCTGAAGGTGGTGCTCAAGAGCGAGTGTGGCACGGTGCGCCTGGATGGCATTGCCTTTGGCATCGACCGCGACGTGTGGCCGAACCCGACGGTGAAGTGGGTGGAGCTGGCGTACAAGCTGGATGTGAACGAGTTTCGCGGCAATGAAAGTGTGCAGTTGATGATCGCCCACATGGAGCCGCGCTGACGCCACAGGCCTGATCGCTTGTAGGAGCGGCCTTGTGTCGCGAAAGGGCTGCGAAGCGGCCCCAGGTTTTCAGCTTCGCCGCAAAAATTGCCGGGGCCGCTTTGCGGCCCTTTCGCGACACAAGGCCGCTCCTACAACCGGCAATCCATGGGAACCTTCCCCCCGACCAATCTGGTCTAGTCTGGTTAATGACCGGCACCGGGCCAGGGATGTGCACTTGAGTGTCCGGGCCGGATCACCATTGGAGTCCTTGGGAGGTGCCCTCATGAGCCTGCTGCTCGAGCCTTACACCCTGCGTCAGCTGACCCTGCCCAACCGTATCGCCGTCTCGCCGATGTGCCAGTATTCCGCTATCGATGGCCTGGCCAACGACTGGCACCTTGTTCACCTGGGCAGCCGCGCCGTCGGTGGCGCGGGCCTGGTCATCAGCGAAGCCGTCGCGGTGACCGCCGATGGCCGCATCACTGCCGAAGACCTTGGCCTCTGGGACGACGCGCAGATCGCGCCGTTGCAGCGCATCACCCGTTTCATCACCGCCCAGGGCGCCGTGCCGGGCATCCAGCTGGCCCATGCCGGGCGCAAGGCCAGCACCTATCGGCCGTGGCTGGGCAAGCAGGGCAGCGTCAAGCTCGAGGACGGTGGATGGCAGCCGGTGGGGCCGTCGAAGATCGCCTTCGACCCGCAGCACACGCCGCCACGGGAATTGACCCAGGGCGAGATCCTGGCGGTGATCGATGCCTTCGTCGCCGCCACAAAGCGTGCCCTGGCCGCCGGCTTCAAGGTGGTGGAAATCCACGCCGCCCACGGTTACCTGCTGCACCAGTTCCTGTCGCCGTTGAGCAACCAGCGGCGTGACGAGTACGGCAGCTGCTTCGAAAACCGCATCCGCCTGACCCTGCAAGTCGTGGAGGCCGTGCGCAAGGTGTGGCCCGCCGAGCTGCCGCTGTTGGTGCGGGTGTCGGCAACCGACTGGGTGGAGGATGGCTGGAACCCGGACGAGACCGTCGAACTGGCCCGCCGCCTGCGGGTGCTGGGTGTCGACCTGATCGACGTGTCGTCCGGCGGTACCTCGGTGAATGCCGAAATCCCCACCGGCCCGGGCTACCAGACCCGTTTCGCCGAGCGCGTGCGCAAGGAGGCGGAGATCGCCACCGGCACCGTCGGCATGATCACCGAGCCGGCCCAGGCCGAGCACATCCTGCGCACCGGGCAGGCCGATGTGATCTTCCTCGCCCGCGAACTGCTGCGCGATCCTTACTGGCCGTTGCATGCCGACGATGACCTGGGCGGCAACAAGGCGACCTGGCCGGCGCAGTATCAACGGGCAACCAGCCGCGCCAACCCGATTCATGAGTCCGACCTTCGGGATTGATCATTGGCAGCCAGTGAGCCGAACCCTGTGGGAGCGGGTTTACCCGCGAAGAAGGCAACGCGGTGAATGGCACCGGCTTCGCCGGTGTTCGCGGGTAAACCCGCTCCCACAGAAGTCGCAGAACTGTCCTGGATCGAGGTCTGAGCCTCAATCCAGGCATTTCAATCAATGCTTGATCATCACATGCCGCACGCAGGTGTAGTCCTCCAGCCCATACATCGACATGTCCTTGCCATACCCCGAATGCTTCTGCCCGCCATGGGGCATTTCGCTGACCAGCATGAAGTGGGTGTTGACCCAGGTGCAGCCGTACTGCAAGCGCGCCGCCAGACGGTGGGCGCGGCCGGTGTCGCGGGTCCATACCGATGAGGCCAGGCCGTAGTCGGAGTCGTTGGCCCATTCCAGGGCCTGGTCTTCGCTGTTGAAGCGGGTCACCGAGACTACCGGGCCGAACACCTCGGTGCGCACGATCTCGTCATCCTGCAAGGCGTCGGCCAGCACGGTCGGCTCGAAGAAGTACCCGTCCCCCGCAATCGCCTTGCCACCGGTCACCAGGCGGATATGCGGCTGGGCGACGGCGCGCTGCACCAGCCCGGCCACCTTGTCGCGGTGCTGGGCGCTGATCAGCGGGCCCAGTTCGGTGTCCTCCGCGTCCTGCAGGCCGGGCTTGAGGCTCGACACGGCCTTGCCCAGGCGCTCGACGAAGCGCTCGTAGATACCGCTTTGCACATACAGGCGGCAGGCCGCGGTGCAGTCCTGGCCGGCGTTGTAGAAGCCGAAGGTGCGGATGCCGTCGATGGCCGCATCGATGTCGGCATCGTCGAACACCAGCACTGGCGCCTTGCCGCCCAGCTCCATGTGCATGCGTTTCACGCTGGCAGCGGTGCTGCCGATGATGTGCGCGCCGGTGGGGATCGAGCCGGTCAGCGACACCATGCGTACCTTGGGGTGGCCGACCAGCGGGCTGCCCACGGTCTGGCCGCGGCCGAAGAGGATGTTGAGCACTCCGGGCGGCAGCAGGTCCCTGGCCAGTTCGCCCAGGCGCAGGGCGGTCAGCGGGGTCAGCTCGGAGGGCTTGATGACCACGGTGTTGCCGGCCGCCAGGGCCGGGGCGATCTTCCACGCCAGCATCATCAGCGGATAGTTCCACGGCGCGATGGAGGCAATCACCCCCAGCGGGTCGCGGCGGACCATCGAGGTGTGGCCCGGCAGGTATTCACCGGCCGCCGAACCACCGAGGCAACGGGCGGCGCCGGCGAAGTAGCGGAACACATCGGCGATGGCCGGGATTTCGTCG
The DNA here is from genome assembly GCF_044749485.1 of Pseudomonas sp. NPDC089401. Lineage (NCBI taxonomy): Bacteria > Pseudomonadati > Pseudomonadota > Gammaproteobacteria > Pseudomonadales > Pseudomonadaceae > Pseudomonas > Pseudomonas sp. NPDC089401. The sequence continues at coordinate 65,275 of NZ_JBIVIA010000007.1, read as the reverse complement.
TTCAGCGCGGCGGAGAACGGCTTGCCGCAGTTCTGCGATTCCAGCCGGGCCAGCTCGTCGCCATGGCCCTCGATCAGGTCGGCCAGGGCCAGCAGGGCCAGGGAGCGCTCCTTGGGGCTGGTCTGCGACCAGCTGTCGAACGCCTGGTCGGCGGCGCGCACGGCGGTGTCGACCTGGGCTTCGGTGGCCTCGTTGATCTGCGCCAGAGCGCTGCCTTCGGCCGGATTGAGCACGGTCCAGGTCGGGCCGTCGCCGGCGACCAGGCGACCGTTGATCAGCATGTGCGTTTGCATGAAGGGCTCCTTGTGGGTCATTTGCCGCTGCCCGCGACGCTTTCACCGCCCCGGGTCAGGTAGTAGGCGCCGAGGATCGGCAGCATGGTCACCAGCATCACCAGCATGGCGACCACGTTGGTCACCGGCACGTCGCGCGGGCGGCTGAGCTGGTTGAGCAGCCAGATCGGCAGGGTGCGCTCGTGGCCGGCGGTGAAGGTGGTGACGATGATCTCGTCGAACGACAGGGCGAAGGCCAGCATGCCGCCGGCCAGCAGCGCCGAGCCGAGGTTGGGCAGGATGATGTAGCGGAACGTCTGCCAGCCGTCGGCGCCCAGGTCCATCGACGCCTCGATCAGGCTCTGCGAAGTGCGCCGCAGGCGAGCGATGACGTTGTTGTAGACGATCACCACGCAGAACGTGGCGTGGCCGACGACGATGGTGAAGACCCCCGGCTCGATCCCCAGGGTCTTGAACGCCGAGAGCAGAGCGATGCCGGTGATGATGCCGGGCAGGGCGATCGGCAGGATCAGCATCAGCGAAATGCTCTCCTTGCCGAAAAAACTGCGCCGGTACAGCGCCGCCGAGGCCAGGGTGCCGAGCACCAGGGCGATCAGCGTGGCCAGGCAGGCGACCTGCAGCGACAGCTTGATGGCGTCGAGCACGTCGGCGCGGGCGAAGGCCACGGCGAACCAGTTCAAGGTGAAGCCCTTGGGCGGGAAGCTGAACGCGGCGTCCTCGGTGTTGAAGGCGTAGAGCACGATGATCAGGATCGGAAAGTGCAGGAACACCAGCCCGCCCCAGGCAGCCAGGCGCAGCCCCACGGACGCTCGTTCAGAGTGCATCGAAAGCCCCCAGGCGCTTGACGATGGACAGGTACACGGCAATCAGCACGATCGGCACCAGGGTGAACGCTGCCGCCATGGGCATGTTGCCGATCGCCCCCTGTTGGGCATAGACCATGCTGCCGATGAAATAGCCCGGCGGGCCGACCAGCTGCGGCACGATGAAGTCGCCCAGGGTCAGCGAGAAGGTGAAGATCGAACCGGCGGCGATACCCGGGATCGACAGCGGCAGGATCACCTGCATGAACGTTTGCCCGGGCCGCGCGCCGAGGTCGGCCGAGGCCTGCAGCAGTGACGGCGGCAGGCGCTCCAGCGCGGCCTGGATCGGCAGGATCATGAACGGCAGCCAGATGTACACGAACACCAGGAAGCGCCCCAGGTGCGAGGTCGACAGCGTGCTGCCTCCCACCCCGGGCACGGCCAGCAGCGCTTGCAGCAGGGCGTCCAGGTGCAATTGCTGGATGAACCACTGGGCCACGCCACCCTTGGCCAGCAGCAGGGTCCAGGCGTAGGTCTTGACGATGTAGCTGGCCCACATCGGCATCATCACCGCGATGTAGAAGAACGCCTTGGTCTTGCCTTGGGTGTAGCGCGCCATGTAGTAGGCGATGGGGAACGCCAGCACCGCGCTGGCCAGCGACACCGCCACGGCCATGGCCAGGGTGCGCAGGATGATGTCGAAGTTGGACGGGTTGAACAGCGCGACGAAGTTGCCCAGGGTCAGGTCCGGGGTCACCGCCATGGTGAAGTCGTCGAAGGTGTAGAAGCCTTGCCACAGCAGGTTCAGCAGCGAGCCCAGGTAGATCGCGCCGAACCAGGTCAGCGGCGGGATCAGCAACAACGCCAGGTACAGGTTGGGGCGCCGGTACAGCAGGTTGGACAGGCCGCGCATGTCAGCGGCCCTCGTCCAGCACGGTTTCCTGCAGCGCCGTCATCGCCTCCCGTGGCCAGTGCAGTTGCACCTGCTGGCCCGCCTGCCAGGGCAGGGGCTGGTCCTGCCAGCGGTCGTTGGCGTGGCTCACGGCCAGCAACTGGCCGCTGGGTAGCTGCACTTCGTAGCGGGTGGCGCTGCCCTGGTACTGGATGTCGCGCAACTGGCCTGCTATCTGCACGTCCTGGCCTGGCACGGCAGCGCCCGCCAGGCGGATATGCTCGGGGCGGATGGAGAAGGGCGAGCGCTGGCCACTGAGTTGCTCGGCCAGCGCGCCGCGGATCACGTTGGAGGTGCCGACGAACTCGGCGACGAAGGTGGTGGCTGGCTTCATGTAGAGGTTGCGCGGCGAGTCGACCTGTTCGATGCGGCCGCGGTTGAACACCGCCACCCGGTCGGACATCGACAGGGCCTCGGTCTGGTCGTGGGTGACGAAGATGAAGGTGATGCCCAGCTGGCGTTGCAGCTTCTTCAGCTCGCCTTGCATCTGCTCGCGCAGCTTCAGGTCGAGGGCGCCCAGCGGCTCGTCGAGCAGCAGCACCCGTGGCCGGTTGACCAGGGCGCGGGCCAGGGCCACGCGCTGGCGCTGGCCGCCGGACAACTGCGCCGGCTTGCGGTCGCCGTAGCCGGCCAGGGCGACCATGGCCAGGGCTTCCTCGGCACGGGCCAGGCGTTCGGCCTTGGCCACGCCCTTGACCTTGAGGCCATAGGCGATGTTGTCGCGCACGTTCATGTGCGGGAACAGGGCGTAGTCCTGGAACACCGTGTTGACGTCGCGCTGATAGGGCGGCACGCCGGCGGCCTCGATGCCGTGGATGCGGATCGAGCCGCTACTTGGCTGCTCGAAACCGGCGATCAGGCGCAGGCAGGTGGTCTTGCCCGAGCCCGAGGGGCCGAGCATGGAGAAGAACTCGCCATCGATGATGTCGATGCTGACCTGGTCGACGGCCTTGACCTCGCCGAAGGTGCGGGAAACCTGGGTGAACTGGACGGCTAGGGGCATGTGTGGGCTCCTGGGGACTTCTTTCTCCTGTGCCGGCCTCTTCGCGGGTAAACCCGCTCCCACAGGGGCTGCGCCGATCCCTGTGGGAGCGGGCTTGCCCGCGAAGGGGCCCTGACAGGCATGAACCGACCTCAGCGCCCACCCATGATCGCGATGTAGTCCTGGGTCCAGCGGCTGTACGGCACGAACTTGCCGCCCGCGGCCTGCGGGGTCTTCCAGAAGGCGATCTTGTCGAAGTTGTCGAAGCCGTTGGTCTTGCACCCCTCGGCCCCCAGCAGCTCACTGCCGGTGCAGGCCGCCGGCACCGCTGGCAGCGAGCCGAACCAGGCCGCCACATCGCCCTGCACCTTGGGCTGCAGCGACCAGTCCATCCACTTGTAGGCGCAGTTGGGGTGCTTGGCCTCGCTGTGCAGCATGGTGGTGTCGGCCCAGCCGGTGGCGCCTTCCTTGGGTATGGTCGAGGCCACCGGCTGCTTGTCGGCCTTCAGGCCGTTGACCATGTAGCCCCAGGAACTGGAGGCGACCACGCCTTCGTTCTTCACGTCGCTCATCTGCACCGTGGCGTCATGCCAGTAGCGGTGCACCAGCGGATGCTGCTGGCGCAGCAGGTCGAGCACGGCCTTGTACTGCGCTTCGGTCAGCGCGTAGGGGTCTTCGATGGCCAGTTCGGGCTTGGCTGACTTGAGGTACAGCGCCGCATCGGCGATGTAGATCGGCCCGTCGTAGGCCTGCACGCGGCCCTTGTTCGGCTTGCCGTCGGGCAGGTTCTGCGGCTCGAACACCACGCTCCAGCTGGTTGGCGGCTGCTTGAAGGTGTCGGTGTTGTACAGCAGCACGTTCGGGCCCCACTGGTACGGGGTGCCGTAGACCTGCTTGTCGACCACGTACCAGCTGCCGTTCTGCAGGCGTGGGTCGATGTTCTTCCAGTTGGGGATCAGGGCGGTATTGATCGGCTGCACGCGCTTGCCGACGATCAGCCGCAGCGAGGCGTCGCCGGAGGCGGTGACCAGGTCGTAGCCACCCTTGTTCATCAGGCTGACCATTTCGTCGGAGGTGGCGGCGGTCTTGACGTTGACCTTGCAGCCGGTGTCCTTCTCGAAGCCGCTGACCCAGTCATAGGCCTTGTCGCTTTCGCCACGCTCGATGTAGCCGGGCCAGGCGACGATATCCAGCTGGCCCTCGCCGGCGCCCAGCGCCTTGGGCAATTCGGCGGCCTGCAAGCCGGCGCTGGCCAGCAATGCGCCGGTCACGGCGCCGAGCAAGGTGGTCTTGTGCACTGACATGGTGTTCCCTCTTATTGGCGATCTTGGTCGGGGCAGTCATCCAGCAAGCAGTGAAGCAATCGTTATAAGCGTAGTGCGCGTGTGCAGGTATTGGCGATGTCGAGTCTAGTTGGCTTTTGACCTGCCAATGCAACATCCGGAAGCAAATCCGCGAGTGGCTGACTTGCCGGCAAGGCTTACGCTGGGCATTCCTTTCCCTACCGTGGAGACATGCGCATGAACACCCGGGGCCTGCTCGACCAGTTGCTCAAATCCGGCCAGGAACTGCTGAACAGACAGTCCTCCGCCAATGGCAAGCCCGGCGGCGGCGCGGGTGGCCTGGGTGGCCTGCTTTCCGGCGCCGGCGGAGGGGCATTGGCGGCAGGGGCCATGGGCCTGTTGCTGGGCAACAAGAAGGCACGCAAGTACGGTGGCAAGGTGCTCACCTACGGTGGCCTCGCCGCGCTCGGCGTGCTGGCCTACAAGGCCTATGGCAACTGGCAGGCGCGCCAGGGCGCAGGGCAGGGCGGCGAGCCGCAGACCCTCGACCGCCTGCCGCCGGCCCAGGCCGAGCAGCACAGCCAGGCGGTGCTGCGGGCCCTGGTGGCGGCAGCCAAGTCCGATGGCCATATCGATGACCGCGAGCGGGCCCTGATCGAGGGCGAGTTCACGCGCCTGGACAGCGACCGCACGCTGCAGCACTGGCTGCACGACGAGCTGAACAAGCCGCTGGACCCGGCCGAAGTCGCCCGCGCCGCGCAAACCCCTGAGATGGCCGCCGAGATGTACCTGGCCAGCGTGATGATGGTCGACCAGGAAAACTTCATGGAGCGCGCCTATCTCGACGAACTGGCCCGCCAGTTACGCCTCGACCCGGCCCTGCGCCAGGAACTGGAAACCCAGGTGCGGCTTGCTGCCCAGCAATGAATGCCTGGATGCATGGCAAATGGCCCATCCACCAGGGAAATAGGCCTGAATAACTCGCATATCAGCCGCAAAGCTGTAGGAAGCCTGGGCTATACTCCGACGATTTTCCCGCTCGTAGTGAATTCCTGAGGGCTGAATGTGAAGAACTGGACCTTGCGCCAACGGATCCTGGCAAGTTTCGCCGTGATCATCGCCATCATGCTGCTGATGATCGTGGCGGCCTACTCAAGGCTGGTGACGATCGAAAGCGCCGAGGAAGCGGTGGGCACCGACAGCATTCCAGGGGTCTACTACAGCTCGATGATCCGCAGTGCCTGGGTCGACAGCTACGTCACCAGCCAGCAGCTGGTGGGGCTGTCCGGCCACCGCGAGATCACCTCGGCCGACATGGAGCTGTTCAAGAGCTTCGACGACCGCCTCAAGCAGCACATGGCCAGCTACCAGGCGACCATCCAGGACAAGGACGACCAAAGCAGTTTCGACACCTTCGTCAAGCTCGAAGAGCACTACACCGGGCTGGTGGACAAGGTGCTCGATGCCTACCGCCAGCACCAGTACGGTGAAGCCGAGCGGCTGATCGGCGAAGAGCTCACGCCCGCCTGGGTCGAAGGGCGCAAGCACCTGAACACGGTGATCGAGCGCAACCGCGAAGCCGCCGACGCCGCCACCCACGAGATCGTCAACGCGGTGAATACCGCCAAGGGCAGCATGATGGTTTCGCTGCTGCTGGCCATCGTCGCCGCCGGCATCTGCGGCCTGCTGCTGATGCGCGCCATCACCGCACCGGTCCAGCGCGTGGTGCATGCCCTCGACAAGCTGCGTTCGGGTGACCTGAGCATGCGCCTGAGCCTGGACCGCAAGGACGAGTTCGGCGCCATCGAAAGCGGCTTCAACGAGATGGCCGAGGCCCTGGCCAACCTGGTGGCCCAGGCCCAGCGCTCGTCGGTGCAGGTGACCACCTCGGTGACGGAAATCGCCGCCACTTCCAAGCAGCAGCAGGCCACCGCCACCGAAACCGCCGCCACCACCACCGAGATCGGCGCCACCTCGCGGGAAATCGCTGCCACCTCGCGTGACCTGGTGCGCACCATGACCGAGGTCACCAGTGCCGCCGACCAGGCGTCGAGCCTCGCCGGCTCCGGCCAGCAAGGCCTGGCGCGGATGGAGGAGACCATGCACCAGGTGATGGGCGCCGCCGACCTGGTCAACGCCAAGCTGGGCATCCTCAACGAGAAGGCCAGCAACATCACCCAGATGGTGGTGACCATCGTCAAGGTCGCCGACCAGACCAACCTGCTCTCGCTCAACGCCGCCATCGAGGCGGAAAAGGCCGGCGAATACGGCCGCGGCTTCGCCGTGGTCGCCACCGAAGTGCGGCGCCTGGCCGACCAGACCGCCGTGGCCACCTACGACATCGAGCAGATGGTGCGGGAAATCCAGTCGGCGGTGTCGGCCGGGGTCATGGGCATGGACAAGTTCTCCGAGGAAGTGCGCCGTGGCATGTTCGAAGTGCAGCAGGTGGGCGAGCAACTGAGCCAGATCATCCACCAGGTGCAGGCACTGGCGCCGCGGGTGCTGATGGTCAACGAGGGCATGCAGGCCCAGGCCACCGGCGCCGAGCAGATCAACCAGGCCCTGGCCCAGCTCAGCGATGCCAGCACCCAGACCGTCGAATCGCTGCGCCAGGCCAGCTTCGCCATCGACGAGCTGAGCCAGGTGGCCGCCGGCCTGCGCGGTGGTGTATCGCGCTTCAAAGTCTGACCGGGATGAACAACCAGCCCCTCCAGACGCCCGTGGTGGCCAGCGCCAAGGGCACGCTGTACCTGCAGTTTCGCCTCAACCGGCAACGCTTCGCCCTCGACGTGCGTGAGGTGATCGAAGTGCTGCCGCGCCGGCCGCTGAAGCCGATTGCCCAGGCACCGGCCTGGGTCGCCGGCATCCTGCCCCACCGCGGGGTGCTGGTGCCGGTGGTCGACCTGTCGGCCTTGAGCTTTGCCCAGCCAGCGGCCGAGCGCACCAGCACGCGGCTGGTGCTGGTGCGCTACCGCACCGAGCATGTGCTGGGCCTGGTGCTCGAGCAAGCCACCGAGACCCTGCGCTGCGCGCCCGAGGAGTTCCAGCCGTATGGCCTGGACAACGGCGAGGCCCGCTACCTGGGGCCGGTGCGCGAGGATGCCCAGGGCCTGTTGCAGCGCATCGAGGTGGACGACCTGCTGCCCGCTGCCGTGCGCGAGCTGTTGTTTCCCGCAGGGCAGGTGATGGCATGAGCGAGCAACGCTTCTTCCGTTTTTTGCAGGAGCGCATCGGCCTGGATGTCGAGTCGGTCGGCGTGCCGATGGTCGAGCGTGCCCTGCGCCAGCGCTGTGCCGCGCTCGAGGCTGCGGACATGGACGACTACTGGGTGCGCCTGCAGCAGTCGGCGGATGAGCAACTGGCGCTGATCGAGGCGGTGATCGTCCCGGAGACCTGGTTCTTCCGTTACCCCGAATCGTTCACCGCGCTGGCCGGGCTGGCCCACAAGCGCCTGGCCGAACTGGCCGGCGAGCGGCCCCTGCGCTTGCTCAGCCTGCCGAGTTCCACCGGCGAGGAGCCCTATTCCATGGCCATGGCCCTGCTCGATGCCGGCATCGCCCCCACGGCGTTCCACATCGACGGCATCGACATCAGCCCCAGCTCGGTGGCCAAGGGCGAGCAGGCGCTGTACGGGCGCAACTCGTTCCGCGGCAGCGACCTGGCGTTTCGCGAGCGCCACTTCCATGCGCTCGACGAGGGCCATGTGCTGGATGCGCGGGTACGCCAGCGGGTGAGCCTGCACGTGGGCAATGTGCTCGACCCGGCCCTGGCCAGGCGCAATGGCCAGTACGATTTCGTGTTTTGCCGCAACCTGCTGATCTACTTCGATGTAACGACCCAGCAGCGCGTGTTCGAGGTGCTCAAGGGCCTGGCCCATGCCCAGGGCGTGCTGTTCATCGGCCCTGCCGAGGGTAGCCTGCTGGCGCGTCTGGGCATGCGCCCATTGGGCATCGCCCAGTCGTTTGCCTATGTCCGCCAGCCCGAGGGGCCGCCGCCCGTGGCGCCCGCTCGTGCGCTGGGCAGCAGGCCGGCTCCGGCGCAGCCGGTCAGGCCCGCGCCAGCAGCACCGCGTGCTTTGCGCACAGCGGTAGCGACGCTGCCGGGCAGCGAACCTGCGGAAAGCGAAAGCGAACTGCTCGCCAGCATCGCCCGCCAGGCCAACGCCGGCGACAGCGCCCAGGCACGTGCCAGTTGCCAGCGTTACCTGCGCCAGTTCACGCCCAAAGCCCAGGTGTATTACTGGCTGGGCTTGCTCAGCGATACCGAGGGCGATGCCCGGCAAGCCCTGACCCATTACCGCAAGGCCCTGTACCTGGAGCCCCAGCACCCCGAGGCGCTGCTGCACCTGGCGACCTTGCTGGCCGCCCAGGGCGACGACGTGGGGGCCCGGCGCCTGCAGGAACGGGCAGCGCGTGCTGGCCGGGAGTCTGAACGATGAAAGTGGAACAGGCGATCGAGTTGCTCGCCGACAACGATGAGCGCATCGACGATTGCTGGAACCGCATCGGCGTGCACGGCGACAAGCAGTGCCCGCTGCTGGAGCGGCACATTCACTGCCGCAACTGCGAAGTCTACGCGGCGGCGGCCACGCGCCTGCTCGACCGCTACGCCCTGGTCGAGGCCAGTGATGCGCTCCAGGCCGCACCGGCCGAGACCAGCGCTGGGCGCTCGCTGCTGTTGTTCCGCCTGGGCGAGGAATGGCTGGCGCTGGCCACCGCCAGCCTGGCCGAGATCGCCCCTGTGCAGGCGGTGCATTCGCTGCCACACCAGCGTTCGCGAGTGTTGCAAGGGGTGGCCAATGTACGCGGCGCGCTGGTGCCGTGCTTGTCGTTGGGCGACTTGCTGGGCGTGGATCAGCAGCCGCAACAGGCACGCAGCGGTCGGGCGATGCCGCGCATGCTGATCCTGGCGGCCGAGGGCGGCCCGGTGGTGATGACGGTGGACGAGGTCGACGGCATCCATCGCCTCGACGCCACGCTGCCGGGCGCTGGCGAAGATGCCGCGCCGTTCACCGCTGCGGTGCTGCAGTGGCGCGGGCGCAGTGTGCGCGTACTGGACGATCACCATTTACTGTCTGCCGTGCAGCGGAGCCTGTCATGACCCCTGAGCAAATGCGCGACGCATCGTTGCTCGAACTGTTCGGCCTGGAGGCCGAGGCGCAGACCCAGGTGCTAAGCACCGGGCTGATGGCGCTGGAGCGTAACCCGACCCAGGCCGACCAGCTGGAGGCCTGCATGCGTGCGGCCCACTCGCTCAAGGGGGCGGCGCGGATCGTCGGCATCGACGCCGGGGTCAGTGTCGCCCATGTGATGGAGGACTGCCTGGTGGCGGCCCAGGAGGGTCGGCTGCTGCTGCGTGGCGAGCATATCGACGCGCTGCTGCGCGGCACCGACCTGCTGCTGCACATCGCCACGCCCGGCGACCCCAATGGCGAAGCGGCGGTGCCGGGTTTCCTGGCCCACATGGCCGGCCTGCTCGACCCCGGCGCAACGCCGCTGCCTGCCCCCGTGCCCGCTGCGCCGCCAGCACCGCCGGCAACGCCTGTGGTCGAGCCCGAGTTGGCCATGGCGGAGCCCGAAGCACTGCCCGCCGCGCTGCGCAAGCCTGGCAAGCGCGGCGGTGAAGGCAGCGAGCGGGTGCTGCGGGTCACCGCCGATCGCCTCAACAGCCTGCTCGACCTGTCGAGCAAATCGCTGGTCGAGACCCAGCGCCTGAAGCCTTACCTGGCCACCTTGCAGCGCCTCAAGCGCATGCACGGCCAGGGCATGCGCGCCCTGGATGGCCTGAAGACCCAGCTCGAAGGCAGCGGCCAGGACAGCGAAGTGCTCGAGGCCCTGGCCCAGACCCAGCGCTTGCTGGCCGAGACCCAGCAGATCCTGCAGCAGCAGGCTACCGACCTCGACGAATTCGGCTGGCAAGCCAGCCAGCGCGCGCAGCTGCTCTACGACACCGCGCTGGCCTGCCGCATGCGCCCGTTCGCCGATGTGCTCAGCGGCCAGGTCCGCATGGTCCGTGACCTGGGCCGCTCGCTGGGCAAGCAGGTGCGCCTGCTGGTCGAGGGCGACAAGACCCAGGTCGACCGCGACGTGCTGGAAAAGCTCGAAGCGCCACTGACCCACCTGCTGCGCAATGCCGTCGACCATGGCATCGAGTCGCCCGAGCGGCGCCTGCTGGCGGGCAAGCCGGAGGAGGGCACCCTGCGTTTGCGCGCCTCGCACCAGGCCGGGATGCTGGTGCTGGAGCTCACCGATGATGGCGCCGGCATCGACCTGCCGCGCTTGCAGCGCAGCATCGTCGAACGCGGCCTGTCGCCGGCCGAGACCGTGGCGCAGATGAGCGAGGCGGAGCTGCTGACCTTCCTGTTCCTGCCAGGCTTCAGCCTGCGCGACAAGGTGACCGAGGTGTCCGGCCGGGGCGTTGGCCTGGACGCGGTGCAGCACATGGTGCGCGACCTGCGCGGAGCGATCGAGCTGACCCAGGTCGCCGGCCAGGGGTGTCGCTTCCACCTGGAGGTGCCGCTGACCCTGTCGGTGGTGCGCAGCCTGGTGGTGGAGGTCGGCAACGAGGCCTACGCTTTCCCGCTGGCACATATCGAACGCACCCTGGACGTGGCCGCCGAGGACATCGTGCAGATCGAGGGCCGCCAGCATTTCTGGCACGAGGGCCGGCACATCGGCCTGGTGGCGGCCAGCCAGTTGCTCGACCGGCCAACTGCCGGGGGCGAGGAAAGCAGCCTGCGGGTGGTGGTGATCCGTGAGCGCGAACAGCTCTATGGCGTGGCGGTGGAGCGATTGGTCGGCGAACGGGTGCTGGTGGTGATGCCGCTGGACCCGCGCCTGGGCAAGGTCCAGGACATTTCCTCCGGCGCGCTGCTCGATGACGGCACGGTGGTGTTGATCATCGATGTCGAGGACCTGCTGCGTTCCGTGGAAAAGCTGCTCAGCACTGGCCGCCTGGAGCGAATCGAGCGTGGCGGCCAGGGAGGGCGCGGGGTCAGTCGCAAGCGCGTGCTGGTGGTCGACGATTCGCTGACCGTGCGTGAGCTGCAGCGCAAGCTGCTGAGCAACCGCGGCTACGACGTGGCGGTGGCGGTGGATGGCATGGACGGCTGGAACGCCCTGCGCGGCGAGGACTTCGACCTGCTGATCACCGACATCGACATGCCGCGCATGGACGGCATCGAGCTGGTCACCCTGGTGCGTCGCGATCAGCGGATGCAGTCGTTGCCGGTGATGGTGGTGTCGTACAAGGACCGCGAAGAAGATCGCCGACGTGGCCTGGACGCCGGCGCCGACTACTATTTGGCAAAAGCCAGCTTCCACGACGATGCGTTGCTGGATGCCGTGGTCGAACTGATCGGAGGGGCTCAGGGATGAAGATCGCGATCGTCAACGATATGCCCATGGCGGTAGAGGCGCTGCGCCGGGCGCTGGCGTTCGAGCCGGCGCACCAGGTGATCTGGGTGGCCGGCAATGGTGCCGATGCCGTGCGCAAGAGCGCCGAAGACACCCCGGACCTGATCCTCATGGACCTGATCATGCCGGTGATGGACGGCGTCGAGGCGACCCGGCGGATCATGGCCGAAAGCCCCTGCGCCATCGTCATCGTCACCGTCGACCGCAAGCAGAACGTGCACCGGGTGTTCGAGGCCATGGGCCACGGTGCCCTGGATGTGGTCGACACCCCGGCGCTGGGCGCCGGCGATGCGCGCGAGGCGGCGGCGCCGCTGCTGCGCAAGATCCTCAACATCAGCTGGCTGATCGGTCAGCAGCGTCCCGGGGCCAGCAAGGCGACCGTCGCCGCGCCGCTGCGTGAAGCGTCCCAGCGCAGCGGCCTGGTGGCCATCGGCTCGTCGGCGGGCGGGCCGGCGGCGCTGGAGGTATTGCTCAAGGGCCTGCCGCGGGGCTTTGCCGCGTCGATCGTGCTGGTCCAGCATGTCGACCAGGTGTTCGCCGCCGGCATGGCCGAATGGCTCGCCAGCGCCAGCGGGCTGCCGGTGCGCCTGGCCCGCGAAGGCGAGCCGCCCCAGCCCGGGCAGGTGCTGCTGGCCGGCACCAACCACCATATCCGCCTGCTGCAGAACGGCCAGCTGGCCTACACCGCCGAGCCGGTCAACGAAATCTACCGCCCCTCGATCGATGTGTTCTTCGAGAGCGTGGCGCGCTACTGGAGCGGCGAGGCGGTGGGCGTGTTGCTCACCGGCATGGGCCGCGACGGCGCCCAGGGCCTCAAACTCATGCGCCAGCAAGGCTTCCTGACCATCGCGCAGGACCAGCAGAGCAGCGCTGTCTACGGTATGCCCAAGGCCGCCGCAGCCATCGACGCAGCGGTGGAAATCCGCCCGCTGGAGCGAATTGCCGGGCGCTTGCTGGAAATCTTTGCCAAATGACGATATGTATTGAATCGCGCCGCGCGGGCGGCAGTGATCAGGTGAATTCGAATGACTGATCTACCGATCGAAGGCTTTGCGACCCCCAACGAAAACTCGGCGATGGTCCTGCTGGTCGACGACCAGGCGATGATCGGCGAAGCGGTGCGGCGTGGCCTGGCCCACGAGGACAACATCGACTTCCACTTCTGCGCCGACCCGCACCAGGCGGTGGCCCAGGCCATGCGCATCAAGCCCACGGTCATCCTCCAGGACCTGATCATGCCCGGCCTGGACGGCCTGACCCTGGTGCGCGAGTACCGCAACAACCCGGCCACCCAGGACATCCCGATCATCGTCCTGTCGACCAAGGAAGACCCGCTGGTCAAGAGCGCCGCCTTCGCCGCCGGGGCCAACGACTACCTGGTCAAGCTGCCCGACACCATCGAACTGGTGGCGCGCATCCGCTACCACTCGCGCTCCTACCTGACCCTGCTGCAGCGCGACGAGGCCTACCGCGCCCTGCGCGTGAGCCAGCAGCAGTTGCTCGACACCAACCTGATGCTGCAGCGGCTGATGAACTCCGACGGCCTCACCGGGCTGTCCAACCGCCGCCACTTCGACGAATACCTGGAGCTGGAATGGCGCCGGGCAATGCGCGAACAGCAGCAACTGTCGCTGCTGATGATCGATGTCGACTACTTCAAGGCCTACAACGACAGCTTCGGCCACCTGGCCGGCGACGAGGCCCTGCGCCAGGTCGCCGAAGCCATCCGCGGCTCCTGTGCGCGGCCCACCGACCTGCCGGCGCGCTATGGCGGCGAGGAGTTCGCCCTGGTCCTGCCCAACACCTCCCCGGGCGGGGCGCGGCTGGTGGCGGAGAAGCTGCGCCAGACCATCCTCGGCCTGAACATTCCACACACCGCGCCCCAGGCCGATTCGCACCTGACCGTGAGCATCGGCCTGGCGACCCTGACCCCGGCGATCGGCAGCCACTGCCGGCAGCTGATTTCGGCGGCGGACAAGGGCCTGTACCTGGCCAAGAACAACGGCCGCAACCAGGTCGGTAGCGCCTGAGGCGGGGGCGGCTGCCCAACGGGCTGCCGCTGTTCCAAGGATGGGTTATACTCGCGGGCTTTTCACCGAATTCGCACGAGAGCTGCCCGCCCATGGAAATCCAACCGATCCTCAACACCATCAAGGACCTCACCGAGCGTTCCCAGTCCATTCGGGGGTATCTTTGACTACGATCACAAAGCTGATCGCCTGGTCGAAGTAAACCGCGAGCTGGAAGACGCCGCCGTCTGGAACAAGCCCGAGTACGCCCAGGCCCTGGGCCGCGAGCGCGCCATGCTGGCCCAGGTGGTCGAGACCCTGGACAAGATGGCCAACGGCCTGAGCGACTGCAAGGACCTGCTCGACATGGCCGTCGAGGAAGGTGACGAAGGTGCTGTCAGCGATGTCGAGACCGAGCTGCAGGCCCTGGAAGAATCCCTGGCCCAGCTTGAGTTCCGTCGCATGTTCAGCGGCGAGATGGACATGAACAACGCCTACCTGGACATCCAGGCCGGCTCCGGCGGCACCGAGGCCCAGGACTGGGCCAACATCCTGCTGCGCATGTACCTGCGCTGGGCCGACAAGCGCGGCTTCGACGCCACCATCATCGAGCTGTCCGAGGGCGAGGTCGCCGGCATCAAGGGCGCCACCGTGCACATCAAGGGCGAGTACGCCTTCGGCTGGCTGCGTACCGAAATCGGCGTGCACCGCCTGGTGCGCAAGAGCCCGTTCGACTCCGGCGCCCGTCGCCACACGTCGTTCTCGGCGGTGTTCGTGTCCCCCGAGATCGACGACAAGGTCGAGATCGAGATCAACCCGTCCGACCTGCGCATCGACACCTACCGCTCCTCCGGTGCCGGTGGTCAGCACGTCAACACCACCGACTCCGCGGTGCGTATCACCCACGTGCCGACCAACACCGTGGTGGCCTGCCAGAACGAACGTTCCCAGCACGCCAACAAGGACACCGCCATGAAAATGCTGCGGGCCAAGTTGTACGAGCTGGAGATGCAGAAGCGCAACGCCGCCTCGCAGGCGCTGGAAGACAGCAAGTCGGACATCGGCTGGGGCCACCAGATCCGCTCCTACGTGCTCGACGACTCGCGCATCAAGGACCTGCGGACCGGCGTCGAGCGCAGCGACTGCAACAAGGTGCTGGACGGCGACATCGACCAGTACCTGGAAGCGAGCCTCAAGCAGGGCCTGTAAGCCGTACACCACCGCCGCGCTACCCGGCCAGCCGCCGGTAGCGCGCGCCCTGCCCGGAACGGGCAACGAATACCTGATGGAAAGAATGACGACATGAGCGACCTGAAGACCGAATCGCAAGACCTGCAACAGGAAGAAAACGCCCTGATCGCCCTGCGCAAGGAAAAACTTGCCGCAGAGCGCGCCAAGGGCAACGCCTTCCCCAACGACTTCCGTCGCGACAGCTACTGCAACGACCTGCAGAAGCAGTACGCGGACAAGACCAAGGAAGAGCTGGAAGCAGCCGCGATCCCGGTCAAGGTTGCCGGTCGCATCATGCTCAACCGTGGCTCGTTCATGGTCATCCAGGACATGACCGGGCGCATCCAGGTCTACGTCAACCGCAAGACCCTGCCGGAAGAAACCCTGGCCGCGGTCAAGACCTGGGACCTGGGCGACATCATCAGCGCCGAAGGCACCCTGGCACGTTCCGGCAAGGGCGACCTGTACGTCGAAATGACCAACGTGCGCCTGCTGACCAAGTCGCTGCGCCCGCTGCCGGACAAGCACCACGGCCTGACCGATACCGAGCAGCGCTACCGCCAGCGCTACGTCGACCTGATGGTCAACGAGGAAACCCGCCACACCTTCCGCGTGCGTTCCCAGGTGATCTCGCACATCCGCAAGTTCCTCATCGAGCGCGACTTCCTCGAAGTCGAGACGCCGATGCTGCAGACCATCCCGGGCGGTGCCGCGGCCAAGCCGTTCGAAACCCACCACAACGCCCTGGACATGGCCATGTTCCTGCGCATCGCGCCGGAGCTGTACCTCAAGCGCCTGGTTGTCGGTGGCTTCGAGAAAGTGTTCGAGATCAACCGCAACTTCCGTAACGAAGGCGTGTCGACCCGTCACAACCCTGAATTCACCATGCTCGAGTTCTACCAGGCCTACGCCGACTACCGCGACAACATGGACCTCACCGAGGAACTGTTCCGCGAGCTGGCGCAGCTGGTGCTGGGCAGCACCGACGTGCCGTACGGCGACAAGGTGTTCCACTTCGGCGAACCGTTCGTGCGCCTGTCGGTGTTCGACTCGATCCTCAAGTACAACCCGGAACTGACCGCCGCCGACCTGCAGGACGTCGACCGCGCCCGCGACATCGCCAAGAAGGCCGGTGCCAAGGTGCTCGGCCACGAAGGCCTGGGCAAGCTGCAGGTGATGATTTTCGAAGAGCTGGTCGAGCACAAGCTGGAGCAGCCGCACTTCATCACCGAGTACCCGTTCGAAGTCTCGCCGCTGGCCCGTCGCAACGACGACAACCCGGCCGTTACCGACCGTTTCGAGCTGTTCATCGGTGGCCGCGAGATCGCCAACGCCTACTCCGAGCTCAACGATGCCGAAGACCAGGCCGAGCGCTTCCTGGCCCAGGTGGCCGAGAAGGACGCCGGTGACGACGAAGCCATGCACTACGACGCCGACTTCGTCCGCGCCCTGGAATACGGCATGCCGCCGACCGCCGGTGAAGGCATCGGCATCGACCGCCTGGTGATGCTGCTGACCAACTCGCCGTCGATCCGCGACGTGATCCTGTTCCCGCACATGCGTCCACAGGCCTGAGTGAAATGATCAAGCCGCCTTTCGAGGCGGCTTTTTCTTGCCTGTACACTTGTATTGGCTGTACCGGCCCTTTCGCGGGTAAACCCGCTCCCACAGGGATTTGCACATGTGGTGAATTCTCTGCTCCCACAGGGATTTGCACATGTGGTGAATTCTCTGGTCTCACAGGATCTGCACCGATCCTGAGGGCTGTGGTGAACCCTGTGGGAGCGGGTTTACCCGCGAAAGGGCCGGCACTGACAACCCCCTGTTTGTGAGGTACCGCCCCGTGACACCCGCAATCGCCCAACAAGGCGCCGCCGGCATCGCCACCGCCGTCGCCGAAAGCGTGCAGTACCAGGGTCGCAAGACCGCCCGTCAAGGCAGCGAGCAGCGCCGCCAGCTGATCCTCGACGCCGCCATGCGCATCATCGTGCGCGATGGCGTGCGTGGCGTGCGCCACCGTGCGGTGGCCGCCGAGGCCGGTGTGCCGCTGTCGGCCACCACCTACTACTTCAAGGACATCGAAGACCTGCTGACCGATACCTTCGCCCAGTACGTCGAGCGCAGCGCCGCCTACATGGCCAAGCTCTGGGCCAGCACCGAGGTGCTGCTGCGCGAGCTGCTGGCCAAGGATGACGGCAGCGTGGCGTCGCGGGCGCGCCTGGCGGACGCCATAGCCCACATCGTCGCCGACTATGTTTCGCGCCAGTTGCTGACCCGCCGCGACTTCATCATGGCCGAGCAGGCCTTCCGCCAGGAGGCGCTGCTGTGCCCGCGCCTGGCGGAGCTGGTCTGCGCCCATGAGCAGATTCTGCTGCACGGCGCACGTCACCTGCTGCAGGTGATGGGCTCGCAACAGCCGGAGCAGGACGCCCAGATGTTGACGGCGATTATCGTGCAGATGGAATATCAGGGCCTGCTCAAGGATGCCGACGCGCAAGCCGATGGGCAGATGCTCGCTATGCTTACCCGTTACCTGCACCTGGTGTTGGCATCGGCTTGAGCTGAGACCGAATTTTCAAGGAGAACCTGATGAAAGCCTGGCGTGTGGTGTTGTTGACCTTGTCATTCCTGCTGCTGGGCGGTTGTCTGGTGACCTTCCACGAACCGCTGCCGAGCAACCAGGCGGCACCCAAGGCCCTGCTCGGCAAGTGGAGCAGCAAGGACGCCTGGGGCGAACCGCTGAAGCTGACCATCAGCCGCAGCGGCGGCGATGCCTACAAGGCCGTGGCCACGGCCAAGGGCAAGGCGCCCGAGGAGTACACCTTCACCGTGTCGCGCCATGGCAACCGCTGGTACCTGTCGGCCGGCGTGCCCAAGCGCCAGGGTGGCAACTTCCTGATCGGTGGCTTCGACATCGTCGATGGCAAGGAACTGGTGCTCTACAACCTCGATGTCGAGCAGGTGCAGCAGGCGGTCGAACACAAGGAGCTGACCGGGCGCACGGTCCAGGTGCCGGAAGAAAACGGCGAAGGCGTGCTGATCGACAGCCCGCCGGCGCGGGTGCTGGCCTACCTGGATGACCCGGCCAATTCCGATCTGTTCGTCGAGGTGGCGCGCTTCCAGCGCAGCGGCAAATGACCGTGCTGGCCTCTTCGCGGCTGAAGCCGCTCCCACAGGTACAGCGGCAGGTCTGAAAACGGTGATGCCCCTGTGGGAGCGGCTTTAGCCGCGAAGAGGCCGGTACAGGTATCTTGTTCAAGAAAGGAGTCCCCGGTGGACGAATACCAGCAAACCATCCGCGCCCTGTCCGACCGCATCGTCGCGGCCCAGACCCCGATCCGGGTGCTGGACGCGGTGAAATGGGACGACAACATTCGCCAGGGCTTCCTCAAGGCCAAGGGCAAGGAGCCGCCCGCCGTCGACCGCGCCTATTACCAGGCCCGCGCCCTGGGCTTCGACTCCAGCGCGGTGAAGGCCGAGTTCCAGGGCATCGAGCGCGACATCATCCGCCAGCTCGGCCAGTTCAACCCGGTCGGGCAGATCATGAAGCGCATGTGCCGCGAGTACCGCATGGTGGTGCGCATGCTCGAAGCCCGCGGTACCGAGGACTTCGGCCTGATCTCCCAGGAGCTCTACGGCGCCGCCTCCGACGCCTTCCACGCCGGTGACCCGACCCTGGCCGACCTGGGCCTGATGCTCTCGGACTACCTGAACAACATCGACGGCCGCGGCGACCTCAAGGACGAGCCGAAGAACCTCACCGCCAAGGAGGCCGTGGACATCCTCCAGCGCCGCCTCAACAAGGTGTTCGGCGAGGCCGAGGAAACCATCCGCGTGTTCGAGTCCGATGGCATCGTCGCCGACGCCGCGGCCGGTGCCGACTACATCAAGGTGCGTGCCGACGCCATGTTCAACAGCCGCGACGTGCGCGCCCTGGAGGTGCACGAGGGGCTGGTGCACGTGGGCACCACGCTCAACGGCCTGAACCAGCCGATCTGCACCTTCCTGGCCAAGGGCCCGCCCTCGTCGACGGTGACCCAGGAAGGCCTGGCGATCCTCATGGAAGTGATCGCCTTCGCCTCCTACCCCAGCCGCCTGCGCAAGCTGACCAACCGCACCCGCGCCATCCACATGGTCGAGGAGGGCGCGGACTTCCTGCAGGTGTTCAACTTCTTCCGCGAGCAGGGCTTCGAAATGGCCCAGAGCTACAGCAACGCCAGCCGGGTGTTCCGCGGCTCGGTGCCCAATGGCCTGCCATTCACCAAGGACTTGTCCTACCTCAAGGGTTTCATCATGGTTTACAACTACATTCAGTTGGCCGTGAAGAAGGGCAAGCTCGAACAGATCCCGTTGCTGTTCTGCGGCAAGACCACCCTGGAAGACATGCGCACCCTGCGCCAGCTGGTCGAGGAGGGGCTGGTGGAGCCGCCCAAGTACCTGCCGGAACAGTTCCGCGACCTCAACGCGCTGTCGGCCTGGATGTGCTTCTCCAACTTCCTCAACCACCTGAGCCTGGATCGCATTGAAGCCGACTACGCGAACATTCTCTGAATGCTGTCGCCTGCTCGCCCTGGGCCTGGTGCTGCTGGGGCTGGTCGGTTGCAGCAGCCTGCTGTTCTACCCCGAGCCGGGCCAGGCGTTCACGCCGGAGCGGGCCAGGCTCGACTACCACGACCTCACCCTCACCACCGCCGACGGCGTGCGCCTGCATGGCTGGTGGCTGCCGGCCAAGGCCGGTGTCGCGGTCAAGGGCACGGTGCTGCACCTGCACGGCAACGGCGGCAACCTGCCGGGGCATCTGGGTGCCAGTTACTGGCTGCCGGAGCAGGGCTACCAGGTGCTGATGGTCGACTACCGTGGCTACGGTTTGTCCCAGGGTACGCCGACCTTGCCCGCGGTCTACCAGGACATCGACGCCGCCATGGCCTGGCTCGACAGCGCGCCCGAGGTCAAGGGCAAGCCCCTGGTACTGCTCGGCCAGAGCCTCGGCGGGGCAATGGCGATCCATTACCTGGCGGCCCACTCCGAGCAGCGCCAGCGTTTCAGCGCACTGGTGTTCGATGGCGTACCGGCCAGTTACCGTGCCGTTGGCCGCTATGCGCTGAGCACGTCATGGCTGACCTGGCCATTGCAGGTGCCGCTGTCGTGGCTGGTGCCCGACAGCGACAGCGCGATCCATTCGGTCGAGCAGTTGGGCAGCCCGCCGAAGCTGTTCTTCCACAGCATCGACGACGACCTGGTGCCCATGGACAGCGTCATCCGCCTCTACCAGCACGCGCCGCCGCCGCGGGTGCTGCAACTGACCCGAGGCGGCCACGTGCAGACCTTCGCCGACCCGCTGTGGCGCCAGGTGATGCTGCGCTTCCTCGAAGACCCGAGCCATTTCAACGGCCTGCGGCGGCTTGCCGAAGTGCCCAACTACCCCGATGAGAAGAACAAGCAATGAGTGAAGAACGCAACGCCATCCCCCTGATCCTGACCGGTGTCGGCAGCATCATCGTGACGGTGGGGGCCCTCTGGTACTACGGCTACCTGCATTTCGCCAAGCCCGAGGATGCGCTGTTGCTGCAGGAGTACACCATGCTCAAGACCATCCCCGGCGAGGACTACAAGGTTTCGCTGGACCCGGCGCCGCAGGTGGCCCAGTGCCTGGATGGCGTGCTGGTGCTGTTCGACACCGAGCAGAAGGGCCTGACCGGGGTGCTGGTCGACAGTCGCAAGCGCGCGGTGCGCTGCATGGGGGAAGAGACGCCGCAGCAGGTGCAGTGAGCCGAGCCCTCTACTATCTGCGCCGGCCCTTTCGCGGCTGAAGCCGCTCCTACGGGGCGTAAACCAGCCCCTGTGGGAGCGGCTTTAGCCGCGAAAGCGCCAGCACAGGCAAAAGAAAAGCCCCGCATCGATCGCGGGGCTTTGTCATTTCAGCCAATTGGCCTTACTGGCTGACCTGGCTCACCGAACGCGGCGCCACCGGCTGGTTGTCGTTGGAGATGGTCACCTCCACGCGGCGGTTCTGCGCCCGGCCCGAGTTGCTGCCGTTGTCGGCCACCGGGTACTCCTTGCCGTAGCCCTGGGAGACGATACGCGCCGGGTCGACGCCGGCCCGCACCAGGGCCATGCGCACGCTGTTGGCGCGGCGCTCGGACAGGGTCTGGTTGTAGTTGGCCGAGCCGACGCTGTCGGTGTAGCCCTCGACGATCACCTTGCGCTCAGGGTTTTCCTGGAGGAACTGCGCCAGCTGGGTGATGTTCGGGTAGGCGTTGCTCTTGAGGTTGGCCTTGTTGAAGTCGAACAGCACGTCACCGAAGGTCACCAAGGTGCCACGGTCGGTCTGCTTGGCGTTGAGGCTGTCCTGGAGCTTCTTGATCTGCGCGTCGCGGGCGTCCAGTTTGGCCTGGGCACGCTGGGCCGAAGCGTTTTTCAGCTCGTTTTCGGCACCGCGCAGGGCGATGGTCTGCTTGGCCACTTCGACCCGCTGGTTGGTCAGGTAGGCCAGCTGGTCGACCTTCTTGCTGTCTTCACGGTCCATGTAGGCCTTGTCGGCCTTGTTCAGCCAGTCCTGGGCGTCCTTGGTTTCAAGGGCCGCGACCTTGCTCGACTGCGGGTCGCTCTGCAGTGCCGAGAAGTTGGTGCGGGCCGACTCCAGGTTGGCGTTCGGGTCGTGGGAGCAGGCGGCGAGGCCGACGCTCAGGGCCAGCAGGGCGGGAATCATGACGTAGTTGCGCATAGTGTTCATCCTTTGATCGATTGCGAAGGCATGGGCGGGCGAGGCGGCGCTCATTCGGCGCTGCGCAGGCCTTCCTCACGTACGTCCTGAACGCCCTGGCGAGCGTCCTGCACGGCCTTCTGGGCCTTGGCTGCCTGGGCTTTGCGCTCGGCGACGCGGGCGTCCCATTCGGCCTGTTCGGCAAGAAGCTTCGCTTCGTCATACTTCTTGTCGTGCATGGCGATTTCGGCTTTCTTGAACTTGTCCTGGGCCGCTTTCATCTCCACCGCGGCAAACTCGGTACCGCCGGCGCTGACCGCGGAATTGACCGCGGACTGGGTGACGGCGTACTGCTCGGTGGGCGGGTTGCCTGCGCAGCCGGCCAGCACCAGGCTACTGCCCAGGGCCAGCGCGGCCAGCTTGAGCCCGCGCACAGGGAGGGACGAGGATTTCTCGGTGCGGGTGTTCATGGTGGTCAG
This sequence comes from Pseudomonas sp. NPDC089401, assembly GCF_044749485.1. NCBI lineage: Bacteria > Pseudomonadati > Pseudomonadota > Gammaproteobacteria > Pseudomonadales > Pseudomonadaceae > Pseudomonas > Pseudomonas sp. NPDC089401. The sequence continues at coordinate 43,126 of NZ_JBIVIA010000007.1, read as the reverse complement.
CTCCATTGGATCACTCCTGATAACGTCGATGTCCGTAGCAGTCCATCGCTCAATCCCTGGCCTCTGCGGGCGCTTTCGCTCAACGGTGCGACACGGCAGGTGTGCAGGGTTTTAGCGTGATGGCTATTGGCTCGGACTTGGACGTTTTCTGAATAGTTCAGAAAAATTTGCCGACCTGGGGTAGCTATTTCTGACTAACCGGTCAGCGGTTTTTGCCTTGAACTTTCAGGCGCTGGCGGAGTATTCCGGGCCTGTTGCAGGCCCGGAACAGGGCTGTGGGCGCTCAGCTGGCGCTGTCGTCGCCGGTGTTGCTGAGGTCGTGCAGGTGGCGCCGCGACAGGGCCAGGAAGCGCGGAGTAGGGCCGATGTCCTCGAACAACGGGTCTCCTTCCTCATCGGTGGCGATCACCTTGCGGCCCTGCACGTACGGGAAGCTGGCTTCCAGCTCCTCGAGCGCGGCAGCGACCAGTTCGCCGAGCAGTTCTTCGGCGGTGCGCTTGGGGTACATGTCGATCAAAGCGGCCAGGCGCGCCTCGGACTCCAGGTCCAGGTGCAAGGCGTGGCCGGTAGGGCTCAGGGTGCCGGCGGCATTCTGTTCCCAGTGCTGGGCGAGTTCGCGGATTTTCATGGTGACCTCTGTCAACGCCTTCGTAGGCTGCATTGCATCGGACTGCGGTGTTTTCACTTTAGTTTGCTTTGCGCATCGTGGCTTGCCAGCACGCCTGTGCTGTGGGCACTCTTGGCCCGTGCTGTTTCCTGAGCAGGGCGCGGAGGAACCGCGCCGAAGAGAGGGCCAATGACCGATATCGACGTGCGCTTGCGTGAAGATGTACATGTGTTGGGGGAGTTGCTCGGCGAAACCATTCGCCAGCAGCACGGCGAGGCATTCCTGCAGAAGATCGAGGACATCCGCCACAGTGCCAAGGCCGACCGCCGCGGGCCGGGCGAACAGCTCAGCTCGACCCTGGCCGACCTGGCCGAGGACGACCTGCTGCCGGTGGCGCGAGCCTTCAACCAGTTCCTCAACCTGGCCAACATGGCCGAGCAGTACCAGCTGATTCGCCGCCGCGATGGCGAGCAGCCCGAGCCCTTCGAGGACCGGGTCTTGCCGGAGTTGCTGGCGCGCCTCAAGCAGGCCGGGCACAAGGACGACGCCCTGGCCCGGCAGCTGGCCAAGCTCGATATCCAGCTGGTGCTGACCGCGCATCCCACCGAAGTGGCGCGGCGTACCTTGATCCAGAAGTACGACGCCATCGCCGGCCAGTTGGCCGTGCAGGACCACCGCGACCTGACAACCGCCGAGCGCCAGCAGGTGCGCGAGCGCCTGCGCCGGCTGATCGCCGAGGCCTGGCACACCGAAGAGATCCGCCGCACCCGGCCGACCCCGGTGGACGAGGCCAAATGGGGCTTCGCGGTGATCGAGCATTCGCTATGGCACGCCATCCCCAGCCACCTGCGCAAGGTCGACGCGGCGCTGTTCGAGGCCACCGGCCTGCGCCTGCCGCTGGAGGCCGCGCCGATCCGCTTCGCCTCGTGGATGGGCGGCGACCGTGACGGCAACCCCAACGTCACCGCTGCGGTCACCCGTGAAGTGCTGCTGCTGGCGCGCTGGATGGCGGCCGACCTGTTCCTGCGTGATGTCGATGGGCTGGCCGCCGAGCTCTCCATGCAACAGGCCAGCAGCGCGCTGCGCGAACGGGTTGGCGACAGTGCCGAACCTTATCGCGCACTGCTCAAGCTGCTGCGCGAGCGCCTGCGTGCCACCCGCGCCTGGGCCCAGGCGTCGCTGGCTGGCCCGCAGCCGGCCAGCGCCGAAGTGCTGGTCGACAACCGCGACCTGATCGCCCCGCTGGAGCTGTGCTATCAGTCGCTGCACGCATGCGGCATGGGCGTGATCGCCGATGGCCCGTTGCTCGACAGCCTGCGCCGGGCGGTGACGTTCGGCCTGTTCCTCGGCCGCCTGGACGTGCGCCAGGATGCCGCCCGGCACCGCGATGCCCTGGCCGAGATCACCGATTACCTGGGCCTTGGCAGCTATGCCGACTGGGATGAGGCGCGCCGCATCGAGTTCCTCCAGGCGGAACTGAAGAACCGCCGGCCGTTGTTGCCGGCGCACTTCAAGCCCCAGGCCGACACCGCCGAAGTGCTTGCCACCTGCCGCGAGATCGCTGCAGCCCCCGGCGCGTCGCTGGGTTCGTACGTGATCTCCATGGCCGGTGCGGCCTCCGATGTGCTGGCGGTGCAACTGCTGCTCAAGGAAGCCGGCCTGACCCGGCCGATGCGCGTGGTGCCGCTGTTCGAGACTTTGGCCGACCTGGACAACGCGGGCCCGGTGATGGAGCGCCTGCTCGGCCTGCCAGGCTACCGCGCCGGCCTGCGCGGCCCGCAGGAAGTGATGATCGGTTATTCCGACTCGGCCAAGGACGCCGGTACCACGGCGGCCGCCTGGGCCCAGTACCGTGCCCAGGAGAACCTGGTGCGCATCTGCCGCGAGCACCAGGTCGAGCTGCTGCTGTTCCATGGCCGTGGCGGCACCGTCGGCCGCGGCGGCGGCCCGGCCCACGCGGCAATCCTGTCGCAGCCGCCGGGTTCGGTGGCGGGGCGGTTCCGCACCACTGAACAGGGCGAGATGATCCGCTTCAAGTTCGGCCTGCCGGGGATCGCCGAGCAGAACCTCAACCTGTACCTGGCCGCCGTGCTCGAAGCCACCCTGCTGCCGCCGCCACCGCCAGAGCCGGCCTGGCGCGAAGTGATGGACCAGCTCGCGGCCGACGGCCTGAAGGCCTATCGCGGCGTGGTGCGGGAAAACCCGGACTTCGTCGAGTACTTCCGCCAGTCCACCCCGGAGCAGGAGTTGGGCCGCCTGCCGCTGGGCAGCCGCCCGGCCAAGCGCCGCGCCGGCGGCATAGAAAGCCTGCGGGCGATCCCGTGGATCTTCGGCTGGACCCAGACGCGCCTGATGCTGCCCGCCTGGCTGGGCTGGGAAACCGCCCTGGGCAACGCCCTGGCACGTGGCCAAGGCGGGCTGCTGGGGCAGATGCGCGAGCAATGGCCGTTCTTCCGCACCCGTATCGACATGCTCGAGATGGTGCTGGCCAAGGCCGATGCGGAAATCGCCAAGGCCTACGACGAACGTCTGGTGCAACCGGGCTTGCTTCCCCTGGGTGCGCATCTGCGCGACCTATTGTCGCAGTCGTGCCAGGTGGTGCTGAGCCTGACCGGGCAACCGGTGCTACTGGCGCACAGCCCCGAGACCCTGGAATTCATCAGCCTGCGCAACACCTACCTGGACCCGCTGCACCGCCTGCAGGCCGAATTGCTGGCCCGATCGCGCAGCCGCGAAGCCGCTCTGGACAGCCCGTTGGAGCAGGCCTTGCTGGTGACCGTAGCGGGCATTGCCGCCGGCCTGCGCAACACCGGTTGAGGCCCGCAGGCACTGCAGCGGATTGCTAGCAGGGAATGGGCCAGAACAGGGCGAAAAGGGTGGTTGCGCCGGGCGCAACCCCCTGCGCCCCTGGCAACAAATGGCGCAATACTGCAACTTTGGGACGCTTGTCTGGCTGCCGGGCGCTGTGTATCTTGAGCAGCCTTCTGACCAATTTATGGTCATACCCGATTTTCCGGACTTGGCCCTGGTCGCCGAATCCATTGAATTTCATAAAAAAATTTGAGGAGCACGAGATGCGCGTAATTCTGCTGGGAGCTCCCGGGGCCGGTAAAGGTACTCAGGCAAAGTTCATCACCGAAAAGTTCGGTATTCCCCAGATTTCCACCGGTGACATGCTGCGTGCCGCCGTCAAGGCAGGCACCCCGCTGGGCCTGGAACTGAAGAAAGTCATGGATGCCGGCCAGCTGGTTTCCGACGATCTGATCATCAGCCTGGTCAAGGAGCGCATCGCCCAGCCGGACTGCGCCAACGGCTGCCTGTTCGACGGCTTCCCGCGCACCATCCCGCAGGCTGAAGCCATGGTCGCCGCTGGTGTCGACATCGACGCGGTGGTCGAAATCGCCGTCGACGACGAAGAAATCGTTGGCCGCATGGCCGGTCGCCGCGTGCACCTGGCCTCGGGCCGCACCTACCACATCCAGTACAACCCGCCGAAAGTGGAAGGCAAGGACGATGTCACCGGCGAAGACCTGATCCAGCGCGACGACGACAAGGAAGAGACCGTGCGTCATCGCCTGTCGGTCTACCACAGCCAGACCAAGCCGCTGGTGGACTTCTACCAGAAGCTGTCGGCCGCCAACGCCGGCAAGCCGAAGTACAGCCACATCGAAGGTGTCGGCTCGGTCGAGTCGATCACCGCCAAGGTGCTGGCAGCCCTGAGCTGATCCGCAGACCTTGTGTCACGACGGCCCGCTTGCGGGCCGTTGTCGTTTATACTGCCGCTCTTTCCCCTCGCACCTGGATACCCGTTCGATGACCACCCTGCTGGCCCTGGATACCGCCACCGAAGCCTGTTCCGTCGCGCTGCTGCATGACGGCAAGGTAACCAGCCATTACGAGGTGATCCCGCGCATGCACGCGCAGAAGCTGCTGCCGATGATCAAGCAGCTGCTGGCGGACTCCGGTGTAGCGCTCAATGCCCTGGATGCCATCGCCTTTGGCCGTGGCCCCGGCGCGTTCACCGGCGTGCGCATCGCCATTGGCGTGGTCCAGGGCCTGGCCTTCGCCCTCGAACGCCCGGTGCTGCCGGTGTCCAACCTGGCTGCGCTGGCCCAGGGCGCACTGCGCGAGCAGGGCGTGCAGCAGGTGGCCGCCGCCATCGACGCGCGCATGGACGAGGTGTACTGGGGCTGCTACAAGGCCGAGGCTGGCGAAATGCGCCTGCAGGGCCTGGAGGCGGTGCTGCCGCCAGAGCGCGTGGCCTTGCCCGAAGGCAGCAGCGGCGACTGGTTCGGTGCCGGCACCGGCTGGGGCTATGCCGAACGCCTGGCGGTGCAGGCCAGCGCCAGCAACCCGGCGGCACTGCCCAATGCCCTGGATATCCTCAGCCTGGCCACGTTTGCCTGGGCACGCGGCGAGGCAATCGTCGCCGAACAGGCGCAACCGGTTTATTTGCGCGATAATGTAGCTACGCCCAAGGCGCGCTGAGTGTTGTTCGTCGGTTATTACCGTTTTCGATAAACCTTCTGCGCGAACTGTGGTCCAGTTATCACTCGAGCATTAGCGATGGAACCCTGATGCTGCTAAATTGCCATCATCGGTTTTGAGTGCTCATTCATGCGTATCGACGGTTTCTCATCGCAGTCCTACCCGATCAAGCGCACGCCGCGCAAGGCAGCGGTGCGTGACGAAAGCGTCGACGACGCCGAGTTCGTCGAGGACATCGAGGCCGCAGCGGAGCCCGCTGCTCGCCGTCGCCCCGGCGGCCTGCCGGCCCGCCAGCAGGACATGGTCTTCCCCCGCGCCCGTGACCGGCGCACCGCAACGGCCCTGGCCAGCTACCTGAGCACCGCCGGTTTCACCGACTGGGACATGGAAGTACTGGGGCTCGACCTGTACATTTGATGGGATGAACCCATCGCCACTGCCTTATTTTCTCGGTTGCCCGTCCTGGAGCGAAAACGCCTGGCGCGACTACCTGTACCCCACCGACGCCAGCAGCAATGAAATGCTCGGCTACTACAGCCAGGTATTCAACGCCGTCGAGGGCAATACCACCTTCTATGCCCGCCCCGCGCCCGGCACCATCGCCCGCTGGGCGCAGGTCATGCCCGAGCACTTTCGCTTCACTGCCAAGTTCCCCCGGGACATCAGCCACGAAGGTGACCTGCGCGACCAGCTCGAACCGGCCTCCGACTTCACCCGCCTGATGGCCCCGCTGGGCCAGCGCGTCTCGCCCTACTGGCTGCAGTTGCCGGCCCAGTTCAGCCCGGCACGGCTGGGCGAGTTGTGTTGCTTCCTCGACGAGATCGGCGTGCCGGTGGCCGTGGAGGTGCGCAACCAGGCGTTCTTCGCCAAGGGCGAGGAGGAGCGCTTGCTCAACCGCCTGCTGCACGAGCGCGGCGTCGAGCGCATCTGCCTCGACCCGCGCGCGCTGTTCAGTTGCACCTCGCGTGACCCGGCGGTGCTGCACGCCCAGTCGAAGAAACCCAAGGTGCCACCGCGCCCGGCCGCCTTCAGCCAGCACCCGCAGGTACGCTTCATCGGCCACCCCGAACTCGAAGCCAACGAAAACTTCCTCACGCCCTGGATCGACAAGGTCGCCGCCTGGATCGAAGAGGGCCGCAGCCCCTACGTGTTCCTGCACACCTCCGACAACCGCCTGGCCGCCGCCCTGGCCCAGCGCTTCCACCAGCGCCTGATGGCCCGCCTGCCCGGCTTGGCTGCGCTGCCGGAATTGCCACGCGCCCCCGAGGTCGAACAACTGGGACTACTCTGACCCTTCACTGACTGCCGGAGGTTGCGACCATGGATGTACAGACCCTGCGAGCCGAAGCCTTCAAGGCGTTGCATGAGCGTGATGGCGCCTTCGTCATCCCCAACCCCTGGGATGCCGGGTCCGCCAAGCTGCTGGCCAGCCTCGGTTTCGAGGCCCTGGCCAGCACCAGCGCGGGCCTGGCCTTCAGCCTCGGGCGCCCGGATGGCGAAGGCGCCTTGAGCCTGGACGAGACCCTGGACAACGCGGGGGTGATCGTCGATGCCACGCCGTTGCCGGTGGCCGCCGACCTGGAAAACGGCTTCGGCGACCTGCCCGAAGATTGCGCCCAGACCATTCTGCGGGCTGCCGAGGCGGGGCTGGTGGGCGGCTCGATCGAAGACGCCAGTGGCCGCAGCGACGCGCCGATCTACGACTTCGAACTGGCCGTGGCTCGCGTGCGCGCTGCAGTGCAGGCGGCTCGCAGCCTGCCATTCCCGTTCACCTTGTGCGCCCGTGCGGAGAACCTGCTGCACGGGCGCATGGACCTGGACGACACCATCCTGCGCTTGCAGGCCTTCGCCGAAGCCGGGGCCGATGTGCTCTACGCACCGGGGCTGCGCAGTGCCGACGAGGTGCGCGCGGTGGTGCAGGCGGTGGCGCCCAGGCCGGTCAATGTGCTGATGGGGATGGCGGGCGTGCCGCTGAGTGTCAACCAGCTGCAGGACCTGGGCGTGCGCCGCATCAGCGTCGGCTCGTCGCTGGCGCGCGCGGCGCTGGGGGCATTGCAGCGTGCGGCCCTGGAAATCCGCGACCAGGGCACCTTCGGCTATGGCGAGCAGGCCTTGCCGTTCGCCCACCTCAACGACCTGTTCCGCCGCTGAGGCGCCGTGCGTGGGCTGATCGTGCTGGGCGGCCTGCTGCTGGTGGCGGCAGGCCTGACCTGGCAATTCGGCTGGCGCCCGCCGGCTGCCTGGAACCCTTGGTCGACGCTGGACGTGCGCCAGCCGCCGAATCTGTTGACGCGCTACAAACTGTCACGCCTGCGCGACGACCCCACGCTGTGCCGCCAGGCGCTTCAGACCAGTGGCCTGCGCTACCGGGCCCAGGCCGACAGCCCGGCCTCGGCCGATTGCCCGCTGCACAACGTCTGGCGTATCGAGCAGGGGCAGGCGCGGCTGAGCAGCAGCTTCCTGGCCAGTTGCCCGCTGGCGGTGGCCTACGCGCTGTTCGAGGTGCACGGGCTGCAGCCGGCGGCGCAGCGGGTGTTTGGCCAGCCGGTGGCACAGGTCGATCATCTTGGCAGTTTCGCCTGTCGCAACGTCTACAACCGCAAGCAGGGGCGCTTGAGCCAGCACGCCACGGCCAATGCCCTGGACATCAGCGGTTTTCGCCTGCAGGACGGCCAGCGCATCGTGCTGGCGCGGGACTGGCAGGGTGAAGGGCAGAAGGCGGTGTTTCTGCGGGCGGTGCGCCAAGCGGCCTGTGAGAGCTTCAGCAGCGTGCTGGGGCCGGACTACAACGCGGCCCATCACAACCACTTTCACCTGGACATGGGCCGCTGGCAGGTCTGCCGCTGATCTCAGGCGTGCACGCGGACATTGTTCAGTACCACCGGGCGCGCCCAGTGGGTATCGAACTCCAGGTCGTTCTGCTGCTTGGCCAGGGTGGCTGCGTCGTAAGGCTCCGGCGCCGGGTCGAGCAGGTTCATCTCGAATTCGGCGATCGGCAGGTGCAGTGGGCGCGGGGAAGGGCCGGGGCCCGGGTCGGCGTGGGGCTGGCCCTGGCTCATGACCACCGGGCGCAGCCAGCTGTTGCTGAGGTCGAGGTCACGTTGCTGCTGGATCAGTTCGGCGGTGCCGAAGGGCTCCGGGGCCGGCTCCAGCAGGTTGGCCTGCAGTTCCGCCTTGGGCAGGAACAGCGGCTCGGGCGGCGCGACCACGGTGTCCTGCACCGGGCAGGCACGCTGGGTTTCGATCAGCGCCAGGGCCTTGGCACCGCCGATCGGCTCGCCGCTGTCCTGGTCGTACTGGACCATCGCCTGGCTGACGCTGTCGGGTTCTTCCGCTTGCTGTTCGGCCATCGCGCGGGCGAAGAAGTCCTGCCACAGGTGGCTGACGCCCCCGAGTGCCTGGGAATTCTGCCGACCGTAGTTGCCGACAGGCGACAAATAGGTCAAGCCGATGGGAAGAGTATCTGTCATGGCAGTCGTGCGCGCTGTGCTCTGGCAGAATAGCGGGATATTGCCTGTATCGGCCGTGGTCGGTGATTCATTAAGGGCTTCATCAATTTTTTCGAGTGTGTGTGGCGATGGAAGAGCAGGAGCAGGGCGCAGGTCTGAGAGTCGAGGCGCTGGCGCCGGAATACGCGGCGCAGGCCGCCACATGGGCCGAGCGCCTGGGCTTGCCATTGGTCGATGACGCGGCCGGGTTCGCCGTGCAGGTCGGCGCCGAAGGGTTGCAGGTCCAGCAGTTGGGGCCGCAGGCACCGGGGCCGGTGCGGGTCGACTTCGTCGAGGGCCAGGCCGCGCACCGGCGGCTGTTCGGGGGCGGCAACGGGCAGATGATCGCCAAGGCGGTGGGCATCGCCCAGGGCGTGCGCCCGCAGGTGCTGGACGCCACGGCAGGCCTGGGCAAGGATGCGTTCGTGCTGGCCAGCCTGGGCTGCCAGATGACCCTGATCGAACGCCAGCCACTGATCGCGGCGCTGCTGGAGGATGGTCTGGCGCGGGCCAGAGGCGATGATGAAGTGGGGCCGATCGTCGCCCGCATGCGCCTGCTGACCGGCAATGCCATCGAGCGCATGCGGGCCTGGGAAGGCGAGGCGCCGCAGGTGATCTACCTCGACCCGATGTTCCCGCACCGGGACAAGAGTGCGCTGGTGAAGAAGGAAATGCGTGTGTTCCGCCCGCTGGTGGGGGATGACCTGGATGCGCCGGCGTTGCTCGAAGCGGCGCTGGCCCTGGCCAGTCACCGGGTGGTGGTGAAGCGGCCGCGCAAGGCGCCGATCATTGACGGGCCCAAGCCGAGCCATAGCCTGGAAGGCAAGTCGAGCCGGTATGACATCTACCCGAAGAAGGCCTTGAAAGCCTGATTTCCTGTGCTGGCCCCTTCGCGGCTAAAGCCGCTCCCACAGGTACTGCACAGTTTTCAGACCTTGTGATTTCCCTGTGGGAGCGGCCTTAGCCGCGAAAGGGCCAGTACAGGCTGCCTCAGGGCTGGAAGGCCCGGATGAACACCCCAACCACTTCGCGCACATGGGCCTCGATCTCATCCCCCTCCAGCGGCCCGGCACACCCCAGCAACAGCCGGTAATCCGGGGCGCCCTTGACCAGGCAGAAGAAGTGCTCGGCAGCCTGCAACGGGTTGTCGATTCTCAGCAGCCCGCGCTCATCGATCCCGCGCAGCAACGCTTCCATCCCCGCCAGCACCCGCTTGGGCCCGGCTTCGTAGAAGTACTCGCCAAAGCTTGGGTCAAGGCTGCCCTGGGCCATGATCAACCGGCTCAGCTTGACCGCCTCGTCACTGCTGACCAGTGCCTGGAAGTTGCGCGCGATGTTCAGCAGCACCTCCTCCACCGCCGCCCCTTCGGGGTACTCGAACATCAGGTCCGGTAACTGGTTCTGGCAGGTCGCGATGACTGCCGAGCCGAACAGCGTCTGCTTGTCGGTGAAATGGCTGTAGACCGTGAGCTTTGAAACACCTGCCGCCGCAGCGACCGCATCCATGCTGGTGTTGGCGTAGCCAAGGCTGAGGAACAGGCTCTTGGCCGCTTCGAGGATCGCCTCGCGTTTGGCCAGGTCCTTGGGCCGGCCCGGGCCGATGGGTGCGTCGTTGGGCATTGGAATCCGCGTCTGGTCTGGAGGGGCGCCCATCTTACCGGCTTGAACGGCTGGCGGCTGTAGGTCGAGACCCTGGTTAATGTTGATTTTCTTTCCGACGCCCGCTTCCCGGCCCCGGTTCCCTGACTTAATATACTCGTCAGTATAAATATTCGAAGCACCCTCTGCGAAAGGATTCATCATGTTGCGTCCTGCCTTGTCCCTCGCTCTGTCCGCCGCTGCCGCGCTGTTGCTCGCCGCCTGCGGCCAGGAAGCCGCCCCGCCCGCCGCGCCGCGCCCGGCCCTGGTGGTCCAGCCGCAGCCGGCCGAGGCTGCCACCGATAGCTACCCGGGTGAAGTGCGGGCGCGCCTCGAGCCGGAGCTGGCCTTCCGCATCGGCGGCAAGGTCAGCAAGCGCCTGGTGGAGGAGGGGCAGCGGGTCAAGGCCGAGCAGCCGCTGGCCGAGCTCGACCCGCAGGACGTGCGCCTGCAACTGGAAGCCAACCGCGCCCAGCTGGCGGCAGCCGAGGCCAACCTGGCGCTGGTGCGCGCCGAGCGCGACCGTTATCAGAAGCTGCTGGACCGGCAAATGGTCAGCCATTCCCAGTTCGACAACGCCGAAAACCTCTACCGCGCCGGCATGGCCCGCCTCAAGCAGGCCAAGGCCGAGTTCGAGGTGGCCGGCAACCAGGCCGAATACGCCGTGCTGCGTGCGCCACAGGCCGGGGTGATCGCCAAGCGCCAGGTCGAAGTCGGCCAGGTGGTCGCCGCCGGGCAGACGGTGTTCACCCTGGCCGCCGACGGCGAACGCGAGGTCGCCATTGGCCTGCCGGAGCAGCAGTTCGCCCGTTTCGCCGTGGGCCAGACGGTCAGCGTCGAGCTGTGGTCGCACCCGAACGAGCGCTTCGAGGGGCGCATTCGCGAGCTGTCGCCGGCGGCGGACCCGCGTTCACGCACCTTTGCCGCACGCATCGCCTTCACCTCGGCCAAGGCGCCCGCCGAGCTGGGCCAGAGTGCCCGGGTGTTCGTCGCCCATGACGGGTTGATTCCACTGGCGGTGCCATTGTCCGCCGTGACCGCGGAAAACGGCCAGGCCTATGTCTGGCGGGTCAAGCCGGACGCGCACCTGGAGCGCGTGATGGTGCGCCTGGGGGCTTACGGCAGCGAAACCGTGCCGGTGCTCGAAGGCCTGTCGCCAGGCGACTGGGTGGTTGCCGCCGGTGGCCATGTGCTGCGCGAGGGGCAGGAAGTGCGGCCGGTGGACCGTACCAACCGTGTGGTAAGCCTGACGGCCAAGGAGTAAGTCGCGATGGGTTTCAACCTTTCCGCATGGGCGTTGCGCAACCGCCAGATCGTGCTGTTCCTGATGATCCTGCTGGCCGCCATCGGGGCCATGTCCTACACCAAATTGGGGCAGAGCGAAGACCCGCCGTTCACCTTCAAGGCCATGGTCATTCGTACCCTGTGGCCGGGGGCCACGGCCGAGGAAGTGTCGCGCCAGGTCACCGAGCGCATCGAGAAGAAGCTGATGGAAACCGGCGAATACGAGAAGATCGTCTCGTTCTCGCGCCCGGGCGAGTCCCAGGTCACCTTCATGGCCCGCGACTCGCTGCACTCCAAGGACATCCCCGAGCTGTGGTACCAGATCCGCAAGAAGGTCGCGGACATCCGTCACACCTTGCCGCCGGAGATCCAGGGCCCGTTCTTCAACGACGAGTTCGGCACCACCTTCGGCAACATCTACGCGCTGACCGGGCCCGGTTTCGACTATGCGGTGCTCAAGGACTACGCCGACCGCATCCAGATCCAGCTGCAACGGGTAAAGGACGTGGGCAAGGTCGAGCTGGTCGGCCTGCAGGACGAGAAGATCTGGATCGAACTGTCCAACCTCAAGCTGGCCACCCTCGGGGTGCCACTGGCAGCGGTGCAGCAGGCCTTGAAGGAGCAGAATGCGGTCAGTACCGCAGGCTTCTTCGAAACGCCGAGCGAGCGCCTGCAACTGCGGGTCAGCGGGCGCTTCGACAGCGTCGAGCAGATTCGCCAGTTCCCGATCCGCGTGGGTGATCGCACCTTGCGCATCGGCGATGTCGCCGACGTGCACCGCGGCTTCAACGACCCGCCCGCGCCGCGCATGCGCTTCATGGGCGAGGATGCCATCGGCCTGGCCGTGTCGATGAAGGACGGCGGTGACATCCTGGTGCTGGGCAAGGCCCTGGAGGGCGAATTCGACCGCCTGGCGCGCAACCTGCCGGCCGGCATGCAGTTGCGCAAGGTCTCGGATCAGCCCGCAGCGGTCAAGGCCGGGGTCGGCGAGTTCGTCCAGGTGCTGGTCGAGGCGCTGGTGATCGTGCTGCTGGTGAGCTTCTTCTCCCTGGGCCTGCGCACCGGCCTGGTGGTGGCCCTGGCCATCCCCCTGGTGCTGGCCATGACCTTTGCCGCCATGCATTACTTCGGCATCGGCCTGCACAAGATCTCCCTCGGTGCCCTGGTGCTGGCCCTGGGCTTGCTGGTGGACGACGCGATCATTGCCGTGGAGATGATGGCGATCAAGATGGAGCAGGGTTTCGACCGGCTCAAGGCGGCCAGCCATGCCTGGAGCAGCACGGCCTTCCCGATGTTGACCGGGACCCTGATCACCGCGGCGGGCTTCCTGCCGATCGCCACGGCGGCGTCGAGCACCGGCGAGTACACCCGCTCGATCTTCCAGGTGGTGACCATCGCGCTGCTGACTTCGTGGGTGGCGGCGGTGGTGTTCGTGCCGTACCTGGGCGAACGCCTGCTGCCGGACCTGGCCAAGCTGCATGCCGCCCGCCACGGCAGCGACGGGCATGCACCGGACCCATACGGCACACCGTTCTACCAGCGCGTGCGGCGAGTGGTGGAGTGGTGCGTGCGGCGGCGCAAGACGGTGATCCTGCTGACCATCGCGGCGTTCGTCGGCAGCATCCTGCTGTTCCGCTTCGTGCCCCAGCAGTTCTTCCCGGCCTCCGGGCGGCCGGAGCTGATGGTCGACCTGAAACTGGCCGAGGGCGCTTCGCTGGCCAACACCGCCGAGCGGGTCAAGCAGCTCGAGGCACTGCTCCAGCAGCAGGACGGCATCGACAACTATGTGGCCTACGTCGGCACCGGTTCGCCACGCTTCTACCTGCCGCTGGACCAGCAACTGCCGGCCGCCAGCTTCGCCCAGTTCGTGGTACTGGCCAAGTCGATGGAGGACCGCGAGCGCCTGCGCAGCTGGCTGATCGCCACGGTGGACCAGCAGTTCCCCGACCTGCGTGCCCGTGTCACGCGCCTGGAGAACGGCCCGCCAGTGGGTTACCCGGTGCAGTTCCGGGTCACCGGCGAGCATATCGAGAAGGCCCGTGCCCTGGCCCGTGAGGTGGCCGACAAGGTGCGCGAGAACCCGCATGTGGTCAACGTGCACCTGGACTGGGAGGAGCCGAGCAAGGCGGTGTTCCTGGAAATCGACCAGGAGCGCGCCCGGGCCCTGGGCGTGAGCACCGCGCAGCTGTCGAGCTTCCTGCGCAGTTCGCTGACCGGCAGCACGGTCAGCCAGTACCGCGAGGACAACGAACTGATCGAGATCCTCCTGCGCGGTACCCAGCAGGAGCGCGGCGAACTGGGCAACCTCGGCAGCCTGGCGGTGCCCACCGAAAACGGCCAGAGCGTGGCGCTGTCGCAGGTGGCGACCCTGCAATACGGCTTCGAGGAAGGCATCATCTGGCACCGCAACCGCCTGCCGACGGTGACCGTGCGTGCCGATATCTACGACAAGGAGCAACCGGCGACCCTGGTCAGGCAGATCCTGCCGACCTTGCAGGCGATCAAGGATAAATTGCCCGATGGCTACCTGCTGGAAGTGGGCGGCACGGTGGAGGACTCCGAGCGCGGGCAGAAATCGGTGAACGCCGGCATGCCGCTGTTCATCGTGGTGGTGCTGAGCCTGCTGATGATCCAGCTGCGCAGCTTCTCGCGCACGGTGATGGTGTTCCTCACCGCGCCCCTGGGGCTGATCGGCGTGACCTTGTTCCTGCTGGTGTTCCGCCAGCCGTTCGGCTTCGTCGCCATGCTCGGGACCATTGCCCTGGCGGGGATGATCATGCGCAACTCGGTGATATTGGTGGACCAGATCGAGCAGGACATCGCTTCCGGGCTGGACCGCTGGCAGGCGATCATCGAGGCCACGGTGCGTCGCTTCCGGCCGATCGTGCTGACGGCATTGGCGGCGGTGCTGGCGATGATTCCGCTGTCGCGCAGTGTGTTCTATGGGCCGATGGCGGTGGCGATCATGGGCGGGTTGATCGTGGCCACGGCGTTGACCCTGCTGTTCTTGCCGGCGTTGTATGCGGCCTGGTTCAGGGTGAGGAAGGGCTGAAGACCGCAGGGGAGGGCTTTGCCCTCCTTTCGCGACACAAGGCCGCTTCTACTGACGATCGCGGTTCGTTGTAGGAGCGGCCTTGTGTCGCGAAAGGGGCGCAAAGCGCCCCCCAGGGCCATCACAGCGCGCCAAAGACCTTCTTGGCCAGGCTGGTAGCCGCCTGCGCCGGGTTCTGGCGGATGCTCTGTTCCTGCTTGGCAATCATCTCGAACAGGCCGTCGAGCGCCTTCTCGGTCACGTAGCTCTCGATGTTGGCGTCATTCTTGATCAGCCCCAGGCCCTTGGCCTGGCCGGCAAAGGCGTTGTACTGCTGGGCCACGCCAACCTTGTCGGTGGCCTGCTTGACGATCGGCAGGAACTTGGCGCGGATCTGCTCGCGGCTGCTCTTGTTCAGGTACTGGGTGGCCGAATCCTGGCCGCCGCTGAGGATGCCCTTGGCATCGGTCACGGTCATCTTCTTCACGGCATCCACCAGGATCGCCTGGGCCTGTGGCACGGCGGCTTCGGCGGCCTTGTTCATGCTGGCTTCCAGGGCGTCGACCTGGTCCCCCTTGCCGAACATCTTCATGGCCTTGGCGGCCTTGCCGAGGTTGCCCGGCAGTTCGATGCGCACGTCGGGGTTGTTGCTGAAGCCGCCTGGCGTGCTGAGCTGTTTGACGGCGATCTGGGCACCCTGGGTCAGGGCGTCCTTCAGGCCACCGCTGGCGTCGGACTGGCTCAGGTCGCCGAGCGACAGGGCCAGGGCGCTGGCCGACAGCAACAGGCCGGTGCACAGGGTGGTGAAGCGCAGGGAGGCGCGAATCATGGGCTATTCCTTGTCAGACGAAAATGTTCGGGCTCAGCGTACCGGGTCGACCTTGATCCGCAGCGGTTGTGGGGCGTTGCCGTCGAGGGCGACGCCATGGTGCTCGGTGTTGATGAACAGCAGCTTGCCATCGAGCTCGATGCGCGCGCTCACCGCATAGCGGTGGCCAGGCTTGACCTGGGCCAGGTCGTAGCTGAGGTGGAAGGGCAGCGGCACATTGCCTTTGACCGGGCCGGCCTGGCGCGCCAGGGTCACGGCCGGGGCGTCCATCAACGACACGTCCTGCAGCTCGACGCTGAGGGTGGCGGCCGGTGGCAGGGCGATGCGCTGCACATAGAAGACTTCGCCCTCCAGGCTGGCCTGGGTGGACGGGGTGTGGCTGGAACAGGCTGCGAGCAGGGATGCGCAACACAGCATAAAGAGCTTTTTCATGGAATCTCCGGTGTCCTTTGGGCTGGCTTGTGGCCAAGCCCAGGGACTTTAGCGGATTTTCCCAACAGCGTGGGCCTCAGATGGTCGCGCTGCCCAGCGCGTCCTCACGGTGCAGCGCCACCTGGCGGATCGACAGGCGCAGCTCGGCCGACAGTACGCGCTTGGCCACGCCCTCGGTGAGTTCGCCAAGCTTGTCGTGGTGGCCCAGCTTGCCGTTGCTGTCCGGGTGCAGCACGCCTTGTTCGATCAGGGTCTGGATGAAATGGCGGAACAGGGTCTTGTCGAAGAACTCCGGGGCATTGAGCCCATGCAGGATCGACAGGCGCTGGGCCATCATCACGCACAGGTCTTCCAGTTCTTCGGCGCTGAGCGTGTGCTGGCCACTGTTGAGCAGCAGCGAGGTGGCCATGTAGAAGCGCTGCAGCGTCTGGGTGATGCTGCGGGCCAGCAGGGTCAGCAGGACGAAGTGGCGCGAGCTGGGCGCCGGGCGCAGGTAGACGTGGTTCTCGACGCGCAGCAGGCCTTGCTCGACCAGCGCCGCCAGCCACTGGTCGATCACCTCGTCCAGCTGCTCCGGCGTCCAGCGCAGGAACAGCTCGGCCTGCAGGTATGGGTACAGCGCGTGCACGTACTGCCCCAGCAGTTCACGGCTCATGCGCGAGCTGCTGAGGAAGAAGCTCGCCAGCAGCGCCGGCAGGGCAAAGATGTGCATCACGTTGTTGCGGTAGTAGGTCATGAGCACCGCATTGGCTTCATCCAGGAAGAGGATGCGGCCCAGGGCATCCTTCTGCTCGGCCAGCAGGTCCATGCCGCGCACGTGCTCGATCAGCGCCTGGCCATCGCCTTCGGGCAAGGTGGTATGCGCCGAATAGGGCACCTGGCGCAGCAGGGCCAGGTACAGGTCGAGCACGCGGGTCAGGGCGCGTTCGTCGAGGGCCAGGCGGGTGGTGGAAAGCAACGCCAGGGCCACCAGGTTGACCGGGTTGACCGCCGCCGCTTCGTTGAGGTGGCGGGCCACGGTCTGGCCCAGGCGGGTGGTGGCCTCGTTGAGCCAGGTCGGACGGAACTGCGGGCCGAAGTCCTGTTCGCGCCAGCCGGGTTGCTGCTGGTCGAGGAAGCCGGCCAGGCGGATCGGTTCGCCGAAGTTGACGGAAACCTGGCCGAAGCGTTGCTTCAGCGCCGAGAAGACCTTGAAGATGTCGAAGATCGACTCCTTCTTCTTGGTTTTTCCACGCAGTTCACCCAGGTAGGTGCGGCCTTCGAGCACGCGCTCGTAGCCGATGTACACCGGTACGAAAACGATCGGCGTGCGCGACGAGCGCAGGAAGCTGCGCAGGGTGATCGCCAGCATGCCGGTGCGCGGTTGCAGCATGCGCCCGGTACGCGAACGCCCGCCCTCGACGAAGTACTCCACCGGGAACCCCTTGGTGAACAGGGTGTGCAGGTACTCGTTGAACACGGCGGTGTACAGCGGGTTGCCCTTGAACGTGCGGCGCATGAAGAACGCGCCGCCACGGCGCAGCAGGCCGCCGATCACCGGCATGTTGAGGTTGATGCCGGCGGCGATGTGCGGCGGCGTCAGGCCGTTGCGGAACAGCAGGTACGACAGCAGCAGGTAGTCGATGTGGCTGCGGTGGCAGGGCACGTAGATCACTTCGTGGCCGGGGGCGATGCCTTGCACCTGCTCGATGTTGTTGACCTTGATGCCGTCGTAGATCTTGTTCCAGAACCAGCTCAATATCACTTCGAGGAAGCGGATGGCGGTATAGGTGTAGTCCGAGGCGATCTCGTTGCCGTAGCGCAGCGCCTGGGCTTCGGCCTTGGCCTGGGGGATGTTCTCGCGCTGGGCCTCGTCGGCGATCGCCTGGCGTACCAGCGGCGCATGTACCAGGCCCTTGACCAGGTTGCGCCGGTGCGAGATGTCGGGGCCGATCACCGCCGTCTTGAGGTTGCGGAAATGCACGCGCATCAGGCGCTGGGCCATGCGCACGGTGCGCTCCTGACCCTTGTTGTGCTGCACCAGTTCGCGCAGCGGGATAGGGGCGGAGAACTGCACCCGGGTCTTGCGCCCGAGGATCAGCACGGTGAGCAGCCGGCGCAGGCGCCCGGTGACCGCCCAGCTGTCGGCGAACAGCAGTTTCCATGGGCTGTTCTCGCTGGCCGGGGTCTGCCCCCAGAACACGCTGACCGGGATGATCTGTGCGTCTTCCTCGGCGTGCTGGCTGATGGTGGCGACCAGGCGCTGCAGGGTCGGCGGCGCGCCGCGCTTGTCCTGGCGACCGAGCCAGTCCGGCTCCGGGGTCAGGTAGAAGAACGCAGCCGGCTCGTGCAGCGGGCCCACGGCCACCGGCAGTACCGGGCGCGGCAGCCCTGCCTTGGTGCACTCGTGGTCGATCACGGCCAGGTCGGTGAGCGATGGCGAAGGCAAGGCGTAGAACACCGGGCGGCTGCGGTCGAGCTGCAGGGTCAGGGACGACTGGTTGATGGTCTCGGAGCGCACCCACAGGTACATCAGGCGACGCAGGGCGCCAAAGATCAGGCGGCGCAGGGGGGAACGGGTCATGGGTGAGTGCCTGGTAGGAATTTCAGAGAATGGACAGCCATTTAGTCTGCCGTATCGGCGTAAGTTCAGCAAAATACGGCAAATAACGTGCGAGTCATGAAATTTCTTTAATCTCTGTCATATACTCGGCCTGACCCTTGCAGGATATTTCGGCAAGCGGCGTCGGCACGGGGAGGACACCCTGTGTCTACAAGGCGATCTTCACAATAAAAATCCGGAGTAGTTCAGATGTCGTCTCGTGAGACTGGGAATGTAAAGTGGTTCAACGATGCCAAGGGCTATGGCTTCATTCAGCGCGAAGGTGGTGCGGATGTGTTCGTCCACTATCGGGCGATCCGCGGTGAGGGGCATCGTACCCTGGTCGAAGGGCAGCGGGTGGAGTATGCCTGCGTGCAGGGCCAGAAAGGCCTGCAAGCCGAAGACGTAGTCGGGCTCTGAGCCTCTGGTCGCAGAGGCCGCCTGGCGCGGCCTTTGTAGGAGCGGCCTCGCGTTGCGAAAGGGGCGCGAAGCGGCCCCGGGTCATCCTGTTGTTCGCACCATTGCCGGGGCTGCTCCGCAGCCCATTCGCGACGCAAGGCCGCTCCTACAGAAAACCGCAGTGTTGCTTCAGGACGTACGCCAGGTGATTTCCTCTTCACCGTCGGCGCTTATGCGGATCCAGCGATCGGCATCTTCCTCACCGTCTTCCTCGACCCAGCCACCGGGCGCGCAACGCACTTCGACGTTCAGCGCGGTGAACGCGGCGCGGGCGCAGGCGACGTCATCGGCCCATGGGGTCTGGTCGCTTTCCAGGTACAGGCTGTTCCATTTCCCTACAGCTTTGGGTAACCAAGTCACCGGAATGTTACCGGCCTGGCACTTGTAGGTCTGGCCTTTCTGCTTCCATTCGCTGCACGGGCCGATCGCCTGGGCCAGCCACGCGGCAATCTGCTGGTGGTCGACGTCGGCGTCCTTCAGGTAAATCTCGATATCAGGTTGGCGCATAAGGGCTCCGGGTGTGCTCAGTCTTGGCGCACGAAATAGTCATAACGCATGGAAACCGTGACCTCGAACGGCTCGGGCTGGTCGATCACCCGGGCGCGCTTCTCGGCGCTGGCCCGCCAGCCGTGCGGGGTCATCGCCAGCAGGTCGGCGCGAGCCTTGGGTGCGGCCAGGCTCAGGCGGAACTCGAGGATTTCGCCGTGGGCGTGGGCCATGCCTTCGGGCACCAGGGCCAGGTGCTTGTCGTCGGCGTAGGGGCGCACTTCATCGTAGAGCACCTCGCGCAATTCCATCAGGTGGCCGCTGGTCGGGCCGACCCGCATCAGGCCGCCGCCGGGGCTCAGCAGGCGCCTGGCCTCGGCCCAGTCCAGCGGGCTGAACACGCTGGCGATGAACTGGCAGCTGGCGTCGGCCAGGGGCACGCGGGCCATGCTGGCGACCATCCAGGTGACCTCGGGCGCACGCCGGCAGGCACGCTTGACCGCCTCGCGGGAGATGTCCAGGGCGTAGCCGTCGGCGTCAGGCAGGGCCTGGGCCAGCTGCGCGGTGTAGTAGCCTTCGCCGCAGCCGATGTCGAGCCAGGCGTCAGGTTGCCGCTCGGCGGCAAGTTCCGCCAGGCGGGTAGCTACCGGGGCGTAGTGGCCGCCGTCGAGGAAGTCGCGGCGGGCTTCGACCATGGCCTGGTTGTCGCCCGGGTCGCGGCTGTTCTTGTGCTGCACCGGCAGCAGGTTCAGGTAACCCTGGCGGGCCCGGTCGAAGCGGTGGCCGGCCGGGCACACCACGCCGTTGTCGAGCAGGCCCAGGGGGGCCTGGCAGAGAGGGCAGGCAAGCATCAGGCGAGCAACCGGACCAGGGTCTGGTAGTAGATCTCGGTCAGCAGGTCGAGGTCGCTGGCCAGGATGCGCTCGTCGACCTGGTGGATGGTGGCGTTGACCGGGCCGAGTTCGACCACCTGGGTACCCATGGTGGCGATGAAGCGGCCATCGGAGGTGCCGCCGCTGGTCGATGGCTGGGTATCGCGGCCGGTGACGCCCTTGATGCTGGCCGCCACCGCGTCGAGCAGTTCGCCAGGTTCGGTGAGGAACGGCAGGCCCGACAGCGCCCAGTCGATCGACCAGTCCAGCTCATGCTTGTCGAGGATCGCCGAGACCCGCGCCTGCAGGCCCTCGACGGTCGACTCGGTGGAGAAGCGGAAGTTGAACAGCGCGGTCAGATCGCCCGGGACCACGTTGGTGGCGCCGGTGCCGGAGTTGAGGTTGGAGATCTGGAAACTGGTCGGCGGGAAGAACGCGTTGCCTTCGTCCCAGTGCTCGGCAGCCAGTTCGGCCAGGGCCGGCGCGGCCAGGTGGATCGGGTTGCGCGCCAGGTGCGGGTAGGCCACGTGGCCTTGCTTGCCGCGCACGGTCAGCTTGGCGCCGAGCGAGCCGCGGCGGCCGTTCTTGACCACGTCGCCGAGCAGGGTGGTGCTCGACGGCTCGCCGACGATGCACCAGTCCAGGCGCTCGTTGCGTGCCTTGAGGCGTTCGACCACGGCCTTGGTGCCGTGGTGGGCCGGGCCTTCCTCGTCGCTGGTGATCAGGAAGGCGACTTTGCCGCGGTGGTCCGGGTAGTCCTGCACGAAGCGCTCGCTGGCGATCACCATGGACGCCAGGCTGCCTTTCATGTCGGCGGCGCCACGGCCACAGAGCATGCCGTCGGCGTCGATCAGCGCCTCGAACGGCTCGTGCTGCCATTGCTGCACCGGGCCGGTCGGGACCACGTCGGTGTGGCCGGCGAAGCACAGCACCGGGCCGTCCTGGTTGCCGTGGGTGGCCCAGAAGTTGTCGACGTCTTCAAAGCGCATCGGCTCCAGCTGGAAGCCCACGGCGCCCAGGCGGTTCATCATCTGCGCCTGGCAGTCGGCGTCGATGGGGGTGACCGAGGGGCGACGGATCAGGTCGCAGGCCAGTTGAAGGGTAGGCGAGAGCTCGGCTGGGGCCGTCATGGGGAACTCCGGGGCAAGGCAAGGCGGGAAAATCTGAGGGGCGTTATCTTATATCAAACCTTCTGGGGAATGGGGCCGCTTTGCGGCCCTTTCGCGACACAAGGCCGCTCCTACAAGGGGCGCGTTTCTGCAGGAGCGGCCTTGTGTCGCGAAAGGGGCGCAAAGCGCCCCCAAAATCTCAAGCCTGCTGCGGTTCTGCGGCTTTCTCCGCCGGCTTGGGCAACGAAGACAGAAACGCCATCACCAACGCCGCCAGATACGGCAACGACTGCACCAGCAGCATCGCCACCCAGAAACGCATGTCCGAGCTCGGCAGCCCCTGCACCAGGAAGATGCCCAGTGCCGCGCCCCACAGCAGCAACATGATGAACAGCTCTTCCCGCGCTTCCGCGATCGCCACCAGCAGCCCGTGGCTGTCGGCATTCTTCGGCGTGCGGAAGAACGGCATGCTGCTGGTGAAGAACCCGTAGAGCACCGCCTTGGCGATGGTGTGCGACAGCGCCAGCCCCGCCAGCGCCGCGGCAAAGGCGTCCTTGAGGTCGACCCCCACCGCGCGGCGGTAGAGGAAGAGGATCTTGCCGACCTTGAAGAAGAACAGCGCCAGCGGCGGAATGGCGAAGATCATCAGGGGCGGGTCGACCCGGTGCGGCACGATGATCATCGCCGCCGACCACAGCAGCGCGCCGACGGTGAAGAAGATGTTCATGCCGTCGGCGATCCACGGCAGCCAGCCTGCCAGGAAGTGGTAACGCTGGCCGCGGGTCAGTTCGCTGCCCTTGCCGCGCAGCAGGGCGCCGGCGTGGTGCTTGATGATCTGGATGGCGCCGTAGGCCCAGCGGAAGCGCTGCTTCTTGAAGTCGATGAAGGTGTCGGGCATCAGGCCCTTGCCATAGCTGTTGTGGGAGTAGGCCGCCGACAGGCCTTGCTCGAATACCCGCAGGCCCAGCTCGGCGTCCTCGCAGATGCACCATTCGGCCCAGCCCAGCTCGTCCAGCACGCTGCGCCGGGTCATGGTCATGGTGCCGTGCTGGATGATTGCATCGCGGTCGTTGCGGGTGACCATGCCGATGTGGAAGAAGCCTTTGTATTCGCTGTAGCAGAGCTTCTTGAAGGCGCTTTCGTGCTGGTCGCGGTAGTCCTGCGGCGACTGCACCACGGCGATCTTCGGGTCGGCGAAGTGCGGCACCATGTGCTTGAGCCAGTTGCGGTCGACGCAGTAGTCCGAGTCGATCACCGCGAT
Organism: Pseudomonas sp. NPDC089401; assembly: GCF_044749485.1. Lineage (NCBI taxonomy): Bacteria > Pseudomonadati > Pseudomonadota > Gammaproteobacteria > Pseudomonadales > Pseudomonadaceae > Pseudomonas > Pseudomonas sp. NPDC089401. The sequence goes on along the minus strand of NZ_JBIVIA010000007.1, from coordinate 20,561 downwards.
CACTTCGGCGTCCTTGGCTGTGTGCGGGATCAGGTAGTTCAGCGCGCCGCCCTTGAAGCCGGCCAGGGGCGCGACGTGGAAGAACCTGAAGCGCTCGCCGAGCTTCTCGCAGTGGGCCTTGAGCGGCTCCCACACGGCGGGGTCCTTGGTGTTGTTGTCGATCACCAGCACTTCATAGTCGGGGTAATCCAGCGCGGCCAGGGCGTCGAGGGTCTGCTTGACCATCTCCGGCGGCTCGTTGTAGCACGGTACATGCACCGACACCTTGGGCCGATAGGCGCTGTCCTCGTGCACCGGCAGGAATTCGCGGCGGCGCTTGAGCGTCCACACCGCTTCGGCCAGTTCGTGGGCCTCGGTCATCAGCACGATGAACACGCCCAGCGCGCCCAGCGCCAGCAGCACGCCGACGGTAAGGCTGAACCATGTGCTGTATTGCTGGCTGTAGTCGTAGGCGATCCATACCAGCACCGAGCCGCACAGGAACGTGATGAAGGTCAGGAAGGTGCGCCCGCGCTGGCGCAGGGCCGAGCCGTCGATCAGCAGCACGGCCAGGGCGATCATCGCCAGCACCACCGAGGCCACCGCCAGGGCACGCCATTGCGGGATCGCCACCACCGGCCCCTCGAAGTTGAACTTCTGCTGGCGCTCGGCGTTGTACACGCCCCAGTAGGCGCCCACCGAGCCTTCGTCGTTGGCCTTCCAGGGCTGGTCGTAGGCCTCGATGACGAAGTAGTTGTAGCCACGGCGGTTAAGGGTGTTGACCAGGGTACGCAGGTAGATGGCCTGGTCGGCCTGGGTGGCGTCGGCACCACCGCGCATGCGGCCATTGCTTGGCCAGCCGACCTCCGAGAGCAGCAGCGGCTTGTGCGAGAATTGGTGGCGCAACTCGCGGGCGCGGTCGAGGACGAACTGCACCGAATCCTTCATCGGCACGAACTCCCAGTACGGCAGGATGTGCGCGGCGATCAGGTCGACGTGCTTGGCCAGCTCCGGGTGTTCCTTCCAGATGTGCCACTGCTCGCTGGTGGTCACCGGCACCTTGACGGCGGCGCGCACGCGGTCGAGGTACTGGATCAGTTCCTCAGGCGTCACCTCTTCGCGGAACAGCGCTTCGTTGCCGACCACCACGCGCACCACGCTGCGCGAGTGGTTGGCCAGTTCGATGCCCTTGGCGATCTCGCGTTCGTTGCGTTCCAGGTCCTTGCTGATCCAGATGCCCAGGGTCACCCGCAGGCCGAATTCCTCGGCCAGCCGGGGTATTTCGGCCTGGGTGCCTTCGACGGTATAGATACGGACGTTGTCGGTGAGCTTGTTCATCTGCTCCAGGTCCTGGCGAATCTCGTCATCGCTGGGGTACTGGCCCTTTTGCGGGCTCTCCCCGAGGCGGAAGGGCGAGTACGAGAAGCCGGAGATCTGTTCCGGCCAGGCAGGTGCGGAAACCGGGCGGTTGATCAACGCCCAGAAGCCGGTGAACAGCGCGGCGATGGCCAGGACCACCACCAGATTGAGGCCGAATTTGCGAGAAGACATTGTGGTCCGTTTTTGTCCAAGTGGTAGGTCATTAAAGCAGCAATGGTGGGGTCTTTCCTAACGGTGGAGGTCAATGCGGCGGCTGGCCTATAATGCGCGCCGGTTTTTTGCGGTAGGGCGCCAAGGGGTATCCACATGAGCACAGAAGATCCACGCTTCGCCGGCGTTGCCCGGCTGTATGGCGACGAAGGCTTGCAGCGCCTGGGCAATGCCCACGTTGCCGTGGTCGGAATCGGCGGGGTCGGCTCGTGGGTGGCCGAGGCGTTGGCGCGCAGTGGCGTGGGCGAGATCAGCCTGTTCGACCTGGACGATGTCTGCGTCAGCAACACCAACCGCCAGGCGCATGCCCTGGAAGGCCAGGTGGGGCGGCCAAAAGTCGAGGTGATGGCCGAGCGCCTGCGGGCGATCAACCCGGCGCTCACGGTGCATGCGGTAGCGGACTTCGTCACCCGCGACAGCATGGCCGAGCACATCACCGAGCAGCTGGATGCGGTGGTCGACTGCATCGACAGCGTGATGGCCAAGGCAGCGCTGATCGCCTGGTGCCGGCGGCGCAAGATCGCCATCGTCACCACCGGCGGCGCGGGCGGGCAGATCGACCCGACACAGATCCAGGTCGCCGACCTCAACAAGACCTTCAATGACCCACTGGCTTCTCGAGTGCGCTCGACCCTGCGCCGGGACTACAACTTCTCGCGCAATACCAGCCGCAACTATGGCGTGCCGTGCGTGTTTTCCAGCGAGCAGCTGCGTTATCCCAAGGGTGACGGCAGCGTTTGCCTGCAGAAGAGTTTCGTCGGCGAGGGCGTGCGCCTGGACTGTGCCGGGGGCTTTGGCGCGGTGATGATGGTCACCGCGACCTTTGGCATGGTGGCGGCGAGCAAGGCGATCGAGAAGCTGGTGGCCGGGGCGCGGCGGCCCTCGGAGCGGGTCAAACCTGAATAAATTGCATGTGCTTCTTCGCGGGTGAACCCGCTCCCACAGGTAAAGCGTTGCCCTTGGGCCTGGCGCTGTCCCTGTGGGAGCGGGCTTGCCCGCGAAGCAGGCGCCGCCGATTCAGCGGCTGGCTGCCAACTCTGCCATCCGCTGCAACACCGCATGCAAACCATTGCTGCGCGAAGGTGAAAGTTGCCGCTCCAGTCCCAACTGTGTAAACCATTCACGCAAATCAACTGCGGCTAATTCTTCGCTGGCCAGTTCCTGCACCCGCACCAGCAACAACGCCAGCAACCCGCGCAACAAGCGCGCATCGCTGCTCGCCTTGAACCGCCACTGGCCGTCAACCTGCCCGGCCACCAGCCACACCAGGCTCTCGCAGCCATGCACGCGGTTGGCCTCGGTTTTTTCGGCGTCGTCCAGTGGTTCCAGGCGATCGCCCCACTGCATCAGCAGCCGCGCACGCTGCTCCCAGCCCTTGCCCTGTGCAAACGCTTCCAGCGCCTGGCGTGCTTGCTCCGGCAGCGTCATCGCAACAACTCCAGTCCCTGATCGAGCGCTTCGAAGAAGCGCTGTACGTCATCGCTGTCGTTGTACAGCCCCAGCGATACGCGAATCGCGCCCTCCAGGCCCAAACCCTTGAGCAGCGGCATGGCGCAATGGTGCCCGGCACGCACGGCAATGCCCTGTTCGGTCAGCAGGTGGGCGATATCGGCGTTATGCACGCCTTCGATGACGAAACTGGCCAGTGCTGCTTGAGGCGTCCCCAGGATGCGTATGCCCTCGCGGTCTGCCAGGCCTCGCAGCAGGTATTGGTGCAGGCTGGCCTCATGGGCCTCGACGGCGTGGGCATCGAGGCTGGCCAGGTAGTCCAGCGTGGCCCCCAGGCCGATCACCCCGGCGATCGGTGGGGTACCTGCCTCGAAGCCCAGCGGCGCCGGGCGGAAGCTGGCGCTCTGGTAGTCGGCCAGTTGCACCATCTCGCCGCCGAACTGCCAGTGGCGCAGCAACGCCAGCGCCTGGCTGCGGCCATAGAGCACGCCGACGCCGTCGGGGCCATACAGCTTGTGGCTGGAGAACACGTAGAAGTCGCAGCCCAGTTGTTGCACGTCGTGGCGGCCATGCACCACGCCCTGGGCGCCATCGACCACGGTCAGCGCGCCTTGCGCGTGGGCATGGGCCAGCAGCGCGGGCAGCGGTTGCCAGGTGCCGAGCACGTTGGACAGTTGGCTGACGGCAAGCACGCGGGTGCGCGGGCCGATCAGTTGCAGGGCCTGGTCAAGGTCGATATGGCCATGATCGTCCAGCGGCAGTACCACCAGGCGCAGGTTGCGCCGCTGCGCGAGTTGCTGCCAGGGCAACAGGTTGGCGTGATGTTCCAGGGCGCTGACGGCGATCTCGTCGCCCGCTTCGAAGCGGTATTCAAGGCCATAGGCCAGCAGGTTCAGCGCCGAGGTGGCTCCGTGGGTGAAGATGATCTGCCTTGAGCTTGGCGCATTCAGCCACGCGGCCACCTTGTCGCGGCTGGCCTCGAAGGCCTGGGTCGCCAGGGCGCCGGGCAGGTGCTGGGCGCGGTGCACGTTGGCCGCGCCGTGGCCGTAGTAATGGCTCAGGGCGTCGAGCAGGGGCTGGGGCTTCTGGGTGGTGGCGGCGCTGTCCAGGTAGGTCTGGTGCTGCCGTTGCAGGGCGGCGATAGCGGGGAAATCGGCGCGCCAGGGGGAGGGCTGGAACATGTTCGCGGGGCCTGGAATGAAAATCGGGTCTGGCACTTTGGCGCCAGACCCGATCTTAGCATTTCAGACGCTGAGAATGGCCGGTTCGCGAGCAAGGCTCGCCAACGGGGCCGACACGTCTCAGTTGTGGGCGTGCAGCGCCTCGTTCAGTTCGATGGCCGACTTGTGGGTCTTGCATTCCACGGCGCCGTTCAGCGAGTTGCGGCGGAACAGCAGGTCGGTCTGGCCGGCCAGGTCGCGGGCCTTGACCACTTTGACCAGCTCGTTGTTCTCGTCCAGCAGGTTCACCTTGGTACCGGCAGTGATGTACAGGCCAGCTTCGACGGTGTTGCGGTCGCCCAGCGGGATGCCGATACCGGCGTTGGCGCCGATCAGGCAGCCTTCGCCGACCTTGATGACGATGTTGCCGCCACCGGACAGGGTGCCCATGGTCGAGCAGCCGCCGCCCAGGTCCGAGCCCTTGCCGACGAACACGCCGGCGGAAACGCGGCCTTCGATCATGCCCGGGCCTTCGGTGCCGGCGTTAAAGTTGACGAAGCCTTCGTGCATGATGGTGGTGCCTTCGCCGATGTAGGCGCCCAGGCGCACACGGGCGGTGTCGGCGATACGCACGCCGGCCGGGACCACGTAGTCGGTCATCTTCGGGAACTTGTCCACCGAGAACACTTCCAGCAGCTCGCCCTTCAGGCGCGCTTCCAGTTGCAGTTCGGCCAGTTCGCTCAGGTCGACTGCGCCCTGGTTGGTCCAGGCCACGTTCGGCAGCAGCGGGAAGATACCGGCCAGGCTCACGCCATGCGGCTTGACCAGGCGGTGCGACAGCAGGTGCAGCTTGAGATAGGCCTCTGGGGTCGAGGACAGCGCAGCGTCTTCGGCCAGCAGGGTGGCGACCAGCGGCTTGTGGCTCTCGGCCAGGCGGGTCAGCAGGGCGGCCTGGGCAGCGTCGACGCCTTTCAGGGCTTCGGCCAGCTGGGCAGCCTGGGCGTTGCTGAAGGCGATGGCCTGGTTGCCACCTTCGTAGCCGAGGATTGGTGCTACCGCAGCGACCAGCTCGGCGCTCGGTTTGAGCAGGGGTTGTGCGTAGAACACTTCCAGCCAGGTGCCCTGGCGGTTCTGGGAGCCGACACCGAAGGCCAGGCTGAACAGGGTATTGGACATGTGATTACCTCGTGCGAAATAGGGTAGGGGCTCAGGCCAGCGCGGTGGCGTACAGGTCGGGCTTGAAGCCGACCAGGGTGCGTTCGCCCAGGTCGAGCACCGGGCGCTTGATCATCGACGGCTGGGCCAGCATCAGTTCGACGGCCTTGGCCTGGTCGAGGTCGGCCTTGCTGGCGTCGTCGAGCTTGCGGAAGGTGGTGCCGGCACGGTTGAGGATGACTTCCCAGCCGTGTTCGTCGCACCAGCGGTTCAGGCTGTCACGGTCGATGCCTTGGGTCTTGTAGTCGTGGAATTCGTAGGCGATGGCCTGGTCTTCGAGCCAGGTACGTGCCTTTTTCATGGTGTCGCAGGCTTTGATGCCGTAGAGCGTATAGGTCATCGTGTGCATTGAGGCCACAGGCTGCCCCAATCTCTCCATTTCCGAATGTCAGTCGCGGGATTATGCGGGAACGATTGTTTGAGCGCCACGGGTGTGCATGCCTCCAGACCAATAGGTGGCCAAATCTGCACAACCCACAAGGCCGAAGTATCATCATGTTACATATTCACCCGCCACCTGCGACTATCGTGCAGCGGTATCGATTCATCTGTCCCCGCTAACATATTGTTTCAATGGCGATCTCTCGCCCTGTCCATCGTTCTAGGTTCACAAAGGAAGCCCTCACGGATGCAGTCCGCCTACACCGTCCTCATCCTGCTGACGCTGGTAAGCGTGTCGAAACTGGTCGGGCGCATGATCCCGCTGCCGTTGCCCCTGGTGCAGATCGCCGCCGGCGCGCTGCTGGCCTGGCCAACCCTGGGCCTGCACGTTGCCCTGGACCCCGAGCTGTTCCTGTTCCTGTTCCTGCCGCCGCTGCTGTTCGCCGACGGCTGGCGCATTCCCAAGCGCGAGCTGTGGCGCATTCGTGGCCCGGTGGTGGCCCTGGCCGTGGGCCTGGTGCTGTTTACCGTGGTCGGCGCGGGCTACTTCATCCACTGGCTGTTGCCGAGCATCCCGCTGCCGGTGGCCTTTGCCCTGGCTGCCGTGCTGTCGCCGACCGACGCCGTGGCGGTGTCGGCGATCACCCAGGATCGCCTGCCCACCCCGCTGATGCACATGCTGCAAGGCGAGGCGCTGATGAACGACGCCTCGGGCCTGGTGACCTTCAAGTTCGCCCTGGCGGCGGCCATCACCGGGGCGTTCTCGCTGGCCGATGCCAGTTTCAGCTTCGTCCTGGTCGCCCTCGGCGGCCTGGCGGTAGGGGTGGCGTTGAGCTGGCTGATCGGCCGCCTGCGCGCCTGGATGATCGCCCGTGGCTGGGATGACCCGGCGACCCACGTGGTGTTCATGCTGCTGCTGCCCTTCGCCGCCTATGTGCTGGCCGAACGCCTGGGCGTGTCGGGCATCCTCTCGGCGGTGGCCGCCGGCATGATGCAGAGCTGGCTCGACCTGCTGCCCCGGCAGACCAGCACCCGCCTGCTCAATCGCAGCGTCTGGTCGCTGCTGGAGTTCGCGTTCAACGGCTTGATCTTCCTGCTGCTTGGCTTGCAGCTACCGGACATCATCAAGGCCGTGGTCAGCCATGAGGCTACCGTCTGGCCAACCCTGGCCTGGCGCTGCCTGGATGTGCTGGCGATCTTCGCGGCGTTGATCCTGCTGCGCTTCGTCTGGGTGCAGAGCATCTGGCGCGCGATCGGTGTGATTCGCCGCTGGCGCGGCAAACCGGCGCTGGTGATGATGCCGACCATGCGCTCCTGCTGGCTGCTGACCCTCGGCGGTGTGCGCGGGGCGGTGACCCTGGCGGGCGTGATGTCGGTGCCCTTGCTGATGGGCGCGGGGCAGGCGTTCCCCGAGCGTGACCTGCTGATCTTCATTGCTGCGGGTGTGATCCTGCTTTCGCTGATCAGTGCCTGCATTGCCTTGCCGCTGTTGTTGCGCGGGATTACCAAGAGCCCTGACGAACGTTTGCACCAGGAGGTGCAGGAGGCCTGGCGACGTACTGCGGAGGCGGCGATCCATGCACTGGAGGCGGAAGAAGTGATCGATGCCAGCGCACCCCAGGATGCGGCACAGGCAGCCATGGCAACCGAGCTGAAGGCGCGGTTGATGGCCGAATACCGGGATGAGCTGGACAGCTACAACGACACGGCCGAGGCACGGGCACTGGCCGAGCAGATGGATTTGCTGGAGCGGCGTTTGCGCTTGCGGGCGCTGCGGGCGCAGCGGCTTGAGTTGTATAACCTGCATCGCCAGCATCTGGTGGGGGATGAGGTGGTCAGGCAGGTGCTGGGGGAGCTGGATATGAGCGAGGCGAACCTGGGGCAGGTCAGATAGATCTGCTTAGGGCCATTCGCGGGTAAACCCGCTCCCACAGGTACAGCACAAGCCGAACAAGCGGTGCAGTATCTGTGGGAGCGGGTTTACCCGCGAATGGGCCGTAAGGCAGTTAGCGGTTTTGCAGGAAGGCGCGAATCCGCTCCGCCGCCTCGATGCACTCGGCCAGCGGCGCAACCAGCGCCATGCGCACCCGGCCAGCGCCCGGGTTGACCCCGTCCACTTCACGCGACAGGTACGAGCCTGGTACCACGGTCACATGCTGCGCCTCGAACAGGTCGCGGGTAAACGTGGCGTCGTCGCCCGGCACCTTGGCCCACAGGTAGAAGCTGCCATCCGGACGCTGCACGTCCAGCACCGGCTGCAGGATATCCAGCACGGCATCGTACTTGGCGCGGTACTGGTCGCGGTTCTCGCGCACATGGGCCTCGTCCTGCCAGGCGGCAATGCTGGCCAGCTGGGTCTGCACCGGCATGGCGCAGCCGTGGTAGGTGCGGTATAGCAGGAACGGCTTGATGATTGACGCATCACCGGCGACGAAGCCCGAACGCAGGCCCGGCAGGTTGGAGCGCTTGGACAGGCTGTGGAACACCACGCAGCGCTTGAAGTCGCTGCGGCCCAGCTCGGCGCAAGCGGTCAGCAGGCCAGGTGGCGGCGCGTCCTCGTCGAAATAAAGCTCGCTGTAGCACTCGTCGGCGGCGATCACGAAATCGTGCTCGTCGGCCAGTGCGATCAGCTTCTTCAGGGTGTCCATCGGCACCAAGGCGCCGGTAGGGTTGCCCGGGGAGCACAGGAACAGGATCTGGCAGCGCTGCCACACCTCGGCCGGGACGGCGTCGAAGTCCGGGTTGAAGCCGTTGTCTTCCAGGCACGGCAGGTAGTGCGGGGTGGCGCCAGCCAGCAGGGCCGCGCCTTCGTAGATCTGGTAGAACGGGTTGGGGCTGATCACCAGGCCGTCGTCGGCGCGGTTGACCACGGCCTGGGTGAAGGCGAACAGTGCTTCGCGGGTGCCGTTCACTGGCAGGATGTGGCGGTCGGCGTCCAGCCAGCCGGCCGGCACGCCGAAGCGGCGCTCGCACCATTGGCCGATGGCCTGGCGCAGGGCCGGCAGGCCGAGGGTGCTCGGGTACACGGCCAGTTTGTCGAGGTTGTCGGCCATGGCCTGGGCGACGAACGCCGGCGATTCGTGCTTCGGCTCACCGATCGACAGGGCGATGGCGCGCTTGTCCGCCGCGGGCTTCACGCTGCCCAGCAGGGCGCGGAGCTTTTCGAACGGGTAGGGCTGAAGCTGGGTCAAGGCATGGTTCATCGGCGCAAGGTCTCGTCAATCGTCTAGTCGTTAAAAGGTCACGCGGGTCGGGCTGGCGTCGCTGGCCTGGCCGGCCTGCAGCTGCTGCACGATGGCTTCCTGCAGGCGGCTGCACAGCTGTGGGTCGGACAGCGGCTGGTTGTCGGCATCGGTGATGAAGAACACGTCTTCCACGCGCTCGCCCAGGGTGGCGATCTTGGCATTCTGCAGCGACAGGTCGAACTCCAGGAAGATCCGCCCCAGGCGCGCCAGCAGGCCGGGGCGGTCTGGCGCGGTGATCTCGAGGATGGTCACCGGCCGCTGGGCATCGTTGAGGATGGTCACCTGCGGCGGGAAGTCGAAGTGCTTGAGCTGGCGCGGCACCCGGCGCTGGATGATGGTCGGGTAGTCCTCGGGGTTGCGCAGCGCTTCGGTCAGGCCGTCGCGGATCTGCCGGACCCGCTGCGGGTTGTCGCCGATCGAGCCGCCGTCGTTGTCGAGCACGATGTAGGTGTCGAGGGTGAACTGGCTGCTCGAGGTGATGATCCGCGCATCGTGGATGTTCAGGTTCAGCTGCGACATGGCGGCCACGGTCACGGCGAAGAAGTCGTGCTGGTCGGGCGCGTAGATGAAGATCTGCGTGCCGCCCTCGAATTCGCGCTGGGTGGTTTCCTTGATCAGCACCAGTGGCCCGCCGTCGGCCGGTTGCTGCAGGATCGCATCGCTGTGCCAGGCCACGTCGGCGGCGTTGTGCTTGAGGAAATAGTCATCGCCCAGCTGCGACCACAGCTGCTCGACGTCGTCCGGGTCGGTGCCTTCGCGCACGAGGATGTCGAGGGCCGCGGACTGGGTCTGGCGGATCTGCTCCTCGCGGTCCAGCGGGTTCTCGAGGCCCCGGCGCAGGGCGCGCTTGGTCTCGGTGTAGAGCTGGCGCAGCAGGCTGGCACGCCAGGAGTTCCACAGGCTGGGGTTGGTGGCGTTGATGTCGGCCACGGTCAGCACGTAGAGGTAGTCCAGGCGCGTCTCGTCGCCCACGTGCAGGGCGAAGTCGTTGATCACCTGCGGGTCGGACAGGTCCTTGCGCTGGGCGGTGGTCGACATCACCAGGTGGTTCTGCACCAGCCAGGCGATCAGGCGGCTGTCCCAGGCCGGCAGTTGGTGGCGTTCGCAGAACTTCTGCGCGTCCACCGCGCCGAGCTCGGAGTGATCGCCCTGGCGGCCCTTGCCGATGTCGTGGTACAGCCCGGCCAGGTAGATCAGCTCGGGCTTGGGCAGGCGGCCCATGAGCTTGCTGGCCAGCGGGAATTTCTCGGACACCGGCGTGTACTGCAGCTTGCGCAGGTGCTTGATGAGGTTGAGGGTGTGCGCATCGACCGTGTAGATGTGGAACAGGTCGTGCTGCATCTGCCCGACGATCAGGCCGAACTCCGGCAGGTAGCGGCCGAGGATGCCATAGCGGTTCATCCGCCGCAGGTTGCGGTGGATGCCGATCTCGCACTTGAACAGCTCGATGAACAGGCTGGTGTTGCGGATATCGTTGCGGAAGGTCTCGTCGATAAGGTGCCGGTGCTCGCGCAGCAGGCGCACGGTGTCGGCGCGCACGCCCTTGATCTCCGGGTGCTGGGCCATCAGCACGAAGATTTCCAGCATGGCGAACGGGGTGCGCCGGAACACGCTCGGGCTGACGGCTTCTATATAGCCGTCGTGCAGGCGGAAGCGGGCATTGAGCGGTTGCGTGGTACCACTGTCGTCATCGGCGAGGATGACTTCCTCGAAGTGCTGGATGATCAGGTCGCACAGCTGGCTGATGCTCATCACCACCCGGTAGTACTGCTGCATGAACTGTTCGATGGCGCGCTTGGGGTTTTCGTCGCTGTAGCCCAGCAGCGCGGCGATGCTGCGCTGGTGGTCGAACAGCAGGCGGTCCTCGGCGCGGCCGGCGAGCATGTGCAGGGCATAGCGGACCTTCCACAGGAAGTCCTGGGAGGAAGCGAGCAGCTCGTTCTCGCTTTCCAGCAGGAAGCCCTCGCCCGCCAGGGCGTGCAGGTTCAGCGTGCCGTACTGGCGACGGGCAACCCAGAGCACCGTCTGGATATCGCGCAGGCCACCGGGCGAGCCCTTGACGTTGGGCTCGAGGTTGTACTCGGTGTCGTTGTACTTGTGGTGGCGGGCCTTGAGTTCGGCGCGCTTGGCCAGGAAGAACTCCCGGCTTGGCCACAGGTGTGTGGTGCCGGTGGCGTCGAGCATGCGCTGGCGCAGGTCTTCGGGGCCGGCGACGGTGCGGCTTTCCATCAGGTTGGTGATCACCGTCAGGTCGGCGCGGGCCTGCTCGACGCATTCGTCGATGCTGCGCACGCTCTGGCCCACTTCCAGGCCGATGTCCCAGAGCAGGGTGAGAAAGCGCTCGATGGCATCGCGGTACTGCTCGTGCTCGGCGCCGCCGAGCAGGATCAGCAGGTCGATGTCCGAATGCGGGTGCAGTTCACCACGGCCGTAGCCGCCCACCGCGACCAGGGCGATGCCGCTCGATGCGCCCCAGTCGAACTGGTTCCAGGCTTGCTGCAGGATGTTGTCGACCAGCCAGGCGCGCGCTTCGATCAGCGGGCGGATCTCGGCGCCGGCGCGAAAACGCTTGTCGAGCACCTCGCCGGCCTGGCGGATGGCTTTCTTGAAGGCGGCGATGGGGCTCGCCTTGAGGGCCAGTTCCGCCTGGAACTGGCCGCGGTCGAACAGCTCGGGATCCACCTGGGGCATCGCGTCGCGTCCTGTCTGAGAAGTCGCCTCGGGTGCAATCAGGCCGAGGTGCGCGGGATGGTGTCGTCCTTGCGCAGGGTGAAGATCTCGTAGCCGGTGGCGGTCACCACCAGGGTGTGCTCCCACTGGGCCGAGAGCTTGCGGTCCTTGGTGATGGCGGTCCAGCCGTCGCCCAGCACCTTGGTGTCGGCCTTGCCCTGGTTGATCATCGGCTCGATGGTGAAGGTCATGCCTTCCTTGAGTTCCATGCCGGTGCCGGCGCGGCCGTAGTGGAGGATCTGCGGCTCTTCGTGGAACACCTTGCCGATGCCGTGGCCGCAGAATTCGCGGACCACCGAGAAACCGTTCTTTTCGGCGTGCTTCTGGATCACTTCGCCGATATCGCCCAGGCGGCAGCCCGGCTTGACCAGCTCGATGGCCTTGTACATGCACTCCTGGGTGACTTTCGACAGGCGCTCGGCCCACAGCGGCACTGTGCCGACGTGGAACATGCGGCTGGTGTCGCCGTGGTAGCCGTCCTTGATCACGGTGATGTCGATGTTGAGCGTGTCACCGTCCTTGAGGGGCTTGTCGTTGGGAATGCCGTGGCACACCACGTGGTTGATCGAGGTGCAGATCGACTTCGGGTAGCCCTTGTAGTTGAGCGGTGCCGGGATCGCCTGCTGGACGTTGACGATGTAGTCGTGGCAGATACGGTCGAGCTCTTCGGTGGTGACGCCGGGCTTGACGTGTTCCTCGATCATTTCCAGCACGTCGGCGGCCAGGCGGCCGGCGATGCGCATCTTCTCGATGTCTTCTGCAGTCTTGATGGTGACGGTCATTACAGGCTCTCTACGGCGCCGCAGGCGGCGCGAACAAACGGGAAAGGCCGGATTCTAACAGAGCGGGGCGGCATTCTGTCGGGATAAAGGCGGCCATGCTGCTGTCTATAGGGGGCATTCTGGCCTGTTTGCCGGGGTGCTGCAAAAGCCGCTGACGGACGCAACCTTATCCGGGTTCCGTTCGCTCGCGGTCTGTGGTATAAAATGCGCCGCTTTCGGGGACGACCCCGTCAGCCTGAACCCACACACGTGTCGACACGATGGCCTGGGTGCCCCGGATTCGTCCGTGGGTTGGTCATTGGGATGCGTGGAGGCCCAACCCGACTTATCAAGGAACTATCATGTCCCAAGTCAACATGCGCGATATGCTGAAGGCCGGTGTGCACTTCGGCCACCAGACCCGTTACTGGAACCCGAAAATGGGCAAGTACATTTTCGGCGCGCGTAACAAGATCCACATCATCAACCTGGAAAAAACCCTGCCAATGTTCAACGAAGCTCTGGCTTTCGTAGAGCGTCTGGCCCAGGGCAAGAACAAGATCATGTTCGTCGGCACCAAGCGTTCCGCCGGCAAGATCGTCGCCGAGCAAGCTGCTCGCGCGGGTTCGCCATACGTTGATCACCGTTGGTTGGGCGGCATGCTGACCAACTACAAAACCATCCGCGCCTCGATCAAGCGTCTGCGCGACCTGGAAACCCAGGCCGAAGATGGCACCTTTGCCAAGCTGACCAAGAAAGAAGCCCTGATGCGTTCGCGCGATCTGGAAAAACTGGACCGCAGCCTGGGTGGTATCAAGGACATGGGCGGCCTGCCTGATGCCCTGTTCGTGATCGACGTTGACCACGAGCGCATTGCCATCACCGAAGCCAACAAGCTGGGCATCCCGGTTATCGGCGTTGTCGATACCAACAGCAGCCCAGAAGGCGTTGACTACGTGATCCCAGGCAACGATGACGCCATCCGCGCCATCGAGCTGTACATGACTTCGATGGCTGACGCCATCATCCGCGGCCGCAACAACGTTGCCGGCGGCACTGAAGTCTACGCTGAAGAAGCGGCTGCACCTGCTGCCGAGTAATAGACGCTAGCGTCTGCTTGGCACGCAAAAAGGGGGCTCTGCCCCCTTTTTGCCACCTTGAAATCCTGCTGTCAGCAACGGCCCCGCATCATGGGCGAGCTGGCATGAAGGCAGCGATTTGCAGAATTTAACGCCCGTGTCGAACGGGTGGAATGGTTGAAAAACTTTCCAAGAGGATTTTGAAATGGCAGCAATTACTGCGGCGCTGGTCAAAGAACTGCGCGAGCGTACCGGCGAAGGCATGATGGATTGCAAAAAGGCCCTGGAAAAGGCCGGCGGCGACATCGAGAAAGCCATTGACGACATGCGTGCCTCGGGCGCCATCAAGGCCGCCAAAAAGGCTGGCAACGTCGCTGCTGAAGGCGCTATCGCCGTCAAGACCGACGGCAAAGTCGCCGTTCTGCTGGAAGTGAACTCGCAGACCGACTTCCTGGCCCTGCAAGACGACTTCAAGAACTTCGTGGCCGAAAGCCTGGAAGAAGCCTTCGCCCAGAAGCTGACCGACGCTGCTCCGCTGATCGCCTCGCGTGAAGCTGCTCGTGAAGCCCTGGTCGCCAAGTGCGGCGAAAACGTCAACATCCGTCGCCTGGTGCGCGTTGAAGGCGACGTCGTCGGTGCCTACCTGCACGGCAACAAGATCGGCGCTGCCGTTGTCCTGAAAGGCGGCGACGTCGAGCTGGCCAAGAACATCGCCATGCACGTTGCCGCTTCGAACCCGGAGTTCCTGGATTCGTCGGAAATCTCCGCCGAGGCCATCGAGCGCGAGAAGGGCGTCTTCCTGCAGCTGAACGCTGACAAGATCGCCGGCAAGCCGGAAAACATCGTTGAGAACATGATCAACGGTCGCATCACCAAGTTCAAGGCCGAAGCCTCGCTGAAAGAGCAAGCCTTCGTCATGAACCCAGAAGTCAAAGTTGGCGAGCTGGCCAAGAAAGCCGGTGCTGAAATCGTTTCCTTCACCTACTTCAAGGTTGGCGAAGGCATCGAGAAGCCGGTTGACGACTTCGCTGCCGAAGTTGCTGCCCAGGTAGCTGCTGCCAAGCAGTAAGACAGTCCCGTCTGTCGCCCCGAAGAGGCTGCCCGCTCACGCGCGCAGCCTCTTTGTCAAAGCGGGAGCGGTTTACCAAGCCGCTGTTCGCTGACGCAGTCGCTGCGTCACGTTAGAGTTACATGCAGGCTTACGCAGCCCGCCAGAATTTTACAAACGCCGCAGGAGAGATTCGCAATGGCTCAGCAGGGCAGTGGTCATCAGGCTCGCTATAAACGCATTCTACTCAAACTTAGCGGCGAGGCCCTGATGGGCTCGGAAGAGTTCGGGATCGACCCGAAAGTCCTGGATCGCATGGCGCTGGAAGTCGGCCAGTTGGTCGGCATCGGTGTCCAGGTAGGCCTGGTGATCGGCGGTGGCAACCTGTTCCGTGGCGCGGCGCTCAGTGCTGCCGGCATGGACCGTGTTACCGGTGACCACATGGGCATGCTGGCCACCGTGATGAATGGCCTGGCCATGCGCGACGCGCTGGAGCGGGCGAACATCACCGCCATCGTCATGTCGGCGATCTCCATGGTTGGCGTCACCGATCACTATGATCGCCGCAAGGCCATGCGCCACCTGAACGCCAAGGAAGTCGTTATCTTCGCTGCCGGTACCGGCAACCCGTTCTTCACCACCGACTCCGCCGCTTGCCTGCGCGCCATCGAAATCGATGCCGACGTGGTATTGAAGGCAACCAAGGTCGATGGTGTATACACTGCAGATCCATTCAAAGACCCGCATGCCGAGAAGTTCGATCATCTGACCTACGATGAAGTGCTGGATCGCAAGCTGGGGGTAATGGACCTGACGGCAATTTGTCTGTGCCGCGACCACAAGATGCCGCTGCGCGTCTTCAACATGAACAAACCCGGCGCCCTGCTGAACATCGTGCATGGCGGCGCGGAAGGCACTCTGATCGAGGAAGTTCAAAAATGATCAACGACATCAAGAAAGACGCGCAGGAGCGCATGACCAAGTCCCTCGAGGCCCTGGGTCGCAACCTGGCGGCAATCCGCACGGGCCGCGCTCACCCGAGCATCCTGGATACCGTCAAGGTCACTGCCTGGGGTAGCGAGATGCCGCTGAACCAGGTCGCGGCCATCTCCGTCGAAGATGCCCGTACCCTGAAGATCGTCGCCCACGACAAGAACCTCAGTGCTGCCATCGAGAAGGCCATCCTGACCTCCGACCTGGGCCTGAACCCATCCAGCGCCGGTACCACCATTCGCGTGCCGATGCCGGCCCTGACCGAGGAAACCCGCAAGGGCTACACCAAGCAGGCCAGCGGTGTTGCCGAAGACGCCAAGGTGGCTGTGCGCAACGTGCGTCGCGATGCCCTGGGCGACCTGAAAAAGCTGACCAAGGACAAGGAAATCAGCGAAGACGAAGAGCGTCGTGCCGCGGACGAGATCCAGAAGCTGACCGACAAGTTCATTGCTGAAGTCGATGCTGCTTACAAAGCCAAGGAAAAGGACCTGATGGCCGTCTAAGGCCGGGGTTTTTTAATGGAAAAGTCCAAGTTGGCGGCACCGTCCTCGGTGCCGCGTCACGTCGCGATCATCATGGATGGCAACAACCGCTGGGCGAAAAAGCGCCTGTTGCCCGGCGTTGCCGGGCACAAGGCCGGCGTCGATGCGGTGCGCGCAGTCATCGAGGTGTGTGCGAAATCCGGGGTCGAGGTACTGACCCTGTTCGCGTTCTCCAGCGAAAACTGGCAGCGCCCGGCCGAAGAGGTCGGTGCGTTGATGGAGCTGTTCTTCTCGGCCCTGCGCCGCGAGGCCAAGCGCCTCAACGAGAACAACATCAGCCTGCGCATCATCGGTGACCGTTCGCGCTTCCATCCTGAGCTGCAGGCCGCCATGCGCGAGGCTGAAGCCCTGACCGCCGGCAGCAATCGCTTCATCCTGCAGATCGCCGCCAACTACGGCGGCCAGTGGGATATCGCCCAGGCTGCCCAGCGCCTGGCGCGGGAAGTCCAGGCCGGCCACCTGCGCCCGGACGACATCACCCCCGGCCTGTTGCAGACCTGCCTGGCCACCGGTGAGCTGCCGTTGCCGGACCTGTGCATCCGCACCGGTGGCGAACACCGCATCAGCAACTTCCTGCTGTGGCAGCTGGCCTACGCCGAGCTGTACTTCTCCGACCTGTACTGGCCGGACTTCAAACACGAGGCCATGCGCAATGCCCTGGCCGATTTCGCTTCGCGCCAGCGCCGCTTCGGTAAGACCAGCGAGCAGGTCGAGGCTGGAGCTCGTGCTTAATGCTTAAACAACGCATCATTACCGCGCTGATCCTGTTGCCGATCGCGCTGGGTGGTTTCTTCCTGCTCAACGGCGGGGACTTCGCCCTGTTCATCGGCTTCGTGGTCACCCTCGGTGCCTGGGAGTGGGCGCGCCTGGCCGGGCTGATGGCCCAGCCGTTGCGCATCGCCTACGCCGCCGTGGTAGCCGGGGCGCTGATGTTGCTGCACCTGATGCCGGACCTGGCGCCCTGGGTGCTCGGCGCTTCGGTGATCTGGTGGGCGCTGGCCACCTGGCTGGTGCTGACCTATCCACGCAGCAGCGAATTGTGGGCCAGTGCCGCCTGCAAGCTGCTGATCGGCCTGTTGATCCTGCTGCCGGCCTGGCAGGGCTTGATCCTGCTCAAGCACTGGCCACTGGGCAACTGGCTGATCCTGTCGGTCATGGCGCTGGTGTGGGCTGCCGATATCGGTGCCTATTTCTCCGGCCGTGCGTTCGGCAAGCGCAAGCTGGCCCCGCAGGTGAGCCCGGGTAAAAGCTGGGAAGGCGTGTATGGCGGCCTGGCGGTCAGCCTGGTGATCACCCTGGTGGTGGGCATCAGCCGCGACTGGGGTTTCGGCCAGATCCTGCTGGGCCTGATGGGGGCTGCGCTGGTGGTCATGTCGTCGGTGGTCGGTGACCTGACAGAAAGCATGTTCAAGCGCCGCGCAGGCATCAAGGACAGCAGCAACCTGCTGCCGGGCCATGGTGGCGTGCTCGACCGCATCGACAGCCTGACCGCGGCCATCCCGATCTTCGCCGTGCTGCTGTGGGCCGCAGAATGGGGTGTGATGTGAGCGCGCCGCAGCGTATTACCGTGCTGGGTGCTACCGGTTCGATCGGCCTCAGCACCCTTGATGTGATTGCGCGCCATCCCGAGCGCTATCAGGTGCATGCCCTCAGTGGCTACTCGCGTATCGAGGAGCTGTTGGCGCTGTGCCTGCGGCACCGTCCGGCCTATGCCGCGGTGCCGGGCAGCGAGGCAGCCGCGCGCCTGCGTGATGGCCTGGCCGCTGCCGGTTGCGCCACCGAGGTGCTGGAAGGGGAGGCGGGCCTGTGTGCGGTCGCGTCCGCCCCGGAGGTGGACGCCGTGATGGCGGCCATCGTCGGCGCTGCAGGCCTGCGCCCGACCCTGGCTGCCGTCGAGGCGGGCAAGAAGGTGCTGCTGGCCAACAAGGAGGCGCTGGTGATGTCCGGCGCGCTGTTCATGGACGCCGTGCGCCGCAGTGGCGCCGTCCTGCTGCCGATCGACAGCGAGCACAATGCGATCTTCCAGTGCCTGCCGGTCGATTATGCCCGCGGCCTGAGCCAGGTGGGAGTGCGTCGTATCCTGCTGACCGCCTCCGGCGGCCCGTTCCGCGAAGCGCCGCAGGCGGCGCTGGCCGACGTCACTCCGGAGCAGGCCTGTGCCCACCCCAACTGGTCCATGGGCCGGAAGATCTCGGTCGACTCGGCCAGCATGATGAACAAGGGCCTGGAGTTGATCGAGGCCTGCTGGCTGTTCGATACGACCCCGGCCAAGGTCGAAGTGGTGGTGCACCCGCAGAGCGTGATCCACTCGCTGGTGGACTACGTCGACGGTTCGGTGTTGGCCCAGTTGGGCAACCCGGACATGCGCACGCCTATCGCCAACGCCCTGGCCTGGCCCGAGCGGATCGACTCGGGGGTCGCCCCGCTGGACCTGTTCGCCATCGCCCGCCTGGACTTCCAGGCCCCCGACGAACAGCGCTTCCCATGCCTGCGCCTGGCGCGTCAGGCTGCCGAGGCCGGCAACAGTGCGCCTGCGGTGCTCAATGCGGCCAACGAGGTTGCGGTCGAGGCATTTCTCCAGCGGCGTATCCGCTTCCCGGAGATCGCGGGTATGATCGAGCAGGTGCTCGAACAGGAACCGGTGGTACCGTTGCCCTCGCTGGATGCGGTGTTCGCCGCCGACCAGCGCGCCCGGGAACTGTCCCGGGAGTGGCTGCGACGCCACGGTCGCTGACCCTGGCGTGCCAGGGGTTTCGCTGAACGTCATTCGGAGAAGGATATGACTGCGCTCTACATGATTGTCGGCACCCTGGTGGCCCTGGGTGTACTGGTCACGTTCCACGAGTTCGGCCACTTCTGGGTCGCCCGCCGCTGTGGCGTCAAGGTGCTGCGCTTCTCCGTGGGCTTCGGCACGCCGCTGCTGCGCTGGCATGACCGCCATGGCACCGAGTTCGTGGTGGCGGCGATTCCGTTGGGCGGCTACGTCAAGATGCTCGACGAGCGCGAGGGCGACGTGCCGCCTGCGCTGGCCGGCCAATCCTTCAACCGCAAGTCGGTTGGTCAGCGGATCGCGATCGTCGCCGCTGGCCCGATCGCCAACTTCCTGCTGGCCATCGTGTTCTTCTGGCTGCTGGCCATGCTCGGCACCCAGCAGGTCCGTCCGGTGATCGGCGCGGTCGAGTCGGGCAGCCTCGCGGCGTCGGCCGGGATGGCCGCTGGTCAGGAAATTGTATCTATTGATGGCAAGGCGACCAATGGTTGGTCGGCCGTCAATTTGCAGCTGGTTCGCCGCCTGGGCGAGAGTGGCACGCTGTTGGTCGGCGTGCGCGACGAGGGCGCCAGCGCCGAGCGTCAGTTGCAGGTGAAGCTCGACAGCTGGCTCAAGGGCGCCGACGAACCGGACCCGATCCAGTCCCTGGGCCTGCGCCCATGGCGCCCGGCGGTCTCGCCAGTGCTGGCCGAGATCGATCCCAAGGGCCCGGCCGCGGCTGCAGGCCTGAAGACCGGCGACAAGCTGCTGGCCCTCGACGGCACCGTGCTTGGCGATTGGCAGCAGGTGGTCGACAGCGTGCGCGCCCGGCCCGACGCCAAGGTGGTGCTGCGTGTCGAGCGTGATGGCGCGGCACTGGATGTTCCCGTCACCCTGGCCCGCAAGGGCGAGGGCAAGGCGGTTGGTGGCTACCTGGGCGCCGGTGTGAAAGGTGCCGAATGGCCGGCCAACATGCTCCGCGAGGTCAGTTACGGGCCGCTGGACGCGGTGGGCGAGGGCCTGTCGCGGACCTGGAACATGAGCGTCCTGACCCTCGAATCGCTGAAGAAAATGCTGTTCGGGGAGCTCTCGGTAAAAAACTTGAGTGGACCGATAACCATTGCTAAAGTGGCGGGCGCTTCAGCCCAGTCCGGCGTGGGGGATTTCCTGAATTTCCTGGCCTACCTGAGCATAAGCCTTGGGGTTCTTAACCTGCTGCCCATCCCGGTACTGGATGGGGGGCATTTGCTGTTTTACCTTGTCGAGTGGGCGCGCGGTCGTCCGCTGTCGGATCGGGTGCAAGGTTGGGGGGTCCAGATCGGTATCAGTTTGGTCGTAGGGGTGATGTTGCTCGCCCTGATCAACGATCTGGGTCGACTATAAAAGCTTCGCTCAATTGCGAACCGGCCGCCTCCATGCGGCGGGTTGTTTATTGCCAGTTGGAATAAAAGGACTTCATGAAACGTCTGCTGCTAACTGCGGTCATGTCCGCACTGATGATCGCTGAAGTTCACGCCGAGTCCTTCACCATCTCCGATATTCGTGTCAACGGCCTGCAGCGGGTGTCCGCCGGCAGCGTGTTCGGCGCCTTGCCGCTCAACGTGGGCGACCAGGCCGACGACCGTCGCCTGGTGGATTCC
>NZ_JBIVIA010000006.1:191719-349950 GCF_044749485.1 Pseudomonas sp. NPDC089401 | reverse complement strand
GGCGGCTGGGCCTCGACCTACCTGATCGACCAGTCCAAGACCCGCCTGGAGCGCCTGGGCTTCTTCAAGGAAGTCAACGTCGAGACCCCGGCCGTGCCGGGCACCGACGACCAGGTCGACGTCAACTACAGCGTCGAGGAGCAGGCCTCCGGCTCGATCACCGCCAGCGTCGGCTTCGCCCAGAGCGCCGGCCTGATCCTCGGTGGTTCGATCAGCCAGAGCAACTTCCTCGGTAGTGGTAACAAGGTGTCGATCGGTCTGACCCGGTCGGAATACCAGACCCGCTACAACTTCGGCTTCGTTGATCCCTACTTCACCGCCGACGGCGTGAGCCTGGGCTACAACGCCTTCTACCGCAGCACCAACTACGACGACCTCGACGTCGACGTGGCCAGCTACGCGGTGGACAGCCTCGGTGCCGGCGTCAGCCTCGGCTACCCGATCAGCGAGACGTCGCGCCTGACCTACGGCCTGACCGTGCAGCAGGACAAGATCAAGACCGGCCGCTACACCGTCGACGAGATCTTCGACTTCCTCGAGAATGAAGGCGATAACTTCCTCAACTTCAAGGCTTCGATCGGCTGGTCCGAATCGACCCTGAACAAAGGTGTGCTGGCGACCCGTGGTCATTCCCAGAGCCTGACCCTGGAAACCACCGTGCCGGGCAGCGACCTGTCCTTCTACAAGCTCGACTACCGTGGCCAGTTGTTCAAGCCGCTGAGCCAGGACTACACCCTGCGCCTGCATACCGAACTGGGCTATGGTGATGGCTTTGGTAGTACTTCGGGCCTGCCGTTCTACGAGAACTACTACGCGGGTGGTTTCAACTCGGTACGTGGCTTCAAGGACAGCAGCCTGGGGCCGCGCAGTACGCCGAGCCGTGGTGCAGCAGTGACCGGCAACCAAGGTACTGTCGCCGACCCGGACCAGGATCCGCTGCCGTTCGGTGGCAACGTGCTGGTGCAAGGTGGCGTCGAACTGCTGTTCCCGCTGCCGTTCGTCAAGGACCAGCGCTCCCTGCGGACCTCGGTGTTCTGGGACGTGGGTAACGTGTTCGACACCAATTGCGGCAGCAAGCCGGATTGCGAGAAGGTCGGCTTCTCGGGCATGGCCAGTTCGGTCGGCCTGGGTGTCACCTGGATCACGGCCCTGGGCCCGTTGAGCTTCAGCCTGGCGATGCCGGTGAAGAAGCCGGACGATGCCGATACTCAGGTGTTCCAATTCTCTCTGGGCCAGACCTTCTAAGGTCGGCCCCTGCTCAACGACAACGGTTTATCCAGGAGTGCATCGTGCGTAAATTGGCTCAACTGGCCGTAGTGGCCGCGGCGCTGGTCGCCACCCCGGCGTTCGCCGAAATGAAGGTCGCCGTGCTGAACTATCAGATGGCCCTGCTCGAATCCGATGCGGCCAAGAAGTACGCCGTGGATGCCGAGAAGAAGTTCGGCCCGCAGCTGACCAAGCTCAAGTCCCTGGAAAGCAGCGCCAAAGGCATCCAGGACCGCCTGATCAAGGGTGGCGACAAGATGCAGCAGCCGGAGCGTGAACGCCTCGAGCTCGAATTCAAGCAGAAGGCCCGCGACTTCCAGTTCCAGTCCAAGGAGCTGAACGAAGCCAAGGCCGTGGCCGACCGCGACATGCTCAAGCAGCTGAAGCCGAAGCTCGATGGCGCCGTCGAGGAAGTGATCAAGAAGGGCGGTTACGACCTGGTTCTCGAGCGTGGCGCGGTCATCGATGTCAAGCCTCAGTACGACATCACCCGCCAGGTCATCGAGCGCATGAACCAAGCCCGTTGATATGACCGTGACCATGACGCTCGGCCAGCTGGCCGAGGCCCTCGGGGCCACTCTACAAGGTCCCGAGGCGCTGCAGATTACCGGTCTGGCCACCTTGCAGGAGGCCGGCCCCGGTCAATTGAGCTTCCTCGCCAACCCGCAGTATCGCAAGTACCTGGATAGCTGCCAGGCTGCTGCGGTGCTGCTCAAGGCTGCGGATGCCGAAGGCTTTGCCGGCAATGCCCTGATCGTGGCCGACCCGTACCTGGCCTACGCACGCATCTCCCACCTGTTCGACCCCAAACCCAAGGCTGTGGCGGGCATACATCCCAGCGCCGTGGTGGCGGAAGACGCCCAGGTCGATGCCAGCGCCAGCATCGGGCCGTTCGCGGTCATCGAAAGCGGTGCGCGCATTGGCGCCAACGCCAGCGTCGGCGCGCATTGCTTCATCGGTGCGCGTTGCGTGATCGGCGAGGGTGGCTGGCTGGCGCCGCGGGTGACGTTGTATCACGACGTTACCATCGGCAAGCGCGTGGTCATCCAGTCCGGTGCGGTGATCGGCGGCGAGGGCTTCGGCTTCGCCAACGAGAAAGGCGTCTGGCGCAAGATCGCGCAGATCGGCGGCGTCACCATTGGTGATGACGTGGAAATCGGTGTCAACACTGCCGTTGACCGTGGCGCCCTGTCCGATACCCGGATCGGCGACGGGGTCAAGCTCGACAACCAGATCCAGATCGCCCATAACGTGCAGATCGGTGACCACACGGCCATGGCTGCCTGTGTCGGCATCTCCGGCAGCACGCGCATCGGCAAGCATTGCATGCTGGCAGGTGGCGTTGGCCTGGTGGGCCACATCGATATCTGCGATAACGTATTCATCTCCGGCATGACCATGGTGACCCGTTCGATCACCGAACCAGGGTCGTATTCATCCGGTACCGCCATGCAGCCCCTGGCTGACTGGCGCAAGAGCGCTGCGCGTATCCGCCAGCTGGATGACATGGCCAAGCGTCTCCAGCAGCTGGAAAAACGTGTCGATACCGTGACCTCAGGTGGCCTGCCGACATCAGAAGGCTGATACCATTTCCTGAGCGAGAGTGAACAGTCGCTAGCTGGCTCCTCTTTGGATTGCAAAAGGAGCGTGTGGTCAGCACCTGCGCTCCCTATTCTTATTACAGGCTTCCCCCCGAAATGATGGACATCAACGAGATTCGCGAATACCTGCCTCACCGCTACCCGTTCCTGCTGGTAGACCGTGTGACGGATCTGGACTTCGAGGCCCAGAGCATTCGTGCCTATAAGAATGTCAGCATCAACGAGCCGTTCTTCAACGGCCATTTCCCGGCGCATCCGATCATGCCGGGCGTCCTGATCATCGAAGCCATGGCCCAGGCGGCTGGCATCCTCGGTTTCAAGATGCTCGACGCCAAGCCGGCCGATGGCACCCTGTACTACTTCGTCGGCTCCGACAAGCTGCGCTTCCGCCAGCCGGTGCTGCCTGGCGATCAGCTGGTGCTGGAAGCCAAGTTCCTCAGCCGCAAGAGCATGATCTGGAAGTTCGAGTGCCGTGCGCTGGTTGACGGCAAGCCGGTCTGCTCGGCCGAAATCACCTGCGCGGAACGCTCCCTGTGAGTTCGATTGACCCACGGGCGATCATCGATCCTTCGGCCAGGCTGGCCGACGGCGTCGAAGTCGGCCCGTGGTCGATCATCGGCCCCGACGTCGAGATCGGCGAGGGGACCATCATCGGCCCCCATGTTGTGCTCAAGGGCCCGACCCGGATTGGCAGGCACAATCGCATCTACCAGTTTTCCTCGATCGGCGAGGATACCCCTGACCTCAAGTACAAGGGTGAGCCGACGCGGCTGGTGATCGGTGATCACAACGTGATCCGCGAGGGTGTGACCATCCACCGCGGCACCATCCAGGATCGCTCGGAAACCACCTTGGGCGACCACAACCTGATCATGGCCTATGCCCACATCGGCCACGACAGCGTGATTGGCAACCATTGCATCCTGGTCAACAACACCGCGCTGGCCGGGCACGTGCATGTCGGCGACTGGGCGATCCTGTCCGGTTTCACCCTGGTGCACCAGTACTGCCACATCGGCGCGCATGCGTTTTCCGGCATGGGCACCGCCATCGGCAAGGACGTGCCGGCGTTCGTCACCGTGTTCGGCAGCCCGGCCGAAGCCCGCAGCATGAACTTCGAGGGCATGCGCCGCCGTGGCTTCAGCGATGAAGTGATCCGCGAGCTGCGTCGTTCCTACAAGATCGTCTACCGTCAGGGCCTGACCGTGGAAGAAGCGATCAAGGAGCTCGACGAGCTGGCCAGCCAGCATCCAGAGGTCGAGCTGTTCCGCCAGTCGATCGCGAACTCCGCCCGCGGCATCACCCGCTGACATGGCCCAGCTTTGCGTAGCCCTGGTCGCGGGTGAGGCCAGCGGCGACATTCTCGGTTCCGGCCTGATGCGCGCCCTCAAGGCGCGCCATCCCGATGTGCGTTTCATCGGTGTCGGCGGCCCGCTGATGGAAGCCGAGGGTCTGCAGTCGTACTTCCCCATGGAGCGCCTGGCGGTCATGGGCCTGGTCGAGGTGCTGGGGCGTCTGCGCGAATTGCTCAAGCGGCGCAAGGAACTGATCCAGACCCTGATCGCGGAAAAGCCCGATGTGTTCATCGGCATCGACGCGCCTGATTTCACCCTCAACATCGAACTGAAGCTGCGTCAGGCCGGGATCAAGACCGTGCACTACGTCAGCCCGTCGGTCTGGGCCTGGCGCCAGAAGCGCGTGCTGAAGATCCGTGAAGGCTGCGACCTGATGCTTACCCTGCTGCCGTTCGAGGCGCGTTTCTACGAAGAGCAGGGAGTACCGGTGCGCTTTGTCGGCCACCCGCTGGCCGACACTATTCCCCTGGACGCCGATCGCCAGGCCGCACGCCGCGAGCTGGGCCTGGGCGACGGGCCGGTGGTGGCGTTGATGCCGGGCAGCCGCGGTGGCGAGGTCGGGCGCCTGGGGGCGCTGTTCCTCGATACTGCCCAGCGCCTGTGCGCTCAACTGCCAGGTGTGCGCTTCGTGCTGCCATGTGCCAATGCGGCGCGGCGTGCCCAGCTCGAGCAGATGCTCGCCGGGCGCGACCTGCCGCTGACCTTGCTCGACGGCCAATCGCACCAGGCCCTGGCGGCCTGTGACGCAGTGCTGATCGCCTCCGGCACCGCCACCCTGGAGGCGCTGTTGTACAAGCGCCCCATGGTGGTGGCCTACCGCCTGGCTCCGCTGACCTACTGGATTCTCAAGCGCCTGGTGAAAAGCCCCTACGTGTCGTTGCCCAATTTGCTGGCCCAGCGCGAACTGGTGCCCGAGCTGCTGCAGGACGCCGCTACCAGCGAAGCCCTGGCGCAGGCCCTGTTGCCGCTGGTCGCCGACGGCGCCCGGCAGACCGAGCGTTTCGACGAGATTCACCGTACCTTGCGCCGCGATGCCTCCAACCAGGCGGCCGACGCGGTGCTGGCCTTGCTCAAGGACCACTGAAATGCAGATTGGACTGGACTTCAACCTGGTCGAGGACCTGGTCGCCGGTGTCGACGAGGTCGGTCGCGGCCCGCTGTGCGGCGCCGTGGTCACGGCGGCGGTGATCCTCGACCCGGCGCGGCCGATCCTTGGCCTGAACGACTCGAAGAAACTCACCGAAGCCAAGCGCGAAGCGCTGTTCGACGAGATCTGCGAAAAGGCCCTGAGCTTCTGCATCGCCCGTGCCGAGGTCGAGGAAATCGACCGCCTGAACATCCTGCAGGCCACCATGCTGGCCATGCAGCGCGCGGTGGAAGGTTTGCACGTGACCCCGAAGCTGGCCCTGATCGACGGTAACCGCTGCCCGAAACTGGCGGTGCCGGCGGCACCGGTGGTCAAGGGCGACAGCCAGGTGCCGGCCATCGCCGCCGCATCGATCCTGGCCAAGGTCACCCGCGACCGGGAGATGAGCGCGTTCGAGCTGATCTACCCAGGCTACGGGATCGGCGGGCACAAGGGGTACCCGACGCCGGTGCACCTCGAGGCCCTGGCGCGGCTCGGGCCTACGCCCATCCATCGGCGCTCGTTCGCGCCGGTGCGCGCGGCTTGGGAAGCCCGTCTGGGCGTTACCGATTCGCTGATCTGAGGTATGGGGCCGCCTTGCGGCCCAATCGCTTGTGTAGGAGCGGCTTCAGCCGCGAACACCGGCAGAGCCGGTGCCATCCACCGCGTCGCCTGGTTCGCGGCTAAAGCCGCTCCTACAGAGATCCGGTTGCAAAACCGCCCGTAAAACCCCCACGCAATTACGCTACAATCCCGCCCTTGTCGTTCAGCACTGCTACAGGACTTTCCATGTCGGTTCCCTTCGTTCACCTGCGCGTCCACTCCGAATTCTCGCTGGTCGACGGCCTGGTGCGGATCAAGCCGCTGGCCAAGGCGCTGGCGGGCATGAACATGCCAGCGGTGGCGATCACCGACCAGAGCAACATGTGCTCCCTGGTGAAGTTCTACAAGACCGCCATGGGTGCCGGGATCAAGCCGATCTGCGGTGCCGACCTGTGGCTGGCCGCTGCCGACCCGGAGGCACCGCTGTCGCGCATCTGCTTCCTGGCCATGGACCCCAAGGGTTATCGCAACCTCACCGAGCTGATCTCGCGTGGCTGGACCGACGGCCAGCGCAACGGCCTGGTGATCCTCCAGCGTGAGTGGATCGCCCCCGCCAGCGAAGGCCTGATCGCCCTGTCCGCCGGCAAGGAAGGCGATATCGGCATGGCCCTGCTGAACGGTCGCGAGGATGAAGCCCAAGCGCTGCTGCGCGACTGGATGGGCATGTTCCCCGAGCGCTTCTACGTCGAAGTGCAACGCACCAACCGTGCCGGTGACGAGGAGTACGTGCACGCCGCCGTGGCCCTGGCCGACCAGCTCGGCGCGCCACTGGTCGCCACCAACGACGTGCGTTTCATCAAGCAGTCCGACTTCGACGCCCATGAAACCCGCGTGTGCATCGGCGAGGGCTGGACCCTCGACGACCCGCGCCGCCCGCGTGGCTACAGCGACCAGCAATACCTGAAGTCGGCCGAGGAAATGGCCGAGCTGTTCAGCGACCTGCCCGACGCCATCGCCAACACCGTCGAGATCGCCAAGCGCTGCAACATCCAGGTGCAACTGGGCAAGTACTTCCTGCCCGATTTCCCCACGCCCAACGGCATGGGCATCGACGACTACCTGCGCCACGTGTCCCACGAAGGCCTGGAAGAGCGCCTGGCGGTGCTCTGGCCAAAGGAGACCACGCCCAATTACGAAGAGAAGCGCCAGGTCTACCTGGACCGCCTGAAGTTCGAGCTGGACATCATCATCCAGATGGGCTTCCCCGGTTACTTCCTGATCGTCATGGACTTCATCAAGTGGGCCAAGAACAACGACGTGCCGGTCGGCCCGGGCCGGGGTTCGGGTGCCGGCTCGCTGGTGGCCTACGTGCTGAAGATCACCGACCTCGACCCGCTGGCCTACGACCTGCTGTTCGAGCGCTTCCTCAACCCTGAACGTATTTCCATGCCCGACTTCGACGTCGACTTCTGCATGGACGGCCGCGACCGGGTGATCGACTACGTGGCCGAAGCCTACGGGCGCAACGCGGTGAGCCAGATCATCACCTTCGGCACCATGGCCGCCAAGGCGGTGGTGCGCGACGTGGCGCGGGTGCAGGGCAAGTCCTACGGCCTGGCCGACCGCCTGTCGAAGATGATCCCGTTCGAAGTGGGCATGACCCTGGACAAGGCCTTCGAGCAGGAAGAGATCCTGCGCGACTTCCTCAAGGGCGACGAAGACGCCCGCGAGATCTGGGACATGGCGCTCAAGCTCGAAGGCGTCACCCGCGGTACCGGCAAGCACGCCGGTGGCGTGGTGATCGCCCCGACCAAGCTCACCGACTTCTCGCCGATCGCCTGTGACGAAGAGGGCGGCGGCCTGGTGACCCAGTTCGACAAGGATGACGTCGAGGCGGCGGGCCTGGTGAAGTTCGACTTCCTCGGCCTGCGTACCTTGACCATCATCAAGTGGGCGATGGAGATCATCAACCGCGAGCAGGCCAAGCAGAACCTGCCCGATCTCAACATCGACTTCATCCCGCTGGACGACCGCAAGACCTACGAGCTGTTGCAGAAGGCCGAGACCACGGCGGTGTTCCAGCTCGAATCCCGCGGCATGAAGGAGCTGATCAAGAAGCTCAAGCCCGACTGCCTGGAAGACCTCATCGCACTGGTGGCACTGTTCCGCCCAGGCCCGCTGCAGTCGGGCATGGTGGATGACTTCATCAACCGCAAGCACGGCCGCGCCGAGCTGGCCTACCCGCATTCGGACTACCAGTACGAAGGCCTCAAGCCGGTGCTGGCACCGACCTACGGCATCATCCTGTACCAGGAACAGGTGATGCAGATTGCCCAGGTGATGGCGGGCTACACCCTCGGCGGCGCCGACATGCTGCGTCGAGCCATGGGTAAGAAAAAGCCCGAGGAGATGGCCAAGCAGCGCGGTGGCTTCATCGAAGGTTGCGTTGCCAACAATATCGATGCGGATCTGGCCGGTAACATCTTCGACCTGGTAGAGAAGTTCGCGGGTTACGGCTTCAACAAATCCCACTCCGCTGCCTATGGCCTGGTGTCGTACCAGACCGCGTGGCTTAAGACACACCACCCGGCACCGTTCATGGCTGCGGTACTCTCGGCGGATATGCACAACACCGACAAGGTGGTGGTGCTGGTCGAGGAAGTGCGCAGCATGAAGCTGCGCCTCGATGCGCCGGACGTGAACTTCTCCGACTTCAAGTTCACCGTGAACAACGACGGCCGTATCGTCTACGGCCTTGGTGCGATCAAGGGTGTCGGCGAAGGCCCGGTGGAGGCCATCGTCGAGGCGCGTGCCCAGGGTGGCCCGTTCAAGGACCTGTTCGACTTCTGCGAGCGCATCGACCTCAAACGGGTCAACAAACGTACCCTCGACGCCCTGATCCGCAGTGGTGCGCTGGACCGCCTGGGCCCGCACTTCCATGACGAGATCAAGGCCTACCAGGCCAACATCGACATCAACCGCGCAACCTTGCTTTCGGCCCTTGCCGAGGCGATCAAGGCGGCCGAGCAGGCCGCCCACACCGCCGACAGTGGTCACGTCGACCTGTTCGGGGGCATGTTCGACGCTGCGGATGTCGACGTCTACGCCAACCACCGCAAGGTGCGCGAGCTGACCCTCAAGGAGCGTCTCAAAGGCGAGAAGGACACCCTGGGCCTGTACCTCACCGGCCACCCGATCGACGAGTACGAGACCGAGATCCGCCGTTTCGCCCGCCAGCGCATCATCGACCTCAAGCCGTCGCGCGAGACCCAGACCATCGCCGGGATGATCATCGCCATGCGGGTGATGAAGAACAAGAAGGGCGACAAGATGGGCTTCGTCACCCTGGACGACCGCTCAGGGCGCATCGAAGCCTCGTTGTTCGCCGATGCCTATATCGCGGCACAGTCCTTGCTGCAAGCCGATGCCATGGTGGTGGTCGAGGGCGAGGTCAGCAACGACGACTTCTCCGGTGGCCTGCGCCTGCGGGTCAAGCAGGTGATGACCATGGAGGATGCGCGCACCAAGCTGGCCGAAAGCCTGCGCCTGAGGGTCGCCCATGAAGCACTCAAGGGCGACCGGCTGAAGTGGCTGGGCGAGCTGATCACCCGTCACCGCGGCGCCTGCCCGATCACCCTGGAGTACACCGGCAGCGACGCCAAGGCCATGCTGCAGTTCGGCGAGCAGTGGGCGATCGACCCGGCAGATGGGCTGATTCAGGCGCTGCGTGACCAGTTCGGGCGTGAGAACGTCTTCCTGCAATATCGTTGAATCGACGAAATTTAATCTCGACCTATATGCGCCTGATCCCTTAAGGTAGGGCGCCAAACGGATCAACCGGCCGGCCGCCTGGCCGTAGACCCAAGACGGATGACTATGAACCCGAATTTTCTCGATTTCGAACAGCCGATTGCCGACCTGCAAGCCAAGATCGAAGGCCTGCGCCTGGTAGGCAACGACAACTCGCTGAACATCAGCGATGAAATTGCCCGTCTGCAAGACAAGAGCAACACCCTGACCGAAAGCATCTTCGGCAACCTGACCAGCTGGCAGATCGCCCGTCTGGCCCGTCATCCACGTCGTCCATACACCCTGGACTACCTGGAGCACATCTTCACCGAATTCGAAGAGTTGCACGGCGACCGTCACTTCTCCGACGACGCCGCCATCGTCGGTGGTACTGCGCGCCTGGACGGCAAGCCGGTCATGGTCATCGGCCACCAGAAGGGCCGTGAAGTGCGCGAGAAGGTCCGCCGCAATTTCGGCATGCCGCGCCCCGAGGGCTACCGCAAGGCCTGCCGCCTGATGGAAATGGCCGAGCGCTTCAAGATGCCGATCCTGACCTTCATCGACACCCCGGGCGCCTACCCGGGCATCGACGCCGAAGAGCGCAACCAGAGCGAGGCGATCGCCTGGAACCTGCGCGTGATGGCGCGCCTGAAGACCCCGATCATCGCCACCGTGATCGGTGAGGGTGGTTCGGGCGGCGCACTGGCCATTGGCGTGTGCGACCAGCTGAACATGCTGCAGTACTCCACCTACTCGGTGATCTCGCCGGAAGGCTGCGCCTCGATCCTGTGGAAGACTGCCGACAAGGCTGCCGATGCCGCGGAAGCGATGGGCATCACCGCCGAGCGCCTGAAGAGCCTGAACATCGTCGACAAGGTCATCCCGGAGCCGCTGGGCGGCGCTCACCGTGACCCGGCCAAGATGTCCGAAAGCATCCGCGCCGACCTGGTGCAGCAACTGGACATGCTCGGCAAGCTCGACAACGACGCGCTGCTGGCCCGTCGTTACGACCGCCTGATGAGCTACGGCCTCTGATAGGTCCCGGGGCCGTCCTGCGGCCCCGGTGTTTCATGGCACCGGCTTCGCCGGTGTTCGCGGGTAAACCCGCTCCCACAGGAACCGCGCCGAACCGAAAGGCAGCGCAATACCTGTGGGAGCGGGTTTGCCCGCGAATGCATTCTTGAAATGGGCGAGGGTCCGATGATCAACCTCACTCCCTGGCTCAACGCCCCCACCTGGTACATCGCCTTCTCCGGCGGCCTCGACTCCACCGTCCTCCTGCACCTGCTGGCCAACCACGCCCGCAACCACCCATCCCCGCCACTGCGCGCGCTGCATGTTCACCACGGCCTGCAATCCGCCGCCGACGCCTGGCCTGGTCATTGCCAAGCCATTTGCGATCAGCTCGGTATCGAACTCCAGGTCATCCATGTTCAGGTCGCTTCCGGTGCAAGCCTGGAACAAGCTGCCCGAGAGGCCCGCTACGCCGCCTTCGCGCAGGTCCTCGGCCCCGGCGACATCCTGTTCACCGCCCAGCACCGCGACGACCAGGCCGAAACCTTGCTCTTGCGTCTGCTGCGTGGTGCCGGCCTGCGCGGCCTGGCGGCGATGCCTTCGCGGCGGCCGCTGGGGCAGGGCAGCCTGGCCAGGCCATTGCTGGGCATCGCGCGCGAGCAGTTGCACGACTACGCCACTGGCAATGGGCTGGCGTGGATCGACGATCCTTCAAACGCCGATAGCGTCTTCGACCGCAACTACCTGCGCGCCGAGGTGTTCCCCCCTTTGCAGCGGCGCTGGCCGCAGGCAACCCAGAACTTCGCCCGCTGCGCCGAGCATCTGGGCGAGGCGCTTGGCTTGCTCGATGAACTGGCGTCGAGCGATCTGGCCTCGGCCGGGGAGGGCGCTGCGCCTGCCTGGGGTGGCCTGGACTCACTGGACCTGAGCGTGCTCGCCGGGCTGTCGCCGGCCCGCCAGCGCAATGCCCTGCGACACTGGCTCGGCAGCCGAACCCGCCTGCCGGATACTCGCCACTGGGCAGGCTGGGCGGACCTGCGCGAGGCTGCCGTGGATGCGCAGCCCGTCTGGCGGCTTGCCGACGGTCGGTTGGTGCGCAGCCATGGCCGCATCTGGTGGTTGAGTGGCGACTGGCTGCAGCAACCCACGGGCGAGCATGCCTGGGTCGACCCGGGTGTGGCGCTGGCGTTGCCGGCCAATGGCAGCGTGCGTCTTGATGTCGCCGGGCCGCTCGGGCCACTGCACGTCGCCTACCGCCAGGGCGGCGAAGTACTGGAGATCCCGGGCCGCGGCCGGCGCGACCTCAAGCGCCTGCTCAACGAGCTGCACGTCCCGCACTTCGTGCGCCCGCGCCTGCCGCTGCTGTATTGCGGCGAACGCCTGCTGGCGGTGGCCAACCTGCCCGAACTGGCGCAGGCGAATTGCCAGTTGCATTGGCAACCGCCGACGAACGCGCAAGGTTTGAGCTGAAGGGTACATTCCGGTAGACTACCCTCCCTTCTTGATACAACTTCTGTGGCTTCCCCGGAAACACAGCAGTTGCCGATTACCAAGCAGTTTTTTGCTGGGCTGATTCTGGAAATGACGAGCGAGCTCCATGCCGGGGATGCCCCCGGTCTGTACAGACGCGGCAGTTTTTCGAGATGCACTGTGATTGACGCGGGTGATCGGGGGCTTCGGCCTTCCTTCGCTTTCTCCGGCGGCGCTGGCCGCCTTAACGCAGACTTCTAGGGTTTTTCATGACGCGCTACATATTCGTCACGGGCGGTGTTGTTTCTTCATTGGGGAAAGGCATTGCCTCGGCTTCCCTGGCGGCCATCCTGGAAGCGCGGGGCCTGAAGGTCACCATGCTCAAGCTGGATCCGTACATCAACGTCGATCCGGGCACCATGAGCCCGTTCCAGCACGGTGAAGTGTTCGTCACCCACGATGGCGCCGAGACCGACCTCGACCTGGGTCACTACGAGCGGTTCATCCGCACCACCATGACCCAGAACAACAACTTCACCACCGGCCGCATCTACGAGCACGTGCTGCGCAAGGAGCGTCGTGGTGACTACCTGGGCGCGACCATCCAGGTCATCCCGCACATCACCGACGAGATCAAGCGTCGCATCATCAAGGGCGCCGGCGATGCCGACGTGGCCCTGGTGGAAATCGGCGGTACCGTGGGCGACATCGAGTCGCAGCCGTTCCTCGAGGCGATCCGTCAGTTGCGTGTCGAAGTGGGCTCCAAGCGCGCCATGCTGATGCACCTGACCCTGGTCCCGTACATCGCCACCGCTGGCGAAACCAAGACCAAGCCGACCCAGCACTCGGTCAAGGAACTGCGCTCGATCGGCCTGCAGCCGGACGTGCTGATCTGCCGCTCCGACCACCCGGTCGATGCCTCGTCGCGCCGCAAGATCGCACTGTTCACCAACGTCGAAGAGCGTGCGGTCATTTCGCTGGAAGACGTCGACACCATCTACAAGATCCCAGGTGTACTGCACGCCCAGGGCCTGGACGACTTCGTCGTCGAGCGCTTCGGCCTGCAGTGCAACAGCGCCGACCTGTCCGAGTGGGACAAGGTGGTGGACGCCAAGCTCAACCCTGAGCAGGAAGTCACCATCGCCATGGTCGGCAAGTACATGGAACTGCTGGACGCGTACAAGTCGCTGATCGAAGCGATGAGCCACGCCGGCATCACCAACCGCACCAAGGTCAACCTGCGCTACATCGATTCCGAAGACATCGAGAACCAGGGCACCAGCCTGCTCGAAGGCGCCGACGCGATCCTGGTGCCGGGCGGTTTCGGCCTGCGCGGCGTGGAAGGCAAGATCACCGCGGTGCAGTACGCCCGTGAGAACAAGGTGCCGTACCTGGGCATCTGCCTGGGCATGCAGGTGGCCGTGATCGAGTTCGCCCGTAACGTGATGGGCTGGAAAGACGCCAACTCCACCGAGTTCGACCGCAACAGCGGCCACCCGGTAGTCGGCCTGATCACCGAGTGGGCCGATGCCACCGGTGCCGTCGAGACCCGTACCGAAGCCTCCGACCTGGGCGGCACCATGCGCCTGGGCGCGCAGGACTGCCAGCTGGCTGCCGGTTCCAAGGTTCACGACTGCTATGGCAAGGACATCATCACCGAGCGTCACCGCCACCGTTATGAAGTGAACAACAACCTGCTGCCGCAACTGGTCGATGGCGGCCTGGTGGTTTCCGGTCGTTCCGAGGACGGCGCGCTGGTCGAAGTGGTCGAGGCCAAGGATCACCCATGGTTCGTTGCCTGCCAGTTCCACCCGGAGTTCACCTCCACCCCGCGTGACGGTCACCCGCTGTTCAGCGGCTTCGTCAAGGCGGCCCTGGCCCAGAAGAACAAGGCCTGATTTTTTCAGGTCTTTGATGAGTTTTCCGACGGTTAAAACCGCGCAAGGCTCATTTCTCGGGTAAAGTACGCCCCAATCTGCCCCTGACCGCTCGGTCAGGGGCTGCTTTTGCCAGGCCTGCCTGCTGCATCCCCGCCCGGTGAAAGGCAAGAATTCCCTAAAGCTGCGTTGTTTTCGTCAATTCTGGAGTGCTTACAACAATGGCAAAAATCGTCGACATCAAAGGTCGTGAAGTTCTCGATTCGCGTGGCAACCCCACCGTGGAAGCCGATGTACTGCTCGACAACGGCATCATCGGCAGCGCTTGCGCGCCGTCCGGTGCTTCCACCGGCTCGCGCGAAGCGCTGGAGCTGCGTGATGGCGACAAGAGCCGTTACCTGGGCAAGGGCGTGCTGAAGGCCGTCGCCAACATCAACGGCCCGATCCGCGAGCTGCTGCTGGGCAAGGATCCTTCGGACCAGAAGGCTCTGGACCGCGCCATGATCGAACTGGACGGCACCGAGAACAAGGCCAAGCTGGGCGCCAACGCCATCCTGGCCGTGTCCCTGGCTGCTGCCAAGGCCGCCGCCCAGGACCAGGACCTGCCGCTGTACGCGCACATCGCCAACCTCAACGGCACCCCGGGCCAGTACTCGATGCCGGTTCCGATGATGAACATCATCAACGGTGGCGAGCACGCCGACAACAACGTCGACATCCAGGAGTTCATGGTGCAGCCGGTTGGCGCCAAGACCTTCTCCGATGGCCTGCGCATGGGCACCGAGATCTTCCACCACCTCAAAGCCGTGCTCAAGGCCCGTGGCCTGAACACCGCCGTCGGTGACGAAGGTGGTTTCGCCCCTAACCTGGCTTCCAACGAAGACGCCCTGGGCGCCATCGCCGAAGCCGTGGAAAAAGCCGGCTACAAGCTGGGCACCGACGTGACCCTGGCCCTGGACTGCGCGGCTTCCGAGTTCTACGAAGACGGCAAGTACAACCTGTCCGGTGAAGGCAAGTCGTTCGACGCCGAAGGCTTCGCCGATTACCTGAAAGGCCTGACCGAGCGCTTCCCGATCATCTCGATCGAAGACGGCCTGGACGAGTCCGACTGGGCCGGCTGGAAAATCCTGACCGACAAGATCGGTGAGAAGGTACAGCTGGTCGGCGACGACCTGTTCGTGACCAACACCAAGATCCTCAAGGAAGGCATCGAGAAGGGCATCGGTAACTCGATCCTGATCAAGTTCAACCAGATCGGCTCGCTGACCGAAACCCTGGAAGCCATCCAGATGGCCAAGGCTGCCGGCTACACCGCAGTGATCTCGCACCGCTCCGGTGAAACCGAAGACTCGACCATTGCCGACCTGGCCGTGGGTACCGCTGCCGGCCAGATCAAGACCGGCTCGCTGTGCCGCTCCGACCGCGTCTCGAAGTACAACCAACTGCTGCGCATCGAAGAGCAACTGGGTGCCAAAGCGGTTTACCGTGGTCGTGCCGAGTTTCGCGGCTAAGCAAGAGATGGTAAAAAGACAGCAGCCGAGGCTGTCGGGCCTTTAGTACTGAACTTTCGTACTGAATCCTCCGACGCTTCATGCGGGTTTCTGTCGACGAAGCCTGGCCTCGGCCAGGCTTCGTGCTATATGACGCCCGAGTGCGGTCTTTAACCTGGATACCTTGATGCGCAGTCCCTATTGGTTGTTCCTTGTCCTGCTCCTGCTGCTCGGTGGCCTGCAGTACCGCCTTTGGGTGGGTAACGGCAGCCTGGCGCAAGTGACCGAGCTCAAGCAGCAGATCGACGAACAGCATGCCGAGAACGAACGGCTGCTGGAGCGTAACCGCGTGCTCGATGCCGAGGTGCTGGAGCTGAAGAAAGGTATGGAGACCGTCGAAGAACGGGCTCGTCATGAACTGGGAATGGTCAAAGAGGGCGAAACCCTCTTCCAGCTGCCGCAAAAATGATTGAAACGCTACCGGCCTTCTGGGCCGTGATTCCTGCTGCGGGCGTGGGTGCCCGCATGGCTGCCGACCGCCCCAAGCAATACCTGGAGCTGGCCGGGCAGACGATTCTCGAGCATAGCCTCGACTGTTTTCTTGGCCACCCTGCGCTCAAGGGCGTGGTGGTCAGCGTTGCCGAAGATGACCCTTACTGGCCGGCCCTGCATTGCGCCAGCGACCCACGCATCCAGCGTGCGCCGGGTGGTGAAGAGCGTGCCGACTCGGTGCTCAATGCCTTGCTGATGCTGCATGCCCGGGGCGCGGCGGACAGCGACTGGGTGCTGGTGCACGATGCCGCGCGGCCGAACCTGGCACGCAGTGACCTGGACAAATTGTTGTCGGAACTGGCCGATGATCCGGTCGGTGGGCTGCTGGCAGTGCCTGCGCGTGACACGCTCAAGCGGGCCGATGCCCAGGGTCGCGTCGCGGCGACGGTGGATCGCAGCACCATCTGGCAGGCGTACACGCCGCAGATGTTCCGCCTGGGGGCGTTGCACCGGGCGCTCGCCGAGTGTCTGGTGTCGGATGTGGTGGTGACCGATGAAGCCTCGGCCATCGAATGGTCGGGGCAGGCGCCGCGGCTAGTCGAAGGGCGCAGTGACAATATCAAAGTCACCCGGCCCGAAGACCTGGAGTGGTTGCGCCAACGCTGGGCGGGGCGGCGTTGATATCCTGTGCCTGCCTCTTCGCGGGTAAACCCGCTCCCACAGGATTTGCACCGGTCGTGAGGTCTGTGCTGTCCCTGTGGGAGCGGGTTTACCCGCGAAGAGGCCGTTAGCGCCGGCACATCAACCCTGCCTGTACTCCGGCAACCCCGCCAACCCTTCCTTCAGATAATCCACCAGCCGGCGAACCTTGGGCGACAGATGCCGCTGCTGCGGATACAACGCCCACACCGCCGTGTTCGGCGGCTGGTGCCCCTCCAGCAACGACACCAGCGCGCCGCTGTGCAAGTGCTCGAGCACGTAGTAGTCCGGCAACTGGCACAGGCCGATCCCCTGCAACGCCGCATCCAGCACCGCCTGGCCACTGTTGCAGCGCCAGTTGCCCTGCACCCGCTGGCTGATCTCGCGGCCATCCTGCTGCAATGCCCACAGGTCCGAACTGCCGATCAGGCAGTTGTGCCGGGCCAGTTCCGACAAGCTGTGCGGTCGCCCGTAGCGTTCAAGGTAAGCGGGTGAGGCGCACAGGTACATGCGCCGCGGTGCCAGGCGGGTGGCCACCAGCCGCGAGTCGGCAAGCCTGCCCAGGCGGATCGCCAGGTCCATGCCTTCATGCAGCAGGTCGAGTGTGCTGTTGCTCAGCTCCACCTCCACCCGCAGCTGCGGGTACAGCGCCATGAAGCGCGTCACCAGCGGCACGATGAAGCGCTCGCCGTAGGCCACCGCGCAGGTCATGCGCAGCAGCCCCTTGGGCTCGCTGGCCAGGTCGCCCATGGCCCGCAGCGCCTCCTCGCGGCCGTCCTGCAGGCGCTGGCAATGCTGCAGGAAGGTCTGCCCGGCCTCGCTCAGGGCCACCCGCCGGGTGCTGCGGTACAGCAGGCGGGTCTGCAGGCGCTCTTCCAGGCGGGCGATCTGCCGGCTGATATGCGACGACGACACACCCAGGCGCTCGGCTGCCGCGGTGAACTGGCCCATTTCTGCCACGGCGACGAATTCGTCGATGCCTTCCCAGCGGCTGCTCATGGATTATCCCTGTGTGGCAATAATGTTTTGACTTTGCCCGGATTATTCACCAAAAGCGCCTGCTTTACACTGGGGCACTGAATCGATCTTCTTTCTGGAGTCCCTTTGATGATCAAGTCCCGTGCCGCCGTCGCCTTCGAGGCCAAGAAACCCCTGGAAATCGTCGAAGTCGACGTGGCCATGCCCAAGGCCGGCGAAGTGCTGCTGCGCGTGGTCGCCAGCGGTGTCTGCCACACCGACGCCTACACCCTGTCGGGTGCCGACCCGGAAGGCATCTTCCCGTCGATCCTCGGCCATGAAGGCGGGGCGATCGTCGAGGCGGTGGGCGAGGGCGTCACCTCGGTGGCCGTCGGTGACCACGTGATCCCGCTGTACACCCCGGAGTGCGGCAAGTGCAAATTCTGCCTCTCGGGCAAGACCAACCTGTGCCAGGCCATCCGTGCCACCCAGGGCAAGGGCCTGATGCCGGACGGCACCACGCGCTTCTCTTACAAGGGCCAGCAGCTGTTCCACTACATGGGCACCTCGACCTTCTCCGAGTACACCGTGCTGCCGGAAATCTCCGTGGCCAAGATCCAGAAGGAAGCGCCGCTGGAAAAGGTCTGCCTGCTCGGTTGCGGCGTCACCACCGGTATCGGTGCGGTGCTCAACACCGCCAAGGTCAAGCCGGGTGACACCGTGGCCATCTTCGGCCTCGGCGGCATCGGCCTGTCGGCGGTGATCGGTGCGGTCAAGGCCAAGGCCTCGCGCATCATCGCCATCGACATCAACCCGGCCAAGTTCGAGATTGCCCGCCAGCTGGGCGCCACCGACTGCATCAACCCGAAAGACTACGACCGCCCGATCCAGGAAGTGATCGTCGACCTCACCGACGGCGGCGTGGACTTCTCCTTCGAGTGCATCGGCAACGTGCAACTGATGCGCGCGGCCCTGGAATGCTGCCACAAGGGCTGGGGCGAGTCGGTGATCATCGGCGTTGCCGGTGCCGGCCAGGAAATCGCTACCCGTCCGTTCCAGCTGGTGACCGGCCGCGTCTGGCGCGGGTCGGCGTTCGGCGGCGTGCGTGGCCGCAGCGAGCTGCCGAGCTACGTGGAAATGTCCGAGAAGGGCGAGATTCCGCTGGATACCTTCATCACCCACACCATGGGCCTCGAAGACATCAACAAGGCCTTCGACCTGATGCACGAAGGCAAGAGCATCCGCAGCGTGATCCACTTCTGAGGTCAGCCATGAGCCTGGATAACATCTCCTGCCAGAAGAGCTTCGGCGGCTGGCACAAGCGTTACCGGCATCACTCCAGGGTGCTGGGCTGCGACATGGTGTTCGCCGTCTACCTGCCGCCGCAGGCCGAGCAGGGCGAGAAGCTGCCGGTGCTGTACTGGCTCAGCGGCCTCACCTGCACCGACGAGAACTTCATGCAGAAGGCCGGCGCCCAGCGCCTGGCCGCCGAACTCGGGCTGATCATCGTCGCCCCCGACACCAGCCCGCGTGGCGAGCAGGTGCCGGGCGATCCTGAGGGTGCCTACGACTTCGGCCTCGGCGCCGGTTTCTACCTGAACGCCACCCAGCAACCCTGGGCCCAGCACTACCGCATGCACGACTATGTGGTGCAGGAGCTGCCGGCACTGATCGAGGCGCACTTCCCGGCGTCCGAGCAGCGCAGCATCAGCGGCCACTCCATGGGCGGCCACGGCGCGCTGGTGTGCGCCTTGCGCAACCCGGGGCGCTACCGCTCGGTGTCGGCGTTCTCGCCGATCAGCAACCCGATGGACTGCCCGTGGGGCGAGAAGGCCTTCAGCCGCTACCTGGGTGAAGACCGTGCGCGTTGGCGCGAGTGGGATGCCAGTGTGCTGCTGGCCGAGACCCCGGCCGGCGAGTGTCCGCCCTTGCTGGTGGACCAGGGCGACCGCGACGACTTCCTCGAGAAGCAGCTCAAGCCCGAGGCGCTGGAGCAGGCCGCACGCAAGGGCGGCCATGCCCTGACCCTGCGCCTGCAGCCTGGCTACGACCACAGCTACTACTTCATCGCCAGCTTCATCGACGAGCACCTGCGCCATCATGCGATGGCACTGGGGCGGGTGTAACGGCCTGGTCCAAAAGCCGCCAAAGCGCCTGCAAAGCAGGTAGAATCACGCCCTGACTCAATCAGGGCGTTTTTCTATGCGTATTGGCCACGGCTACGATGTGCACCGTTTCTGCGACGGTGATTTCATTACCCTGGGTGGGGTGCGTATCCCCCACAAATACGGCCTCCTGGCCCATTCCGATGGTGACGTGCTGCTGCACGCCCTGAGCGATGCCCTGCTCGGCGCCGCCGCGCTGGGTGACATCGGCAAGCACTTCCCCGACACCGACCCGCAGTTCAAGGGGGCCGACAGCCGCGTGCTGCTGCGGCACGTGGTCGCGGTGGTCCGCGCCAAGGGCTGGAAGGTCGGCAACGTCGACGCCACCATCGTCGCCCAGGCGCCGAAAATGGCCCCGCACATCGAAACCATGCGCCAGCTGATCGCCGAAGACCTGCAGGTCGAGCTCGACCAGGTCAACGTCAAGGCCACCACCACCGAAAAACTGGGCTTCTGCGGCCGCGAGGAGGGCATCGCCGTGCATTCGGTCGCCCTGTTGCTGCCAGCATGACCGAACTGGAACTGCTGGGCCCGCGCGCATCGGGCGAATCCCTCGGCACTGCCGTGCTCAAGGCCGTGGCCGAAGACTTCCAGGTCGATGAGGTCCTCGACATCCCGCTGTCCGGCCAGGGCGAGCACCTGTGGCTGTGGGTGGAGAAGCGCGACCTCAACACCGAGGAAGCCGCCCGCCGCCTGGCCCGTGCTGCCGGGGTGCCGGTGCGCAGCATCAGCTACGCCGGCCTCAAGGACCGCCAGGCCCTTACGCGCCAGTGGTTCAGCCTGCACCTGCCGGGCAAGGCCGACCCTGACCTGTCGCGTGCCGAAGACCAGACCCTGCGGGTGCTCAAGCAGGTGCGCCACCAGCGCAAGCTGCAGCGTGGCGCCCATTCGGCCAACGGTTTCACCTTGCGCCTGACCGCCCTGGCCGCCGACCGCCAGGCCCTGGATGCGCGCCTTGCAGCGCTCAAGCAGCACGGCGTGCCCAACTACTTTGGCGGCCAGCGCTTCGGTTTCGCCGGCGGCAACGTCCACGATGCCCAGGACTGGGCGGCGCGCAAGGCCCTGCCGGAGCAGCGCAACACGCGTTCGCGGCTGCTCTCGGCGGCACGCAGTTATGTGTTCAACCAGCTGCTGGCGGCCCGCGTGGCCGATGGCAGCTGGCAACGTGCGCAGGTCGGCGACCTGTTGGCGTTCACTGACAGTCGTAGCTTTTTTCCTGCAGGTGAGCAGGAATGTTCGGATCCACGCCTGGCGATTCTGGACCTGCATCCGACCGGCCCGATGTGGGGCGAAGGCCCGTCGCCCGCCGCCGGCGCCACCGGTGCGCTGGAAACGGCCATCGCCGAGCGCCATCCAGCGCTGTGCCAATGGCTGGCCCTGGCGGGCATGGATCACGAACGGCGCATCCTCCGGCTCCCTATTGGCGGCCTGACGTGGCATTATCCCGAGCCTGATATCCTGCAACTGGAATTCGTCCTTCCGGCCGGATGCTTCGCCACCGTGGTGGTGCGCGAACTCGTCGATCTGGTGCCGGCAGGGCAGACGGACAGCCCATGCGTATTCTGATTTCGAATGACGACGGTGTTACGGCACCTGGCCTCGCCGCGCTCCACGGTGCGCTGGCGGATTATGCCGAGTGCGTGGTGATCGCCCCGGACCAAGACAAGAGCGGCGCCGGCAGTTCGCTGACGCTGGACCGGCCGCTGCATCCGCAGGCCCTGCCCAACGGCTTCATCGGCCTCAACGGCACGCCGACCGACTGCGTGCACCTGGGGCTCAACGGCCTGTTGCCGGAGCCTGTGGACCTGGTGGTGTCGGGTATCAACCTGGGTGCCAACCTGGGTGATGACGTGATCTATTCCGGCACGGTGGGCGCCGCGCTCGAGGGCCGCTTCCTGGGCGGCACCTCGCTGGCGTTCTCGTTGGTGTCGCGCCTGCCCGACAACCTGCCGGCGGCGGCCCATGTCGCCCGCCGCCTGGTGGAAGCGCTGCCGCGCCTGCAGCTGCCGCCGCGCACGGTGCTCAACGTCAACATCCCCAACCTGCCGCTGGAGCGCATCCGTGGCATCCAGCTGACCCGCCTGGGGCA
The DNA here is from genome assembly GCF_044749485.1 of Pseudomonas sp. NPDC089401. Lineage (NCBI taxonomy): Bacteria > Pseudomonadati > Pseudomonadota > Gammaproteobacteria > Pseudomonadales > Pseudomonadaceae > Pseudomonas > Pseudomonas sp. NPDC089401. The sequence goes on along the minus strand of NZ_JBIVIA010000006.1, from coordinate 328,017 downwards.
CCGGGCGCGGGCGGCGGCGCCGAGCAAGGTGGTCAACCCGCGGGGCAAGGAAGGCTACTGGATCGCCGCCGCCGGTGACGTCGAGGACGGCGGGCCGGGCACCGATTTCCACGCGGTGATGCAGGGCTACGTGTCGATCACGCCGTTGCAGCTCGACCGCACCTTCAACGACGCCTTCGAGCAGCTCGACGGCTGGCTGGAGGGCCTGCTCTGATGCGCGACCAGGACGATCTGCAGCGCCGGGGCGGTATCGGCATGACCTCGCAGCGCACCCGCGAGCGGCTGATCCAGCGCCTGAGCGAGGAAGGCGTTGCCAACCCCAAGGTACTCGACGTGATTCGTCGCACGCCGCGCCACCTGTTCGTCGACGAGGCGCTGGCGCACCGTGCCTATGAAGACACGGCGCTGCCGATCGGGCACAACCAGACCATCTCCCAGCCGTTCATGGTGGCGCACATGAGCGAGCTGCTGCTGGAGGCCGGGCCGCTGGACAAGGTGCTGGAGATCGGCACCGGCTCCGGCTACCAGACGGCGATCCTGGCCCAGTTGGTGGAGCGGGTGTTCTCGGTGGAGCGGATCAAGGTCCTGCAGGACCGCGCCAAGGAGCGGTTGGTCGAGCTAAACCTGCGCAACGTGGTATTCCGCTGGGGTGACGGTTGCGATGGCTGGCAGGCGCTGGCACCGTACAACGGCATCATCGTCACCGCGGTGGCTGCGGAAGTGCCGCAGGCGCTGCTCGACCAGCTGGCGCCTGGCGGTCGCATGGTGATCCCGGTGGGCCCGGCGGGTGAGGTGCAGCAACTGATGCTGATCGTGCGCGAGGAGCATGGCTTCTCTCGGCGCGTGCTCGGCGCGGTGCGTTTCGTGCCATTGCTCAACGGCCCGTTGGCCTGAGCCACCAGGAATATTTGCGCCGGCAACGAATTCTTCGGCGGCGGCCCTGTCTATCTGGCGGGGCCTGAACCCTGCCAATGCCGTATGGCTTGGTTATAATTGCAACAATATTGCATATCGTCTTATGGTTTTTCGAGGGGAGCGCGGGTGGGGCACACAGTCATTCGGCAGCGCAAGGATCGGTCGGTGTTCAAGTTTCTGGTGATCGCACTGGCCATGGGCACCCTGCTGACTGGCTGCTCGAGCACCGGCTCGAGCGGCGCGCGCGTGGTCGACCGCAACAATGCCGCGCCCAAGCGGCCGACCGTGACCTCCGGCCAGTACGTCGTCAAGCCGGGTGACACGCTGTTCTCCATCGCCTTCCGCTACGGCTGGGACTACAAGGAGCTGGCCGCGCGCAACGGTATCCCTGCCCCGTACACCATCCGCCCGGGCCAGGCCATCCGCTTCAACAGCGGCTCGACCGGCAGTACCACGGTGGTCTCCAGCCCGTCTTCCTCGAGCAAGACCACGGTCATTCGTCGCCCGGTTGGCGCGCCTATCACGCCTCCGGCAAACGGCGGAAAACCGACGCCAACAACCCCCGCCGCGCCTGCCACGGCGGTTACCACGGTGCCCGCCGCAGAGCGGGCCGTGGGTGGTTGGACGTGGCCGGCCAACGGCGTGCTGATTGGTAAATTCGCTTCAAACGGTAGTTTGAATAAAGGCATTGATATCGCCGGTGATTTGGGACAGCCTGTTTTTGCTGCGTCTGATGGTGCGGTGGTCTACGCCGGGAGTGGCTTGCGGGGCTACGGCGAGCTGATCATCATCAAGCACAGCGATACCTACGTCAGTGCCTACGGTCACAACCGCAGGCTGTTGGTTCGGGAGGGGCAGCAGGTCAAGGCAGGGCAGTCGATTGCTGAAATGGGGTCCACGGGCACTGATCGGGTGAAGCTGCATTTCGAGATTCGCCGCCAGGGCAAACCCGTCGATCCGCTCCAGTTCCTGCCACGCCGTTGATCGTTGTACCCGGCCTGTTCCTGTGATGTAGAGGGGACAGGCTCCAGCGATGCCAGGGAACCAGGTGCCGCTCGAGTCTGAGTTCGAACTCAGCAAAGGACTATAACAATGGCTCTCAATAAAGAAGCGCCGGAGTTTGACATCGACGATGACGTCCTCCTGATGGAGACGGGCATCGTTTTGGAAACGGATGTGGTGTCAGACGAACCTGCTGTATCTTCGGTTCGGACGAGGGCCAAGTCGGGCTCATCGCTCAAGCAACACAAGTACATCGATTACAGCCGGGCGCTCGATGCCACCCAGCTGTATCTCAACGAGATCGGATTCTCGCCTCTGCTTTCGCCGGAAGAGGAAGTCCATTTTGCGCGCCTGTCGCAAAAGGGCGACCCTGCCGGCCGCAAGCGCATGATCGAAAGCAACCTGCGCCTGGTTGTGAAGATTGCCCGTCGCTATGTGAACCGCGGCTTGTCGCTGCTCGACCTGATCGAGGAAGGCAACCTGGGGTTGATCCGCGCGGTCGAGAAATTCGACCCGGAGCGCGGCTTCCGCTTCTCGACCTATGCGACCTGGTGGATCCGCCAGACCATCGAGCGGGCGATCATGAACCAGACCCGCACCATCCGCCTGCCTATCCACGTGGTCAAGGAGCTCAACGTCTACCTGCGCGCTGCGCGGGAGCTGACCCAGAAGCTCGATCACGAACCCTCGCCGGAAGAAATCGCCACCCTGCTGGAAAAGCCGGTCGCCGAGGTCAAGCGCATGCTCGGCCTGAACGAGCGGGTGTCTTCGGTGGACGTGTCGCTGGGCCCGGACTCGGACAAGACCCTGCTCGACACCCTGACCGACGACCGCCCGACCGACCCGTGCGAACTGCTGCAGGACGATGACCTGTCGCAGAGCATCGACCAGTGGCTGGGCGAGCTCACAGACAAGCAGCGCGAGGTGGTGGTACGTCGCTTTGGCCTGCGTGGGCATGAGAGCAGCACCCTGGAGGATGTTGGCCTGGAGATCGGCCTGACCCGCGAGCGGGTACGGCAGATCCAGGTAGAAGGGCTCAAGCGCCTGCGCGAGATCCTCGAGAAGAACGGGTTGTCCAGCGAGTCGCTGTTCCAGTAAGCCTGGCTGTACCGTTTGCCCAGCGCCCCGATGACCTCGGGGCGCTTTTGTTTGTGCCATCCGTGCAATTCTGTGCCGGCCTCTTCGCGGGTAAACCCGCTCCCACAGGTACAGCACCGCTCTTGAGCCTTCCATCAAGCCTGTGGGAGCGGGTAAACCGGCTCCCACAGGTACAGCACCGCTCTGGAGCCTTCCATCAAGCCTGTGGGAGCGGGTAAACCGGCTCCCACAGGTACAGCACCGCTCTTGAGACTTCCATCAAACCTGTGGGAGCGGGTAAACCGGCTCCCACAGGTACAGCACCGCTCTTGAGCCTTCCATCAAGCCTGTGGGAGCGGGTAAACCGGCTCCCACAGGTACAGCACCGCTCTGGAGCCCTCCATCAAGCCTGTGGGAGCGGGTTTACCCGCGAAGAGGCCAGGGCAGGAGAGTGAAAAACTGGAGGCAGACAAGGTGTATGACGCTACCCCAGATGCATAGCGTGTAAGCCTTTGCTTACTCGTTCTGTAAGCTATCCGTGTAACCAGCAGTAAATCAATGTCGTTTTCACCTACTGCAAAATCATAACTAGCTGAAATCAAAGAATTTTCTAGATGTGTGGAAGTGTGTCCCCGGTAATATCTTGAGAGATCTCGCAGTTGCCCGCCTCAGGGAAATCGCTAGTATTCGAACTGTGCACACGGACATGCACAGGCTTTCAGGAAGAAGGCCAGGGACGTCGCAAGAAGCGATTTCATTAAGGACGATGTTTGGGACAAGCAGGGACTACGGAAAAAAATGTGGGCGGGTCAAACCGCCCCTTTTTTTTGCCTGGCAGAAACGAAAAAAGGCCCTCGCGGGCCTTTTTCGTTTCCGGTGCGCTTAGCGCTCCAGGTCGGCAATCTTGCCGGTCTTGCCGTCCCACTCTTCAGCGTCCGGCAGGGCGTCCTTACGCTCGGTGATGTTCGGCCAGATTTCTGCCAGCTCGGCGTTGAGCTCGATGAAGTTCTCCATGCCGGCTGGAATCTCGTCTTCCGAGAAGATCGCCTGGGCCGGGCACTCAGGCTCGCACAGGGCGCAGTCGATGCACTCGTCCGGGTGAATCACCAGGAAGTTCGGGCCTTCGTAGAAGCAGTCCACCGGACAGACTTCCACGCAGTCGGTGTATTTGCATTTGATGCAGTTGTCGGTGACGACGAAGGTCATTTCTAGTTCTCTCCTCAGGCGACGGCGGCGGCCCTTCCTCTCGGGGCCGCGCGGTTTACGGGCATGTGGCTGCAGGCCAGGCTAATAACCTGCAGCACCAGCAAACCGCGGCGGATTCTATCAGCTTGTAGTGGGCGCCGTTATAACAGGTTCTTTAGTTGATATAGCATTTCGATAGCTTGACGCGGGGTCATGTCGTCCAGGTCCAGCTTGCCCAGCTTCTCGATGGCCGGGTGTGGCAGGCTGGCGAACAGGTCGCTCTGGTGCGGGACATGCGGCTCATCCTTGGCCTTCTGCACCACCGGCTGCTCATGTGGCAGGCTGGTGGTCTCCAGACGGGCCAGGTGTTCACGGGCGCGCAGGATCACCGGCTGTGGCACGCCGGCCAGCTGGGCTACCGCCAGGCCATAGCTCTGGCTGGCGGGGCCAGGCAGCACGTGGTGCAGGAAGACGATGCGCTCGTTGTGCTCGGTGGCGTTCAGGTGCACGTTGGCCACCAGCGGTTCACTCTCCGGCAGCACGGTCAGCTCGAAGTAGTGGGTGGCGAACAGCGTGTAGGCACGCAGGTTGGCCAGGCGCTCGGCGGCGGCCCAGGCCAGCGACAGGCCGTCGAAGGTGCTGGTGCCGCGGCCGACCTCGTCCATCAGCACCAGGCTGCGGTCGGTGGCGTTGTGCAGGATGTTGGCGGTTTCGCTCATCTCGACCATGAAGGTCGAACGCCCGCCGGCCAGGTCGTCGCTGGAGCCGATACGGGTGAAGATACGGTCGACCAGCGACAGCTCGCAACTGGCCGCCGGCACGAAGCTGCCGATGTGCGCCATCAGCACGATCAGTGCGGTCTGGCGCATGTAGGTGGATTTACCGCCCATGTTAGGGCCGGTGATGATCAGCATGCGCGTGCTGTTGTCCAGGCCCAGGTCGTTGGCCACGAACGGCGTGGTCAGCACCTGCTCGACCACCGGGTGGCGACCCTGCTCGATGCGCAGGCACGGCTCTTCGACGAAGCGCGGGCAGTTCAGGTCGAGGTTCAGCGCGCGCTCGGCGAGGTTGCTCAGCACGTCGATCTCGGCCAGCGCGGCGGCGCTGTCCTGCAGCGGGGCAAGGTGGCTGATCAGGGTTTCCAGCAGCGCGTCGTAGAGCATCTTCTCGCGCGCCAGGGCGCGGCTCTTGGCCGACAGCGCCTTGTCCTCGAAGGCTTTCAGCTCCGGGGTGATGAAGCGTTCGGCGCCCTTGAGGGTCTGGCGGCGGATGTAGTCGCCTGGCGCCTGTTCGGCCTGCCTGGTCGGCAGTTCGATGAAGTAGCCGTGCACGCGGTTGTAGCCGACCTTGAGGTTGGCAAGGCCGGTGCGGGCCTTCTCGCGGGCTTCCAGGTCGATGAGGAACTGGCCGGCGTTCTCGCTGATCGCCAGCAGCTCGTCGAGCTCGTTGTCGTAGCCGGCCTTGAGCACGCCGCCGTCACGGATCACCGCTGGCGGGTTGTCGATGACCGCCCGCTCCAGCAGGCTGGCCAGCTCCGGGTAGGTGCCGGTGATGGCGGCCAGGCGCGCCAGGTGCGGGGCTTCCAGCTCGGCCATGGCGTTCTGCAGCTCGGGCAGGGCGCCGAGCGCATCGCGCAGGCGTGCCAGGTCACGCGGGCGGGCATTGCGCAGGCCGATACGGGCGAGGATCCGCTCGATATCGCCGATTTCCTTGAGCTGCGGCTGCAGTTTCTCGAAGCGGTAGCTGTCGAGCAGGCAGCGGATCGAGTCCTGGCGTGCCTGCAGCGTCTTCGGATCACGCAGCGGGCGGTTCAGCCAGCGGCTCAGCAGGCGGCTGGCCATGGCGGTCTGGCAGCGGTCGATCACCGACTGCAGGGTATTGTCGCGCCCGCCGGCCAGGTTGATGTCCAGCTCCAGGTTGCGGCGGCTGGCGCCATCGAGGATCACCGTGTCGTCCAGGCGCTCGTGGCGCAGGCTGCGCAGGTGCGGCAGGGCGGTACGCTGGGTTTCCTTGGCGTAGGTCAGCAGGCAGCCGGCGGCGCCGATCGCCAGGGTCAGCTTGTCGCAGCCGAAGCCCTTGAGGTCCTTGGTCGCGAACTGCTGGCACAGGGCCTTGCGCGCCGAGTCTCGGTCGAAGTCCCAAGGGGCACGACGGCGGGCGCCCGGGCGCTTCTCGGCCGGCAGGTCACGCGGCCAGTCGTCGGGGATCAGCAGTTCGACCGGGTTCAGGCGCTCGAGCTCGGCCAGCAGGTTTTCCCAGCCCTTGATTTCCTGCACGCTGAAGTTGCCGCTGGTGATGTCCAGCACGGCCAGGCCGAACAGGCGCTCGTCGCCGAGCAGCGCGGCGATCAGGTTGTCGCGGCGCTCGTCCAGCAACGCCTCGTCACTGACCGTGCCCGGGGTGATGATCCGCACCACCTGGCGCTCCACCGGGCCCTTGCTGGTGGCCGGGTCGCCGATCTGCTCGCAGATCACCACCGACTCGCCGAGCTTGACCAGCTTGGCCAGGTAACCTTCCAGCGAATGGAACGGAATCCCGCACATGGGGATCGACTGGCCGGCCGACTGACCGCGCGCGGTCAGGGTGATATCCAGCAGTTTCGCGGCTTTTTTCGCATCTTCGTAGAAGATTTCGTAGAAGTCGCCCATGCGGTAGAACATCAGCTGGTCCGGGTGCTGGTTTTTCAGCTTCCAGTACTGCTGCATCATCGGGGTGTGTGCGGAAAGATCAGACATTCAGGGCCTTACAGCGGGTGATCTGGTTGGCGATTGTGAAACCGGCAATGGTACAGGCTTTTTCACCGAGATGCAGGCGCAGGCCATGGGCCAGTCAGGTGCATTGCATTTCTGCGCAAGGCCCTGCATTATGCATTTTATGCAAAAGCGCAACGTAGCCTCCGTACTCAAAGAACTGCTCGACCGCCACGGCCTGTCCCCGACGGAGCTGTACCGGCGCACGGGCGTCCCGCAATCCACCTTGTCGCGGATCCTCAGCGAAAAGATCGTCGACCCTTCCGACAAGCATGTGTCGAAAATCGCCGAGTACTTCGGCGTGAGCACCGAACAGCTGCGCGGCCGTGCCGAACTCGGCGAGCCGCGGGCAGCCGCGTTGCCAGCGGCGGTGCCTGTGCATGGCCACGCCAACCTGGGCGACATCAGCCTGTGGGACGATGAAACCCCCGTCGAGGACGACGAGGTCTCGGTTCCTTTCCTTCGCGAGGTCGAATTGGCAGCTGGATCAGGAAGATTCGTCATCGAAGAAAGCGAGCGCGCCTGCCTGCGTTTCGGCAAGCGCAGCCTGCGCCACAACGGCGTGCAGTTCGATCAGGCCAAGTGTGTGACCGTGCGCGGCAACAGCATGTTGCCAGTGCTGCGTGACGGCGCGACGGTCGGGGTCAACACCGGCAAGTGCTCGATCGGCGACATCATCGATGGTGACCTCTATGCCATCAACCACAACGGCCAGCTGCGGGTGAAGCAGGTCTATCGCCTGCCTACCGGCATCCGCCTGCGCAGTTTCAACCGCGACGAGCACCCTGACGAGGACTACAGCTTCCAGCAGATGCAGGACGAGCAGATCAGCCTGCTTGGGCATGTGTTCTGGTGGGGTATGTACGCCCGCTGATCATCGCCTTCCACAAGAAACCCGCTTCGGCGGGTTTTTTTTCGTCTGCAGAAAAGCCCTACAAGCCAGGCCGTGCATAGCTCTCATGCATTTAAGCAAATTCAGGCGCATAGAAATTTGAAGAAATGCATTGACTGCATATGCACTGATGCATAACCTGTGTCTCAAGCCGGACGGAAACCGGTTGTTACACAGGCAGCGATGGACAGGCCTCAACTGTCCAGAGGGTTGGCAACTGGCCCGGGTGTGCAGCGTAAAGCACCACGATCAGTTATCCGGCGGGCAGGCAGCCGCGGTCGGAGTCACCAATTTGAAGCGGAACCGCATGGCGTCACCAGTCGTGGCCGGCGGTTCGACAACGCATTACTGAAAAGCCTGCAAGGCGGGCTTTTTGGAATGCCGAGTTCAACAACCACTGCCTGCCGGCCAATGCCGGCAGGCATCACTACAGGAGACAGGACAGTGACGAACGAGCAACAGACGTTGCTGGAAATGCCGCTCTGGCTGGTAATCGTCCTGGCATTGCTGGGCGGCCTGAGCGGCGAGATGTGGCGAGCCGACAAGGCCGGCGCCCGGGGCTGGTCGCTGCTGCGGCGACTGGTATTGCGCTCTGGCGCCTGCATGGTCTGCGGGGTATCGACGGTCATGCTGCTGTATGCCGGCGGCCTGTCGATCTGGGCGGCCAGTGCATTTGGCTGCCTGACCGCGGTGGGCGGCGCCGACGTCGCCATGCGCCTTTATGAGCGATGGGCGATCAAGCGCCTGGGCTTGCGTGAAAGTGCCCAGGCCGATGAGCGATAAGGAGGATAAACATGAGCGAACTGGCCATTTTGCATTCAGCCGTGACCGCAACCATTCGTGAGGCAATGCCGGATCTGGCATCAGTCGATGCCTACGCCACTGTAGGCAGCGCCCCTGAGCGCCCGGCCTTGCGCCACGGCATCGTCCAGATGACCGCCGACGCCGCACCGCGTGACGGCCGCTCGGTGCTGGTCGCCACCTTCGAGGCCGACATCACCGCCGACAGCGCCAACCCCGAAGCGCGCCTGCAAGGCAGCCTGCTGGCCGCGCAACTGATGGACCTGCTGCGCCAGCAGCACTGGGCGCTGGACTTCGTCGAAGCCAGCCGCAATGTGCAGGCGCAGTTCGAAGGCAGCGCCTGGACCGTGCGCTGGGACCAGCCGGTGCTGCTCGGCGAGCCGCGCTGGAACTGGCCGGACCAGCCTCCCGGCAGCCTTGTGCTGGGCTTCGCCCCCGACACCGGCCTGGGCAACGAAGCGCATTACATTGCCCCCGAGGACCTGGCATGAGCTACATCAGCGCCATGCATGACCGCATGCTGGCGTGCCTGCTCATTCCCTGTCGGGTGGTGGCCGTGGACCTCGCCGCCGCCCGTGTGCGGGTGTCCGATGGCAGTGGCTGGACCAGCGCCTGGCTGCGCTGGCATGCCCAGGCCGCAGGCAAGGCCCGGCACTGGCGGGCACCGAGCCTGGGCGAGCAGGGCGTGTTGCTCAGCCCCAGCGGCGAGCCGGCCCAGGGCACCTTCATCCCCGGCCTTTATGGCAATGCCGGCAGCGCGGCGGACAACCGCGACCACGTCGAGGTCTGGCGTTTCGACGACGGCGGCTCGCTCAGCTACGACTGGCAGGCCAGCCACTACGACATCCAGCTGCCCGGCGGCAGCGCCACCATCACCGTCGGCGCCAGCACGGTGCAAGTCAGCGACAGTGCGATCAGCCTGCAGGCGGCGGCGATCAAGCTCACCGGCAATGTCAGCGTCGAGGGCCCGTTGCAGGTCAGCGGTGACATCAACGGGGGCGGGCGGATCATCGATACCGCCGGCAACACCGCCAACCACAAACACTGAACCAGGCCCGCCGATGCGGGCCTTTTCACACCCGGAGAATGCCATGCAAACCTATCAACGGAGCGCGGCCAGGGGAGGTGCGCCATGATCGGCATGGACCGCCGCACCGGCCAGCCACTGGCCGGCATCGATCACCTGCGCCAGTCCATCGAAGACATCCTCACCACGCCACTGGGCAGCAGGCGCATGCGCCCTGAATACGGCAGCCAGTTGCGCCGTTTCGTCGACCTGCCGGTCAACGAAGGCTGGAAGAGCGCCGTACAGGCCGAGGTGGCACGTGCCCTGGGCCGCTGGGAGCCGCGCCTGCAGCTCGAACGGGTCAAGGTCGTCGCCGTGCTCGACGGCCAGGTCAGCCTGGCCCTGAGCGGCCGTTATCTGGGCGACGACGCCTTGGTGGAGGTGAGCGTATGAGCCAGGTCGACCTGTCGAAACTGCCCGCCCCGCAACTGCTCGAAGACCTCGACTACGAAGCCCTCTACCAGGCCGACCTGGAGACCTTCCGCGAATACCTGGGCGACGGCTGGACCGCCAACCTGGAAAGCGACCCGGTCACCAAGCTGCTGGAGGTCGGCGCCTACCGCAAGCTGCTCAACCGCGCCCGCATCAACGATGCGGCCAAGGCACTGCTGCTGGGCTACGCCGAAGGCAGCGACCTCGACCAGCTGGCCGCCAACGTCAGCCTGCAGCGCCTGGTGATCCAGGCCGAGGACCTGGCCAGCGTGCCGCCCATCGAAGCCCTGCTGGAAGCCGACGACGCCCTGCGCGAGCGGGTGCAACTGGTCTACGAAGGCCTGACCACCGCCGGCCCGCGCAACAGCTACATCCTGCATGCCCGCAACGCTTCGGGGCAGGTGGCTGACGCCACCGCCGAAAGCCCGTCGCCGGCGGTGGTGGATGTGACCGTGCTGAGCCTGGAGGGTGATGGCAGCGCCAGCGACGAGCTGCTGGCGCAGGTGGCGGCCTACCTCAACGACGACGACATCCGCCCGGTCGCCGACCGCGTCGTGGTGCGCAGCGCCGAAGTACTGCCATACCGCATCGACGCCGTGCTGCACCTGGCCGACAGCGGCCCCGAGTACGAGGCGATCCTCGCCGAGTGCCAGCGCCGCCTGGAAGCCTGGATCAACCCGCGGCGGCGGCTGGGCGTGGAGGTGGCCCGCTCCGGCATCGATGCGCAGCTGCATATCGATGGCGTCAGCCGGGTCGAGGTAAGCGATTGGGCCGACATCCGTCCGAACAAGGCCCAGGCGGCCTGGTGCAGCGGCTTCACCCTGACCAGAGGGGGCTGACGACATGCACAGCCTCTTGCCGCTCAACCGCACACCGCTGGAGCGGGCCATCGAAGTGGCGGCCGATGAAGACCTCAAGGTCAGCCTGCGCCAGCTCTACAACCCGGATACCTGCCCGGCGCATCTGCTTTATCAGCTGGCCTGGGCGTGGTCGGTGGACCGTTGGGATCCATCCTGGTCGGAGGAGGTCCGCCGCTCGGTCATCCGGTCTGCATTTTTCGTGCATGCCTACAAGGGCACCCTCGGCGCGCTGCGTCGAGTGGTCGAGCCCTTCGGCTACCTCATCGAAGTGAATGAATGGTGGCAGGTTGAGCCCCTGGGCGTTCCTGGCACCTTCTCCCTCAAGGTGGGCGTTTCCGAATCCGGCATCAGTGAAGAAACCTATGAAGAACTGGTGCGGCTGATCGATGACGCGAGGCCCGTCTCCCGACAACTGCTGGCCCTGGATATCAGCCTCGAGGCGCGGGTGCCGGCTTACCAGGCGGTGCCTGTGTTCGAAGGCGAACTGCTGGAGGTCTACCCCTGGGAGGCCGCAGACATCGAGGTCAAGGTGGGGGCTTACAGCCTGCTTGCCGATCACACACAAGACTTACTGGACATTTACCTGAATGGCTAACTCAACCACGCAATTCGGCGGTTTCCTGACCAACGTGGGCACCGCCCAGCAGGCCAACAGTGCCATGCTGGGGCTGCCCTGGAACATCACCCACATGCTCATCGGGGATGCGGGCGGCGAGCCGTCGCAAGCCCCGGACCCGGTACCCAAACCGACTCAGACTTCTCTGGTTCGCCAGGTCTATCGGGCCCAACTCAATGCGCTGTATCAATCGCCCGCCGACCCGGCTGTGCTGGTGGCGGAGCTGGTGCTGCCGCCGGAAACCGGCGGTTGGTGGATTCGCGAACTCGCCCTGGAGGACGCCGCTGGCAACTTCGTCGCGGTAGCCTCGCCGGCGCCGAGCTACAAACCGCTGCTGGTGCAGGGCAGTGGCCGCACCCAGACCATTCGCATGCACGTGGTGTTCGGCAACATCGCCAACATCACCCTGAAAGTCGACCCGAGCATCGTGCTGGCCACCCGGGACTATGTGGACAAGGCCCGTGAAGCGGCAGAGCTGTATGCACGCAATCAGCTCAAGGCGCATGTAGATGCAGCCAACCCGCATACCCAGTACCTGCGCCGTGCGGATGTGGCCAAGGATTCGGGGCCGCTGACCTGGCTCGGGGCAGCTGCGGGTACTGACAATGCCTTGCTGTTATCCCTCAAGAGCAGCGAGGCAACGCTGGATGCCTACAAGGCGGGGCAGCGATTCCAGTTTCTGGCAAGTGTTGCCAACACCGGAGCGGTGACCGCGAAAGTTGGTAACCTGGCTGCGGTTTCGGTCAAGAAGTCTGGCGGTAGCGGCGTGGTCGACTTGAGCGCCGGCGATCTGCAGGCGGGTGTGCTGTACACGCTTGTTCACGATGGGGCCAGCTTCCAGGTGGAAGGTGGACTGGGTGGGAACTCGTTACCGGTTGGGGCGATCCTGCCGTTTCCGGTAAATGCTATTCCGCCGGGTTTCATGGAGCTGGATGGCAGCACCAAGAGCGCAGCGACCTACCCAGACCTGTCTGCGTACCTGGGCACTGCCTACAACAATGGCAACGAACCTGCGGGTTATTTCCGCCTTCCTGACTATCGTGGGGAGTTTTTGCGTGGCTGGGACCATGGACGCGGAGTAGACGCCGGTCGGGAGATTGGCAGCAGTCAGGTCGAGGCGCTGAAGTCGCACCGACACGAGAAGCTCAATGTTGACGTAACAGGCGTCAAGTACGGTATTGGATCAGGCTCCGCGAGTGGAGGCGCGACAGGCGGCTTTTATGTAACTGTGGAGAACACTGGGCTGGACGCCGGTTACCCAGGTATCAATACCGGTGCGTTCGGTGGTTCTGAAACCCGCCCTCGCAACATGACGGTGGTGTGGTGTATCAAAGCCTGGAACGCACCAGTGAATGAAGGCCACATCGATGTGGCTGCATTAGTCGAGGAACTAGCGGCGTTAAACTCGTCCACGCCTGTTGGCGCGATCATGTCGTTCCCGAAAACTCAGGTGCCTGCGGGTTTTCTTGAATTGGATGGAAGTGTACAGAGCAAGACAGCCTACCCGGATTTGTACGAGTACCTGGGCACCGCATACAACAAGGGTGACGAAGCAACGGGCTACTTCCGCCTCCCTGATTACCGAGGCGAGTTCCTACGCGGATGGGACCACGGGCGAGGGATCGACGCAGGTCGTACCCTGGGTAGTAGTCAGCTAGGACAGAACGAAGCCCACACTCACACCTATTCACGTGTTCCAGTGTTCGGAAATACCTCCGGTACTGTTGGAAGTGGTCTCGTTGCGGATAACGGCACCCAGGCTGCAACCGCGCAATACAGCAATTACCTCAACGCCTCAGGCGGTAATGAAGCGCGTCCGCGCAATATGGCTGTGATGTGGTGTATCAAAGCCTGGAATACTCCTGTCAATCAGGGGCAGGTAGACGTTGCCGCGCTCATTGCCGAGTTGGATGCTCTCCGCTCATCTACGCCGGTCGGTGCGGTTACTCCGTTCCCGAAAGCGCAGGTGCCTGTTGGTTACCTTGAACTGGATGGAAGTGTCCAGAGCAGTGCTGCCTATCCCGATCTGTCGGCGTATCTCGGTACCACTTACAACAAAGGCGATGAGCCGACAGGTTATTTCAGGCTTCCAGACTATCGCGGCGAATTCCTGCGGGGTTGGGATCACGGGCGCGGCGTCGATTCGGGTCGAACTATAGGTAGCTGGGCCGCAGACTCTCTGCTCGACCACTACCACACAGTGTTATCAGCTGAGGCTGGCACTGCAAAAATGCCGTTCGAGGCCAATGTGGCCGGAAGTGCTACAACGAACCTTGGCGCAACAGGAAGAGCTACAGGCAGCTCTGTTCTCATGGCGACACTTGGGTCGAATGTGTTCGCCCCAGCAGCAGCCAAAGGGGGCACGGAAACCCGCCCGCGCAGCCTTGCCGTAATGTGGTGCATCAAGGCTTGGAGCGCGCCCGTCAACCAAGGCGTGGCAGACGTGGCTGGCTTGGCACCACTGGCGGCACAAGCAACAGAGACTCGGCTAGGCACTGCGAAGATCGCTACTCAATCAGTAACTGATGCGGGTGCTGATAACACCTCATTCGTGACGCCGAAGAAACTGCGCTTCGGCCTGTCGATGCAATTGGCGTCGAACGGCTATATCTGCCTGCCAAGCTGGCTGGGAGGTTTGGTCTTCCAGTGGGGCGCGGCACCTTGTGCGGCAAGCGCGACGACCACAACGAACTTCCCTATCGCCTTCCCCAACACCTGCCTTGCAGCAGTGCTTACGGGTTATCAGAATTCCGGCAACCAGCAGGCCTATGCAACGATTAACGGCCGTACGCGTACGTCCTTCTCCTGGAACGGTTTTCTCGGTACGGGCGGGCAGGTACCAAATCTGGCCAGCACAGCGGGGGCTGTCCAGGCGTGGTACTTCGCAGTCGGCAACTGATCAGGAATAATTCAAATGTTCTACTCGCCCTCTGAAAATACCTGCTACTCACCTGATCTGCGTGAGCGCTACATCAAGGCCGGAACTTGGCCGGCCGATGCCGTAGAGCTTTCGCAAGAGCTGTTTGCCTCCGTGGTTTCGCAAAGACCAGCGGACAAGCTCATGCAGCCTGGCGCTGACGGTCTTCCTGAACTGGTCGACTTCCCAGCGGCCGACTCTGGCCAGATCCTTACCAAGGAGCGCACTTGGCGCGATGCCAAGCTAGCAGAAGTGGTGTGGCTGCGTGACCGCCATCGCGATCAGCTGGAAATCGGTAGTGACACGACGCTGACCGCTGAGCAGTTCAATGCACTGCTCGTCTTCATGCAGGCCCTGCGCGACTGGCCCCAGTCCGACGCCTTCCCTGACGTTTCGCAGCGCCCGGCCCCTCCCGTCTGGCTCGCAGAACAAACTCGATAACGCCCCGCACCGCCGGGGCGTTTTTCTTCCTCTTCAACACCCTTCCAGGCCCTGCACCCGCAGGGCCTTTTCACACCCGAACCCGGAGTAAACCTACATGAGTGGATTCTTCCACGGCGTCACCGTAACCAACGTCGACACCGGAGCCCGCAACATCTCTCTGCCGTCTTCGTCGATCATCGGCCTGGTCGACACCTTCACCGAAGGCGCTGGCGCCACGGCCAAGGCCAACGACCTGGTGCTGATCACCAGCGAACGTGAAGCCGTCGCCGCCTTCGGCGAAAACGCCGCCATCACCAAGGCCTGCCGCGCCATCTACACCCGGGCCAAGGCGGTCATCGTCGCCTGCGGCGTGGCCAGGCTCGACGACGCCGCCGAGCAGACCGCGGCAATCATCGGCACCGTGCAGGCCGACGGCAAGCGCACCGGCCTGCAGGCGCTGCTCGACGGCAAGAGCCGTTTCAACGCTCAGCCGCGCCTGCTGGCCGCGCCGCGCCACAGCGCCACCCAGGCGGTCGGCACCGCGCTGGTGGCCCTGGCCGACAAGCTGCGCGCCATCGCCATCATCGACGGCCCCAACACCACCGATGAAGCGGCCCTGGACTACGCCAAGGACTTCGGCGCCAAGCGCGCCTTCCTGGTCGACCCGGGCGTGCAGTACTTCGACAGCGGCGAAGAAGCCACCGTCGACGCGCCCGGCTCGGCCTGGGTCGCCGGCCTGTTCGCCTGGACCGACAGCGAGTACGGCTTCTGGGCCTCGCCGTCGAACAAGGAGTTCGTCGGCATCACCGGCACCACCCGCCCGGTGGAGTTCCTCGATGGCGACGACAGCTGCCGCGCCAACCTGCTGAACAACGCCAACATCGCCACCATCATCCGCGACGACGGCTTCCGCCTGTGGGGCAACCGCACCCTGTCCAGCGACCCGAAATGGGCCTTCGTCACCCGCGTGCGGACCATGGACATCGTCATGGACGCGATCCTCTACGGCCACAAATGGGCCGTCGACCGCTCCATCACCGCCACCTACGTCAAGGACGTCACCGAAGGCCTGCAGGCCTTCATGCGCGACCTGAAGAACCAGGGCGCGATCATCAACTTCGAGGTCTTCGCCGACACGGAGCTGAACACTGCCAGCCAGCTGGAGCAGGGCAAGGTGTACTGGAACATCCGCTTCACCGACGTGCCGCCTGCCGAAAACCCCAATTTCCGCGTTGAAGTCACCAACCAGTGGCTGACCGAAGTCCTCGATTCCGCTGCTTAAGGAGCACATTTACATGGCAATGATTCCCGAAACCCTGGCCAACCTGAACCTGTTCGTCGACGGCGTCAGCTTCCAGGGCGATGTCCCCAGCCTGACCCTGCCCAAACTCACCCTGAAGATGGAAGAACACCGCCCCGGCGGCATGGACATGCCGGTCGAGATGGACCTGGGCATGGAGAAGCAGGAAGCGGCCTTCAGCACCACCGGCGTGCGCCGCGAAGCGTTGAAGTTCTTCGGCCTGGCCGATGGCAGCGGCTTCAACGGCACCTTCCGCGGCGCCTTCAAGGGCCTCAAGGGCGCGATCACCCCGGTGGTGGTGACCCTGCGCGGCACCCTCAAGGAAATCGACATGGGCGACTGGAAGTCCGGCGACAAGGCCGAGATCAAGCACAGCGTCGGCCTGAGCTACTACAAGCTGGAAGTCGATGGCCGCCTGGTCTACGAGATCGATGCCCTGGGCATGAAGCGCGTGATCGATGGCGTCGACCAACTGGCCGCCCAGCGCGCCGCGCTCGGCTTGTAAGGAGGGCAGCATGGCTCAAGCGAAAAAGCAGCCGCAGTGGCTGACCCTGAGTGCCGACCGCGTCACCGTGCGCCTGTCACGCAGCAGCGAGGCGAACGGCGTGCAGGTCGACAGCCTGTCGCTGCGTGCGCCGACCGTGCGCGATATCCGCAATGCCCAGGCCGGTGGCGACGTCGACGACGAGCAGCGCGAACTGAACCTGTTCGCGTCGCTGGCCGAGGTCGGCATCAAGGACCTCGAAGGCCTCGCCCTGAAGGACTATGGCCGCCTGCAAAGCGGCTACTTTCGCCTGGTGCAGGACGACGAACTTTGACCCGGCCCGGCAGAAGGCCGCCGCCAGGCGGCTGGCCAAGGAGCTGAACTTTTCCGCGAGCGACATCATGACCATGGCGTACAGCGACATGGTCTGGTGGCTCGCGCCGTGACAAGGAGGAACCTATGGCGAACACACAGGTGTTCACCCTCGGGCTCGGCGTCACCGCCATCAACCCCTTGGGCCAGGCCATCGACCTGCTGCGCCGGAATGTCGAAGGCCTGCGCAGGCAGGCCGACGGCACCCGGTTCGGCCGGCTGATCGGCGAGGTGATCGGCCTGGGGTTGGCGCTCGGCAAGGTACGCCAGGTCGAGCGCGAGCTGGCGCTGGACCAGGATCAGCAGCACGAAGAGCAGATTGCCCGGCTGGCAGATGAGGGCGATGCGGTCGAACGTTTGCGTCAGCACTACCTGACGCTGGATCGGGTGATTGCCGGGTTGGCGCGCCTAAAGCCGCTACCTGGCCAGATGACGGTCAATGTCTTTCAGCAATGGCAGGCTGCCGTGCAAGGGCAAGGAGTAGCCGCACCAGGCAAGGTGCAGGCACCCGCGAAGGAGCCCACGCCGCAGGCCGATGGCAACCCGCTGGCCTCCGCCAAAGGCATTGCCATGGCTGCAGGAGGGCTTGGCACATTGGGCCTTGGGGCTGCTTCCGTTCACGCCTACCGCAAACAGTCGCCGGAGAAAAAGCGAGCGATACGCGAGCGTGGGCTGAAGGAATGGCGGGAAAACCGTGCCGAGACCTTGGGCAAGGTCGCCAAGGCCGTGATCACCGGCGAGGACGGTGAAGAGGTGGCGCGCGGTACCGGCGCAGCCCTCGGCGATGTCGGCGGTCGTGTACTGGGCTCGATGGCGGCGATGCTGTTCAGAGGCAAAGGTAAAGCGCTAGGCAGTGCTCTCGGTACAGCGGCAGGCGCAGGCAAAAAAGGACGGAGGGCAGGCAGGAACAAGTACGGATCCAAGAACCAGCGCACAGCCCAAGCCAAATCGCAGCGAGCGGCCGCAAAGAAGCAGGCGGCGCAAAAGGACGAAGAGAACAAGCAGGACGAGGCCAGGCAAGAGCGTTGGGCCAGAACGGGCGGCGTGATTGGCGAGGCCGTGGGGGACAGGGCCGGAGGCGAGCTTTTCAACTGGCTCGCGGAGGATGAGGCGCCCGCGTCGCAAGACAGCGATGAAGCGCCAATGGCCGAGCAACAATCCGAACCCCAGGCTGTGCCGGCGTTGCCCTCGATCGGCACAGGCAAGTCGCTGCCAGCGGCCGGTAAATTGTTCAAGCGTGTCCCGGTGGCCGCGGTGCTCGATACCACGCTGCAGTTGGTCGACACCTACCAGAGCGAAGGTACGCCCGCAGAGAAGCTGGAAGGTTATGGCCAGGCTGTGGGTGGGTTGGGCGGTACCTTGGCCGGGACTTCGGCAGGGTGGGTCGGTGGCGCCGCAGCAGGGGCCATGATCGGTTCGGTGGTGCCTGGCATCGGCACTGCGATCGGTGCCGCCGTCGGTGGCGTGCTGGGGAGCTTGGGCGGTGGCGCATTGGGTGGCATGGCGGGTGAATTCGCCGGTGGCTGGTTCGGCAAAGCCGTGGCTTCCGTCACCGGTAACGATGCGCCTGGGGCAACCCCGGACGCAGAGCGTTCACCGGCCCAGGCAGCCCGTCCTGCGGACAACCCGGCACAGCAGTCACAGGCTGTCGTACCGCCGGTGGTCAACCAGCAATTCACCTTCACCGCCAACATGCCGGTGACCTTCAACAACAGCCTCGACGACCCGACCACCCTGCAACAACTGGAAGCCATCGCCCGGCGCATGCTCGACGACCTGATGCGTCAGGCGCGCTCGGTGCAGATGGCCGATCAACCGCAACCCTGAGGAGGACCCATGACCTACCTGGAACAGTTGCAAGGCGGCTTGCATGCACTGGTCAAGGCGGGCGAGGCGGGGCGTCGGCGTGCCGACGCCATGCTCGACCCGATGAACCAGGCGGTCGGCCACGCCAAGCAGGCGGCCGCCGAACTCGAAGCCCTGCCATGGATCGGCACGGACATCGGCAAGCGCCTGCAACGCACGATGCGCGCCATCGATTCGGCCAAGCAGCGCGTCGACAAGGTGATCGCCAAGTACGACCAGGCCCTGGAGGTGGTGCGCAAGGTGCGTGACCAGGCCGACGCCTTTGCCGAACACCTGGGCAAGGCCGGCGCGGCCATTCGCCAGGTGATCGGCGATGTGAAGGCGGTGGGGCAGGGCGTGCTGTCGACCTTTGGCTTCGCCCCCGAGGCGACGCCGGCAGCGGAGGCGATCAAGCCGTTCCCGCACCTGCTGGTGCTGCAACCCTTGAAGGCCAACGCCGCGCCTTACTACTTCAACCTCGACACCGCCGCCTTCGACCAGTTGCGCCGGCAGACGCGTTTCCGCTGGGCCGGACAGGAGCGCCTGAGCCGGGAAAACGCCCAGCAGGCGGTCAGCCTGGGTGAAGAAACCATCAGCATCCACGGTGCGATCTTTCCCGGTTTCAAAGGCGGCCTCGGACAGTTGCAGGCGCTGCGCGGGATTGGCCGCCAACTGCTGCCGCTGTCGCTGACCACCGGTTACGGCGAGGTGCTCGGCACCTGGTGCCTGACCAGCATCGAGGAAGACCAGGGCGCCTTGCTGGCCGGCGGCATTCCACGCAAACAAGGCTTTTCACTGGAGTTCGTAAGCTATGGACAAGACCTGCAAAACGTCTGAGGGCGACCTGCTCGACACCCTCTGCCACCACTATTACGGGCACCTCGACGGCAGCGTCGAGGCGGTGCTGCAGGCCAACCAGGGGCTGGCCGACGAGGCCCAGCCGTTGCGCAGCGGGGTGAGGATCCGTTTGCCGACGCTGGCGCTGGCGCCGGCCAATGTCGTCCAGCTGTGGGACTGATGCCATGCAACCGATCTTTCGCATCCAGGCCGACGGCCAGGACATCACCGCACTGATCAACGACCGCCTGTTGCTGCTGCGCACCACCGACAAGCCGGGCATGGAGTCGGACGACTTCGAACTGCGCATCGACGCCCGTGACGGCGTCCTGGCGCTGCCCGCGCGCGGTGCGTTGATCGAGGTTCATCTGGGTTACGCCGGCCAGCCGTTGACTCGGTTGGGGCGCTATACCGTGGATGAGGTCGAGCTGTCCGGCCCGCCCGACACCTTGGTGATCCGTGGCAAGGCCAGCGACCTGCGTGGCACCGGCCGGAGCATCCGCAGCGGCAGCTGGGAGGCCGTGCCGCTGCAGCGCATCGTCGCCGACATCGGTGCCCGCAATGGCTGGCAGGCGATCTGCCCGGTGCTGACCCAGGTACCGCGGGTCGATCAGTACAACGAATCGGATTTCAACTTCATCACCCGCCTGGCCCTGCAGTACGACAGCACCGCCAAGCTCGCCAACGGCCAGTTGCTGGTGCTGCCGCGCCAGGGCGGGCAGAGCGCCAGCGGCAAACCCCTGGATGTGGTCGGCATTGCCCGCCGCGATGTCAGCCAGTGGCACTTCCGGCTGGACGACAAATCCGCGCGCAAGGCCGTGCGCACCCGCCACCAGGACAGCGCCAGTGGCGAGCTGAAGACGGTCGAGCTGGCCAACGACGAGGCGGCGGACGGCCAGCGGCCGGTGCACACCGACCGCCATCTGTACCCCAATCGCGCCGCCGCCGAGCAGGCGGCCAGGGCGCGCCTGGCCAGCTTCAACCGCAGCACCGCCCATGTGCGCCTCGAACTGCCCGGGCGCACCGACCTGTTCGCCGAGCGCAGCATCGAGCTGCAGGGTTTTGTCGATGGCCTGGACGGCCAGTACCAGATCGATTCGGTGGAGCAGGTGTTCACCGCTTCGGGCTGGCGCACCACGGTGCAAGGCAACGGTGGCAAGGCGGGCAAGGTCAAGGCCAAGGGCGCGGCGCCGCGCCGTCAGGCTGCGGTCAAGGCTTGAGGGCGCGCAAGCGAAGAAACAAGGAAGGAGGACGGACATGCTCAGCGAAACACAACTGCTACAGATTCTGCCCAACGCCCGCCCCGTCGCGGGCGTTTTTCTGGCTGCACTGAATGTCACGCTGCCGCGCTGGGAGATCGACAACCCCAAGCGCGTGGCGGCATTTCTCGCCCAGGCCGGCCACGAGTCCGGCCAGTTCCGTCATGTGAAGGAACTGGGCAACGACCGCTACCTGGCGCGCTACGACACCGGCAGCCTGGCCATTCGCCTGGGCAATACCCCCGTGGCCGATGGTGATGGCCAGCTGTATTGCGGGCGCGGCCTGATCCAGGTCACCGGGCGCAACAACTACCAGGCCTGCAGCCGTGCGCTGTTCGGTGACGAACGCCTGCTGGCGCAGCCACAACTGCTTGAGCAACCGCGCTGGGCCTGCGAATCGGCAGCCTGGTTCTGGCATTCGCGAGGGCTCAACGCCCTGGCCGACCGGGGCGAGTTCAACCGCATCACCCGCCATATCAATGGGGGGCTGAACGGGTTGGAAGATCGCCTGAGGCTCTGGGCGCGGGCGCGTGAGGTGCTGTGTTGAACCGATGGCAAGCGGGGCTGGGCGTGTTTGTCCTGGTGTTGTCCGTGGCGTTGGCCTGGCAGGTCCAGGGCTGGCGCTACGGGCGACAGTTGGCGCAACAGGCCCAGGTGCAGGCCGATGCCACGGCGGCACGGCTGCTTGCCGAGCGTGGGCAGCGGCAAGCCGTGGAGCAGCGCCTGGAGGAAAGTGAAACCCGTCATTTCAAGGAGCTTACCGATGCGCAACAGGCTCAGGCTCGCCTGCGTGATCGCCTCGCTACTGCCGATCTGCGCCTGTCGGTCCTGGTCGAGCGCGACAGCGCCTGCGCCGCAGTGCCTGCCGCCACCGGCGCCGGCGGCGTGGATCATGCAACCGTACGCGCCCGACTTGAGCCGGCGCATGCTCGACGAATTATCGCCATCACCGATGAAGGGGACCGGGGGTTGATTGCGTTGCGGGCTTGTCAGGATTATGTGCGAGGGGGGCGCGGGGGGCTTTGAGATGTGCATGCCTTGGGGGTTTTGGCGCCTGGCAGATCGAGCGCCGCCCGCGCGGCGCATCGCGAGCAAGCTCGCTCCTACGTTTGTTTCGGGCCAATGTTTCCTGTGAGGTTTGCGCGCGGATGCCTAGGCGCATTACGCAATATCACGTCGTGCCGACAAGGCGGTCGCGCGCGCCTGTCACAGGCGTTACTGGCCCGAAACAGACGTAGGAGCGAGCTTGCTCGCGATGCGCCGCGCGGGCGGCGCTCGATCTCCCACGCGCTGCAAAGCCCAAGGCATGCACCCGCCTGTTCCACATCCCCCCCAAATGCTACGGTGTCCCCATCCCCCAAGGAGTACCCCATGGACCCGATCACCGTTCTCTCCACCCGCCTGGGCGAACACCTGCGCCGCTTCAATGCCCAGGTAACCACCGCCGAGTCCTGCACCGGCGGCGGCATCGCCGAGGCCATTACCCGCGTGCCCGGCAGCTCGGCCTGGTTCGAGGCCGGTTACGTGACCTACTCCAACGCCCAGAAAACCCGCCAGTTGAAGGTACCCGAGGCGCTGTTCGCCGAGGTCGGTGCGGTCAGCCAGGAAGTGGTCGAGGCCATGGTCCGCGGTGCCCAGGCCGCCAGCGGTGCGCGCTTTGCCGTGGCGGTCAGTGGCGTGGCCGGGCCCGACGGTGGCTCGCCAGCCAAACCAGTGGGCACCGTATGGCTGGCCTGGGCCGATGGCAGCCACGTGAGCAGCGAGCGTCGGCACTTCGACGGCGACCGCGAAGCCGTGCGCCGACAGACGGTGATCGCCGCGTTAGACGGCTTGTTACAGCTTGGCGCCGAGTAAATCGACGACAGGGGTTTGCTCGCGCGCTTGCCTGTGGAATAATACTGGCTACTTATACAGGTATTCCGGCCGTCAGGGCCAAGTCGAACACGTGAGGATTTCAATGGACGACAACAAGAAGCGCGCCTTGGCTGCGGCCCTGGGTCAAATCGAACGCCAATTCGGCAAAGGCGCGGTCATGCGCATGGGCGACCATGAGCGCCAAGGCATCCCGGCCATCTCCACCGGCTCCCTGGGCCTGGACATCGCTCTCGGCATTGGCGGTCTGCCTAAAGGCCGTATCGTCGAAATCTACGGTCCGGAATCGTCGGGTAAGACTACGCTGACCCTATCGGTCATCGCCGAAGCCCAGAAGAACGGCGCCACCTGCGCCTTCGTCGACGCCGAACACGCCCTCGACCCTGAATACGCCGGCAAGCTGGGCGTCAACGTCGACGACCTGCTGGTCTCGCAGCCGGACACCGGCGAACAGGCCCTGGAAATCACCGACATGCTGGTGCGCTCCAACGCCGTTGACGTGATCATCGTCGACTCCGTGGCAGCCCTGGTGCCGAAGGCCGAGATCGAAGGCGAAATGGGCGACATGCACGTCGGCCTGCAAGCCCGTCTGATGTCCCAGGCCCTGCGCAAGATCACCGGTAACATCAAGAACGCCAACTGCCTGGTCATCTTCATCAACCAGATCCGCATGAAGATCGGCGTGATGTTCGGTAGCCCGGAAACCACCACCGGTGGTAACGCCCTGAAGTTCTACGCCTCGGTGCGTCTGGACATCCGCCGTACCGGCGCGGTCAAGGAAGGCGACGAGGTGGTCGGCAGCGAAACCCGCGTCAAGATCGTCAAGAACAAGGTTTCGCCACCGTTCCGTCAGGCCGAGTTCCAGATCCTCTACGGCAAAGGTATCTACCGCAACGGCGAAATCATCGACCTGGGCGTGTCCCAGGGCCTGGTGGAGAAGTCCGGTGCCTGGTACGCCTACCAGGGTAACAAGATCGGCCAGGGCAAGGCCAACGCGGCCAAGTACCTGCACGAGAACCCAGCGATTGGTGCCGAGATCGAGAAGCAGATTCGCGAGAAGCTGCTCAAGGCCGGTGCTGTTGCCGAAGCCGGCAAGGCCGCTGCCGCTGAAGCCGATGCCGATGACATGGCTGACGCCGACACCGGTTATTGATCGCTGCTGGCATGTCCGTGGTACTCGACACCCCCGTCGCCGTCAGGCGGACAGCCATGGACCTGCTCGCACGCCGCGAGCATGGTCGTGTCGAGCTGACGCGCAAGTTGCGTCAGCGCGGCGCTCCGGATGAACTGATCGAGCCTGCGCTTGATCGGCTCGCCGAAGAGGGGTTGTTGAGCGAAGCCCGCTATCTCGAAAGCTTCATCCGTTACCGTTCCAGTGCTGGATACGGCCCCGCGCGCATTCGCGAGGAGCTTGGCCAGCGAGGCCTGAACCGAAGCGACATCGACCAGGCCCTGCGCGAGAGTGAAGTGAATTGGTCGGAGTTGTTGCAGGATACCTGGCAACGCAAGTTCGCCGGGCAGCGCCCGCAAGATCCCCGAAGCCGTGCCCAACAAACCCGCTTCCTTGCCTACCGCGGCTTTCCCCTGGACATGATCGGCCGCCTGCTCAGTGGCCGGGATCTCGACGACTACTGATCAGGCAACATCGTCGTGTAGGAGCGGCCTTGTGTCGCGAAAGGGGTGCGTAGCGCCCCCAGTAGTTTCAGCGTTCCTACTGACATTGCTGGGGGCGCTACGCGCCCCTTTCGCGACACAAGGCCGCTCCTACAGGCGATTACGTCCTGCAGCGATCAACTGACCTTCAGCGCCTCCCGTGCCCGCTGAGTAGTGTGCATCGGCTCCGGCTTGGCCCAGTTTTCCGGCAGGTTGATGAAGTCCACCAACTCCCGCAACCGCCCCTGATCACGGCCATTGAAAGCAAATGTCAAACGCGTCAGGTGGCTGAAGTTACCCACCTCGTGCTCGGCTCCGCTGTCGACATGCTGGTGATACCGGCCGCTCAGGCGCAAGTCGGCAAACCCCTCCTGGACGTCCTGCAGCGCCGCTTCGCTGAGCCGGTGATGCATGCGGATCACGAACTGGTTCTTGAGCCAGCGGCTGGAGTGGTAGTTGCTGTAGAACTGGTTGATCTCCTCCACTGCCTCGTCGGCGCTGTGCACCAGGCGCAGCAGTTTCATGTCGCTGGGCAGGATGTAGCGGTTTTCTTCCAGTTGCCGGCTGATGAAGTCCAGGCAATCCTGCCAGAACCTGCCACCGGGGGAGTCCAGCAGCACCACGGGCACCAGCGGGCTCTTGCCGGTCTGGATCAGCGTCAGCACTTCCAGCGCTTCATCGAGGGTGCCGAAACCGCCGGGGCAAAGCACCAGGGCGTCGGCTTCCTTGACGAAGAACAGCTTGCGGATGAAGAAAAAGTGGAAGGGCAGCAACCTGTCGGTGCCGTCTACCGTGGCATTGGCGTGCTGCTCGAAGGGCAGGGTGATGTTGAACCCCAGGCTGTGATCGCTGCCGGCACCTTCGTGGGCGGCGGCCATAATGCCGCCACCGGCGCCGGTGATGACCATCAGTTCGGAGCGAGCCAGGGTGGCGCCGAGCTCACGGGCAAGGGCGTACATCGGGTGCTCCACGGGCGTGCGCGCCGAACCGAATACGGTGACCTTGCGCCGCCCCCGGTAGCGCTGCAAGGTGCGGAAGGCATGGTCCAGTTCACGCAGGGCCTGAAGGGTGATCTTGGCGCTCCAGCGATCGCTGTCGTCAAAGGCCATGCGCAGGACTGTCAGCATCATGTCCCGGTACAGCGGCAGGTTGGGGCTGTGTGGCGCGACCACTTGCAGTTGCGCGTCGATGTGGCTCAGGTCGATGCCATGTTCCCTGAAGTGATTGAACAGCTGTTCATTCGATTGGTAGGGCATTCAACGTCTCCTTCTGCAGCAAAAACCTCTGACCGGGCCGATGGCGGGGCCCGGCCGCGGCACTGCGTGTGCCGCTGGCTGCTGTGGCTCGAGTATGCACTTCGAGCATTGCAGTAGGCCTTCAGGCCCTGGTGCAGGTGTGTCAGTCCATCTCGTTGTTTTACAGCTCTCGCTATCAATCTAGACCCTGGCGCGCGATCGTGCCGATGGCATCGCAATGGCCGCTCGTCGGCACGTGGCCCATGCCGGCAAGGGTTTGGTTAACTGGTGAAGCGAAACGTGTCGATGCGCGAGGTGGCGCCATGCATCGCTTGGTCATCGAGGTGGACCGGCAGCTCTACCAGCAGCTGGAAAATGCCGCGCAGGCTCACCATGTGACCCTGGAGGCGGAATGCAGGCGGCGCCTGGCTATGTTGGAGTGCCAGTCGCGCTACGTGCAGGCGCTGCTGGCGGAGATGCGCGCTGACGACGAGCCGCAGCGCGCAGGAGAGGGGCGAGTCAGCTGATCACTTGCGCTTCTGGTTGCCGGCTGTGCAACTGGTAGCATCGAAGGCCTGGTCCATGACCGGCTGGTTGGTCTTGTACACGGTGAAGCGGTAGACCATGATCGCACCCTTGGACATCAGGTTACGGAAGCCGCTGTTGCGGCACACGCTGTCACCCAGTTGGCTACGCACCTGCTCCGGGTTTTCCTGCATGCGTGCGGCATGCTCGGCACGCACGCTCAGGTGGTTGACCAGCGCCTTGCCCTTCTCGACGGTATAGCCCTGGTCGAGGATGTCCTCGTTGATGGCGCGCGGGGTGCCGACGCTGCTCTCCTTGGCAACCTTCTCCAGCATCTTGTTCAGCTCGAACTCCTGCTTGGAGGCCGCCTGGGCAGCCAGTGGCAGGGCGAGCAACAGGCTCAGGGCCGGGACGATAAGACGCAGCATGAATCTCTCCTGGTTCGATGACTGGCGCTTTGACCTGCGCCGGCGGGCGGCGTTCCATGAAACCGCAGGGTTTCCAGGCCGCCAAAGGCTGCGATTATAAAGGAGCCGCTGCCTGCGCTGCACGGCCAAATCAGGGCTGCTCTGGTAGACTGTCGCTTTGTCTTTCCCGAGTTGTCCCTGTGTCTGTCCCATTCTTCAGCCTTGGCTTACAGCCATGAGCCACGCGGTAGCACGGTTGCGTGCCGAACGCCTGGCGCGCAGCATCAAACCTTTCATCGCCCGTGGTTCCCGCGCCGAGCGCTGCGCGGATTGCCGGGTCATCGCCACTCACTGCCTGTGTGCCTGGAAGCCCAAGGTGCAGGCGGACGCTGGCGTGTGCCTGATCATGCACGACACCGAGCCATTGAAACCGACCAACACCGGCTGGCTGATCGCCGACCTGATCGAGGACACCTCGGCCTTTGGCTGGCTGCGTACTTCGGTGGATGAAGGCCTGCTGGCGCTGCTCGACGACCCGCAGTGGCAGCCCTACATCGTCTTCCCCGGTGAGTTCGTCGCCGAGCAGCGAGTGGTCAGCGAGGTGGTGCGTGAGCCCGGCAAACGGCCGCTGTTCATCCTGCTCGATGCCACCTGGACCGAAGCGCGCAAGATGTTCCGCAAGAGCCCGTACCTCGACCGTTTCCCGGTGCTGAGCCTGCAGGCCGAGCAGATGTCGCGCTATCGGCTGCGGCGCTCCAAGCGTGACGACCATTTCTGTACCGCCGAAGTGGCCGCCATGTGCCTGGACCTGGCCGGTGACAGCCAGGCCTCCCAGGCGCTGGATGCCTACCTGGACGTGTTCAGCCTGCATTACCTCAGCGGCAAGCGTCGTTTGCCGATCGATGAGCAGGACGAGACTCACCAGCGTTTGCATACCTTCCTATAGTCCAAGGGGCACGAGCCCCACTTTGGTTCATAATGACGAGGCTGGCAGCCAGGGTGGGCGAGGCGGCGGGGCAGTTGGCTTGACCACCCCCGGCCGCGCTCTGCATCCTTGGCGCCGATTCCAGCCGGGCGCTATCCCTACCCCGCAGGCGCCTGGCACAGAACAGGATCCATAGATCGATGGCCACATACGAAATCCTGATTGCCGATGACCACCCGTTGTTTCGCAGCGCGTTGCGCCAGGCCGTTACCCTCGGCCTGGGCGCGGACGTGCGCCTGGTTGAAGTGGCGAGCATCGCCGAACTAGAAACCCGCCTGAGCGAAAAGGCCGACTGGGACCTGGTCCTGCTCGACCTGAACATGCCGGGGGCCTATGGCTTCTCGGGGCTGGTGCTGCTGCGTGGGCAGTACCCGCAGATCCCGGTGGTGATGGTCTCGGCCCAGGAAGAGGCGGCGGTGGTGGTGAAGTCCCGTGAGTTCGGTGCCAGCGGCTTCATTCCCAAGTCCAGCGGCCTCGAAGTCATCCAGGATGCGGTGCGCAAGGTGCTCGACGGCGAGGTCTGGTGGCCGCCGCAGGCGTTCGAGAAGGTCGATGTGTCGGCCGAGGCCAAGGCCGCCAGCGAAGGGCTGGCCAGCCTCACGCCGCAGCAGTTCCGCGTGCTGACCATGGTCTGCGAAGGTTTGCTGAACAAGCAGATCGCCTATGAGCTGAGTGTCTCGGAAGCGACCATCAAGGCCCACGTGACCGCGATTTTCCGCAAGCTTGGCGTGCGCACCCGGACCCAGGCGGCGTTGCTGCTGCAACAACTTGAATCGGTTGCCAGCAGCTAAGCGCTTGCCGATTCACGCTTTTTTGACCCGATCCAGATTAGTCTGCAGGCCTTTCTGTTGTGAAGCGACTCACATGACATCGCCATTCAAGGGCCAGACCGGCCTCAAACGCATCTTCAACGCCGCCGGCTACTCGCTCGATGGCCTGCGTGCCGCCTTCAAGGGCGAAGCCGCCTTCCGCCAGCTGGTGCTGCTCAACGTGCTGCTGATCCCGATCGCCTTCTGGCTGCCGGTCAGCCGCGCAGAGAAGGCGATCATGATCGCCGTGTGCCTGTTGGGCCTGATCGTCGAGCTGTTCAATTCGGCGGTGGAGGCGGCCATCGACCGCATTTCCCTGGAGCGCCACCCGCTGTCGAAGAACGCCAAGGACATGGGCAGCGCCGCGCAACTGGTGGCGCTGACCATGGTTGCGCTGGTCTGGGGCGTGATTCTGCTTTAAGCGATCGGTGGCAACACGATTTCGTCACTGCGGGTGAAGCCCGCAGTGAAGTTGCGGCACAGTTCGAGAAACTCACGCATGGCCGAGGTCTGGTACTTCTGCTTGTGCCAGATGAAGTAGAACTGGCGCATCAGGTCCAGCTCTGGCGTTTCCACCGGCACCAGGCTGCCGCGGCGGAAGGCATCGCGTAGCGCCAGGCGCGAAATGCAGCCAATGCCCAGGCCCGATTCCACCGCGCGCTTGATCGCTTCGGTATGCTCCAGCTCCAGGCGGATGTTCAGGCTGGTGCGGTGATGGCGCATGGCCTGGTCGAAGGTCAGGCGTGTGCCGGAACCCTGTTCGCGCAGGATCCAGGCTTCCTGTGACAGGCTTTCTATATCCGCCCGGCCGGCCTTGGCCAGCGGGTGCTGCGGCGCGCAGAACACCACCAGCTCATCCTCGACCCAGGGCTGCACTTCCAGATCCGGGTGGTTGCAATCGCCCTCGATCAGACCCAGATCAATTTCATACTGCGCCACCTGGTGCACGATATGCGCAGTGTTCTGTACATGCAGTTTCACCTGGCTCTCCGGGTGCACCTGCATGAAGCTGCCGATCAGCAAGGTGGCCAGGTAGTTGCCGATGGTCAGTGTTGCGCCGACTGCAAGCGAGCCGAAGCCGGACTTGCCGTTGAGCAGGTCTTCGATCTCCTTGGCCTGGTCGAGCAAGGCCACCGCCTGGGGCAGCAACTGATGGCCCAGGGCGTTGAGCGCCAGGCGCTTGCCCGCACGGTCGAACAGCTGGCAGCTCGATTGCCGTTCGAGCTCGGTGATCGAAGTACTCGCCGCCGATTGCGAAAGCGCGAGCACGCTGGCAGCCCGCGACACGCTTTGGTGCTGGGCCACGGCGACGAATACCTGTAATTGACGAAGCGTAAATCGCATATCGATATAACCGATAACACATATCTTGATAATTCAGTTAACAGATATTCTCGCTGCCCCTAAACTATCGCGCAACTGTGCGCCTTGCGCGCGCTGCGTTTTTCTTCAGGAGCCCCACCAATGAGCAACATGAACCACGAACGTGTCCTCAGTGTGCATCACTGGAACGACACCCTGTTCAGCTTCAAGTGCACCCGCGACCCGGGCCTGCGCTTCGAGAACGGTCAGTTCGTGATGATCGGCCTGCAACAGGAAAGCGGCCGTCCGCTCATGCGCGCCTACTCCATCGCGTCGCCAAACTGGGAAGAGCACCTGGAGTTCTTCAGCATCAAGGTCCCTGACGGCCCGCTGACCTCGCAGCTGCAGCACTTGAAGGAAGGCGACGAGATCATCATCAGCAAGAAGCCTACCGGCACGCTGGTGCTCGACGACCTGAACCCGGGCAAGCACCTGTACCTGCTGAGCACCGGTACTGGCCTGGCGCCATTTATGAGCGTCATCCAGGACCCGGAAACCTACGAGCGCTTCGAGAAAGTGATCCTGGTCCACGGTGTGCGTTACGTCAACGAAGTGGCCTACCGCGAGTTCATCACCGAGCACCTGCCGCAGAACGAGTTCTTCGGCGAGGCGGTGCGTGACAAGCTGATCTACTACCCGACCGTGACCCGCGAGCCGTTCGAGAACCAGGGCCGCCTGACCGACCTGATGCGCAGCGGCAAGCTGTTCAGCGACATCGGCCTGCCACCGATCAACCCGCAGGACGACCGCGCGATGATCTGCGGCAGCCCGAGCATGCTCGACGAGACCAGCGAAGTGCTCGACAGCTTCGGCCTGAAAGTCTCCGCCCGCATGCGCGAGCCGGGTGACTACCTGATCGAGCGTGCCTTCGTCGAGAAGTAAGGCGAAGCGCAGCACAAAAAAACGCAGACCCGGGTCTGCGTTTTTTTATGCCTGCAACATGGAGGTTGCCTGAACTGGCCCTTTCGCGGGCAAGCCCGCTCCCACAGGTACTGCACAGTTCTTGAGCGCTGTGCAGTACCTGTGGGTTCAGCCCTCGCGCACCACTTCCAGCACCCGGATACGGTCCGGCTGCGGGTAATGCCACCTGACCTGCACGTCCCAGAACCTCACCCCGTACACCCGTTCCGCCGGGGGCACCTGGTAGGCCGGTCGCGGGTCCTGGGCCAGGCACTGCTCGATCAGCTCCACCAGCGGCTCGGCCAGGCGCAACCCGTGCTCGCGAGCCTGGGGCAGGGCAGTGTCGCTCCATTGCACCGCAATCGCTTCAGGCGCAGCGCTGGCCATCAGGTTGCTCGCCCCGGCCACGTTGTCGGCATAGGGTACATAAGGCTTGATATCCAGCACCGGTGTGCCGTCGAGCAGGTCGATCCCGGACAACAGCAGCCGCCCCGGCTCCACGCCTTCCAGGCGTACCACCGACTGGCCGATGCCATTCGGGCGGTGAGTGGCGCGGGTGGCGAATACGCCCATGCTCTTGTTGCCGCCCAGGCGCGGCGGGCGCACCTTCAAGCGTGGCTTTTCTTCCAGGGCCTGGTGGAACAGGAACAGCAGCCAGACATGGCTGACCTGCTCCAGCCCGGCCACGGCATCGCCCTGGTCGAACGGCGGCAGCAGCTCGAGCACGCCGCGTGCGGCGGGCGCCAGCTGCGGTTGACGCGGGATGGCGAACTTCTCCTTGAAACAGGAGCGGACGATGCCGACCGGCGCAACCGTATGCTGCATGGCCACTCAGCCGCGCACGCGCAGGGTCAGGCCCTTGAGGAAGTTGCGCAGCAACTGGTCGCCGCAAGGGCGGTAGTTGTCGTGCCCGACCTTGCGGAACAGCGCGCTGAGCTCGGGTTTGGACACCGGGAAATTGACCGCCTTGAGGATGGCGTGCAGGTCGTCTTCCTTGAGTTCGAAGGCCACCCGCAGTTTCTTGAGGATGGTGTTGTTGGTCACCGGCAGCTCGACCGGCTGCGGTGCACGGCTGTCATCCTTGCCGCGGCGGTGGATCACCAGGCCGTCGAGGAAGTGCGCCATGACCCGCTCCGGGCAGCGCACGAAGCCGGCTTCGTCTTCTTTCTTGAGGTAGGTGGCGAGCACGATCGGATTAACGTCGAGGCCGGACAGCGCGATGATCTCGGCCATCCTGGCGTCGTTCAGCTTGAGCATGTAGCGCAGGCTGCGCATGACATCGTTGTGGTTCATTGCTGCAAGAATCCTGTTCAGTAGCCACGCCCCAGGCGTGGCGCATTGCTTAGAAACGTTCGGTAGCCGCCAGGTAGCGCCACTGGCCCACGGGCAGCTTGCCCATCGACACGCCACCCACGCGGATGCGGCGCATGCCCAGCACTTCCAGGCGCAGGTAGGCGCACAGTTCGCTGAGCTGCCCTGGCTGCGGGTTCTTCACGACCATGCGCAAGTGGGTCTCGTTCTGCCAGCTGGCCTTGGCCCTGGGCAGTTCGCGGTCATTGCGCGTGGCGCCACGCGCCAGGCGTTCCAGCGCCTGGGGCGTGGTCTCGCCACGGACTTCGATGATGTATTCCTGCTCCATGCGGCGCAGGTCGGCGTCGATCTTGCGGGTCACGCGCCAATCCTGGGTGAACACCTGCAGGCCGCTGGCGCCGCGCTCCAGCGGTGCGATGCAGGACAGCCGGGCAAAATGCCCGTGCAGTGGGCGCACGCCTTCGCGGTGGGCCTCGCTGAGGTTGCCCATGTTGATGCTGGCACGGGCGCTTTCGCTGTCGACCTTGGCAGGTTGATGCATCAGCAGGGTTACCGGTTCCAGCGTGTCGGCACGTGCGCCCGGCAGCAGTTCGACGCGCTGTGCATCCACCTTGAATTGCGGTTGCTCGACGACCACGCCGTCGACCGTGACCCAGCCCCCTTCGATATACAGCTCGGCCTCCCGGCGAGAACAGCCGAGTTGCTCGATGAGGCGTTTGGACAGGCGGACGGGTTCGGACATGGGGCAATTCGCAACGTAGGGAAAGACCTACATTGTACCTGCCCCTAGCCGCTTGATGATGGGAATCTGTGGCAAATGCGCCATTTCAGACACGGCCTACGTCGTACCCCTGGGGAGCGCAGGACTCAGCCTCATGTGCAACAGGGGGTACGGCTGCCCCAGTCCATCCGTTTCCGACCGGCCGACCACTTCGAAGCCTTCGTGCAGGTAGAAACCCAGTGCTTGCGGGTTCTGCTCGTTGACGTCCAGGCGATCGGCATTCAATTCGTCTGTCGCATGGTGCAGCAAGCGCTTGCCTACCCCTTGACCACGGTAGGCCGGGGCCACGAACAGCATGTGCACATGGCCGTTGGCGACTCCGGCAAAGCCGCAGATGCGCTGGCGGTGCTTGCAGCAGACCAGCATCACCGCATCCAGGTAGCGGCGCAGCACCTGCTCGCGCAGCAACAGGATGTAGGCCTGCGGAAGAAAGTCATGGGTGGCGCGCACCGACTCTTCCCATATCTGCACCAGCGCGTCGTAATCGCTGTAGCGCGGGGTATGCAGCGTGAAAGGCGAAGGCATGCCGATGTTCCTCCAGGGCGATAGGGAAAACATAGCAGGGCAACCACCGGTCGACTTTGTTTGCGCGTCGCTTGCGGCGCTGATGGGAGAGGTCTATTAATTTTGTGTGGGAAAAAATCCCACGTAAATAAAGCGAAGATTGATGACCAGATTCCCGACGTTTCGTGGTGATTACCCGGAGACGGAAAATGCAAATTTACATGCTGTTCAAGAAGGCTTTGCTGGCGGCTGCCGTTGCTGGCGTGTTGTCGGCATCGAGCGTTTTGATACCTGATTTCATTTCCCATGGTTCCAGCGCCTACGCCAAAGATGGCGGCGGCGGCGGTGGGGGCCATGGTGGCGGAGGGGGTGGTGGTGGCCATGGCGGCGGCGGCGGAGGAGGAGGTGGTGGTGGACATGGCGGCGGTGGAAGCGGCGGCGGTCACGGTGGTGGTGGTAGCGGTGGCAGTGGCAGTGGCAGTGGCGGTGGCCATGCCGGCAACGGCGGCAGCGGCCATGACGCGGGCCAGGGCCACGATGGCAACTCGAACTCAGGGCGCAGCGGTACCCATGCCGAAGCGGGTGATGATCATGGCAATCACGTTGGCGGTGAGCCCGGTGACGATCATGGCAACCATGTCGGCGGTGAACCTGGCGACGATCGTGGTAATCACGTGGGGGGTGAACCTGGTGACGACCATGGCAATCATGTGGGCGGCGAACCGGGCGATGACCACGGTGTTCATGCCGGCGGCGAAGTCGGCGACGACAGCAGCCGGAGCTGAACGGCGCTGACGTCGAGCCCATACCAAACCCAAAGGACGGGTTTCGTATGGGCTTGCTGCCCGCGATTACCGTTCGTGTGGGACGTTTTCCCGCGTCATATACTGGGTTCATCTGCCAAGGAATGTGCCCAATGCAATCGCCCACCTTACCGCCATCGATGCTCAGCGCACTGCGCCGTGTTGTACGCCCCCTGGTGCGCCTGATGCTGCGCAAGGGGGTCACCTACAGCGTGTTCGCCGACCTGCTCAAGGATGTGTTCGTCGACGTCGCCGATCGCGAGTTCCGTCTCGACGACAAGCCACCTACCGACAGCCGTATCAGCCTGCTCACTGGCGTCCATCGCAAGGACGTCCGGCGTCTGCGTGGGGGCGGTGACAGGTCGGTTGCGGCCCTGCCCGAAAACATCACCCTGGGTGCCCAACTGGTCAGTGCCTGGACAGGCTGCCAGCCGTTCTGCTCCCCGGATGGCCAGCCGCTGGCGCTGCCGCGGCTGGCCAGCGTGGGTGGCGATTGTTCGTTCGATGGCCTTGTGGCGAAGATCAGCACCGACATCCGTGGCCGAGTGGTGCTGGACGAGTGGCTGCGCCTGGGGATTGTCCGGCTCGATGAGCAGGACTGCGTCCACCTCGAAGCCCAGGCATTCGTGCCGCAGAAGGGGTTCGATGAGAAAGCGGCATACTTCGGCCACAACCTGCATGATCACGCCTGCGCCGCGGTACACAACCTCAGTGGTGGCGGACAACCGTTTTTCGAACGCAGCGTGCACTACGACGCCCTGACCCCGGCCAGCGTCGGCACCTTGCGTGAAGTGGTCGCCAGGGATGGCATGCACGCGCTGCTCGCCTTCAACCGCTTGGCTGCAGAGCTCGAGGGGCAGGATGTACCTGCTGAAACGCAACGCCAGCGCATCACGGTGGGGTTGTACTTCTACTCGGAGCCCACCGGCGCCGATCCATCGAAGACCTCTGGCCCATGACTTCCCTCGCCCGTTGCCTCGGTGTTGTCACACTGATCCTGGGCTTCGGGCTGAGCCTTGCGCTGCCCATGCAGGCGGCTGCGGCGCCGGTCTGCGTCAGCCGTGACGAAGTAGGCATGGCCGGTGCAGCGGGCCTGCAGTCTCCAGGCGGGGTCGGTGGCACCGGCGCGCGCGACGACAACGGTGGCGTGGGAGGCACGGGCGCGGCGCAGCAACGTCCCGGTGGCACCGGGGGTACCGGAGCGGTCGCCGATGGAGTGGATGGCACCTCCCTCGATCATGGCCATGGCGGCATGGGCGGTACCGGGGCGCCGATCTTGCGCCCGGGCGGTACCGGTGGCACGGGGATCGTCGGCACCATCACCGGGTTCGCGTCGATCTGCGTCAACGGTCTGGAAGTGCACTATGGCAAAGACGTACCGGTCAGCGAGAACGGTGCTCCGGCCAATGGGGCGCATCTGGCCATCGGGCAGGTCGTGGCAGTTGAAGCGTTCGCCACCCGGCGCGGCCTGGAGGCCGGGCGCATCGCTATTCTGAATGTCTACGAGGGGCCGCTGACGGCGCTCCCGCATGCCTCGGCGCCGTTGCGTGTCATGGGCCAGCCGGTGCGGCTTGCGCCAGGGGCGCGGGTTGCCGAAGGCCTGCGTCCGGGCGAGCCGGTCAGGGTCAGCGGCCTGCGCGATGCCCAGGGTGAAGTGGTGGCCAGCCGCATCGAGCGGGCGCCGGAGCTCAGGGAAGCCAGCGCCATCGGTGCGATCGATCGTTTTGGCAACCTCCAGGGCTTGCAGCTCGGAACGCGCCTGGCGCCAGCGCGGGAAGCACTGGTGCGTGGCCAATGGACTGGCAACCAGCTGGAAGTCGCGCAAACCCGTGCCGACCCGAGCCTGCCTTTTGCCGGCCGTGTGCAGCATGCGGTGATCGAGGGGCTGGTGCAGCGCACCCAGGCACGGCAGTTGGTGGTCGGCGGCATCGATGTGACGCTGGGGCAGGATACCGTGATCGTCGGCCAGCAACCTGCGGCCATTGCGCTCGGCCAGCGGGTGCGGGTCAGCGGGGTATTGAGCGATACCCACGCGCTGCGTGCCACCCGGGTCGAGTTCCACGATGCTCGTGCAGGCAGCCCGGACCGGGGGCAGTCGGGACGTACCCGCGAGCACGGCAGCAGTGGCTCGGTGGACAGCGACAACAGCGACCGGGGTGCTGACAGGCGCAGCGCTGTGTCCGACGACCATGGCCATGACAGCGTCGAAAGCGTGGACAAGTCTGGCAAGTCGCAGGCTGTCGACACTGTGGAGCATTCCGGGAGCAGCAACAGCGGGCGTTCCGATCGCGTAGAAAAGGTCGAGAAGGTCGAGAAGGTTGAGAAGGTCGAGAAGGTCGAGAAGGTTGAGAAGGTTGAGAAGGTCGAGAAGGTAGAGAAGATCGAGCGGGTCGAAAAGGTTGAGAAAGTCGAACGGCCTGAGAAAGTAGAGAAGGTTGAGAAAGTCGAACGCGTCGAGAAAGTAGAAAAAGTCGAGCGGCCTGAAAAGGTCGAGAAGATCGAAAAAATCGAACGGCCCGAAAAGGTCGAGAAAGTGGAAAAGCTCGAAAAAGTAGAAAGGCCCGAGAAGGTGGAGGCCGCCGAAAAAGTGGAACGGCCTGAGCGATCCGGGCATTAGGCAACTAGGCTGGGGAAAGCCCGACCACATTTCCCCCGGTGTACCGAGGTGCCGATGAGACCTGTGCTCCCGCTGTTGGCCTGCCTGCTGTCATGCACCAGTGTGTCGAGCCCGGCGGACACGTTCTCCGCCGCCATCGGCATGGACTACTCCAGTGGCGATTATGGCACCGGCACCACGTCGGAAATCTGGTACGTGCCGCTGGTGGGCAAGTACGAAAGCGGCCCCATGACCTACAAGGTGACGGTGCCCTGGTTGCGCATCACCAATCCTGAAGTGGGCCCGGACGGCGACCCGCTGCCGGGTGGCTGCCGGGACGTGGAGAGCGGGTTGGGCGACACGGTTGCCAGTGCGGATTACGCGTTGCTCGACGGCAGTGCGGGCGGGTGGATGCTGGACCTGGTCGGCAAGGTCAAGTTTCCCACCGCCGACAAGCATCAGTGCCTGGGCACGGGCGAGTACGACTATACCGCCCAGCTGGATATCGCCAGGGCCTTCGGCCCCTTGACCGGTTTCGCGACCCTGGGCTGGAAGAAGTACGGTGACCCGTCCGGCAGCGATTTCAAGGACCCGCTGTTCGCCAGCCTCGGCTTTGCGGTTCCGGTGGCGACTCGCACGTCGGCGGGCGCGT
The DNA here is from genome assembly GCF_044749485.1 of Pseudomonas sp. NPDC089401. NCBI lineage: Bacteria > Pseudomonadati > Pseudomonadota > Gammaproteobacteria > Pseudomonadales > Pseudomonadaceae > Pseudomonas > Pseudomonas sp. NPDC089401. Next base: position 290,589 of record NZ_JBIVIA010000006.1, on the reverse strand, counting down.
CCTATGACTGGCGGGACAAAGTCGTCTCGACCGGCTCGCAGATCCAGGAACTGACCCTGTTCCTCACCCACAAGCTCAGCCAGGCGTGGAAGGTCCAGCTGTATGCGGTCAAGGGGTTTTCGGATGCCAGCCCGGATGCCGAGGGTGGCCTGATGCTCTTTCACACGTTCTGACAAAAAAGCCCCTGTCCCGGTCGTTCCTCGTCGAGGAGCAGCCGGGCAGGGGCTTTTCAGTTTTCAGCCGTGCTTAGATGGGCTCGGCCCACAGGTCGTATTCGTCGGCATCCACCACGCGGCAACGGACCTTGTCGCCCGGCTTGAAGCCGTGGTTGCCATCGATGAACACGCTGCCGTCGATTTCCGGCGCGTCGAAGAAGCTGCGGCCTACCGAGCCCTGTTCTTCCACTTCATCGATCAGCACGTCGATTTCCTTGCCGATGCGCAGTTGCAGGCGGGCGGCGCTGATCGCCTGCTGATGGGCCATGAAGCGGTCCCAACGGTCCTGCTTGATGTCGTCCGGCACTTCGTCCAGGCCCAGGTCGTTGGCCGGGGCGCCTTCGACCGGCGAGTACTGGAAGCAGCCGACGCGGTCGAGCTGGGCTTCGGTCAGCCAGTCGAGCAGGTACTGGAAATCTTCCTCGGTCTCGCCCGGGAAGCCGACGATGAAGGTCGAACGGATCACCAGCTCGGGGCACTGTTCGCGCCAGTTCTTGATGCGCGCCAGGGTGCGGTCTTCGAAGGCCGGGCGCTTCATCGACTTGAGCACCTTGGGGCTGGCGTGCTGGAACGGGATGTCCAGGTACGGCAGGATCTTGCCGGCAGCCATCAGCGGGATCACGTCGTCGACGTTCGGGTACGGGTACACGTAGTGCAGGCGCACCCAGGCGCCCAGGCTGCTCAGGGCCTCGCACAGCTCGAGCATGCGAGTCTTGACCGGGCGGCCGTTCCAGAAGTCGGTCTTGTACTTGACGTCGACGCCGTAGGCGCTGGTGTCCTGGGAAATCACCAGGATCTCCTTGACGCCGGCCTTGACCAGGCGCTCGGCCTCGCTCAGCACTTCACCGACCGGACGGCTGACCAGCTTGCCGCGCATCGACGGGATGATGCAGAAGCTGCAGCTGTGGTTGCAGCCTTCGGAAATCTTCAGGTAGGCGTAGTGGCGCGGGGTCAGCTTGACGCCCTGTGGCGGCACCAGGTCGATCAGCGGGTTGTGGTCCTGGCGTGGCGGCACCACCTCGTGCACGGCGTTGACCACCTGCTCGTACTGCTGCGGGCCGGAAACCGACAGCACGCTCGGGTGCACGTCGCGGATGTTGCCTTCCTCGACGCCCATGCAGCCGGTGACGATGACCTTGCCGTTTTCCTTGATCGCTTCGCCGATCACTTCCAGCGACTCGGCCTTGGCGCTGTCGATGAAGCCGCAGGTGTTGACCACCACCACGTCGGCGTCCTCGTAGGTGGGCACGACTTCATAGCCTTCCATGCGCAGCTGGGTCAGGATGCGCTCGGAATCGACCAGGGCTTTCGGGCAACCCAGGCTGACGAAACCAACCTTGGGGGTGGCGGGAGTGGTGGACATGACTAACCTCGGTATTGAATACAGTTCGCCCAGCCATAGCGGGGGCGAGCTTGACGGGCGCTTGCGGCGCCTCTGATCAAAAAGTGCGCAATTCTAGCGAGCGGAAGGTCGCTTGACCAGCAGAAAAGCGACGAACGCTGCGCTATGCTTCGCGCCGTTGCGCCGGGGTCGCTGCAAGGCCTTGGCGTCGAAGTGAATTCTACCGGCTGGCAAGGCCGTCTGCGGGAGTGGTCGATGGTTCAGGCAAGCAGTCATGCCGAGGGCGGGCACGCGGGCAAGCAAGGCGCGGCAAGGTCGCTGGGCCTGCTCGTGGCCGCGGTCGGGGTAGTCTATGGCGATATCGGCACCAGCCCGCTGTACACCCTCAAGGAAGTCTTCAGCGGCGGTTACGGGGTGCCGGTCAACCATGATGGCGTGCTCGGGATCCTGTCGCTGATCCTCTGGTCGCTGCTGTGGGTGGTGTCGTTCAAGTACATCATGTTCATCCTGCGCGCCGACAACCAGGGCGAGGGCGGCACCATGGCGCTCACTGCACTGGCCCTGCGCGCGACGGCGGCATACCCGCGGCTGCGCACATTGATGCTCATCTGCGGGCTGATCGGCGCCTCGCTGTTCTACGGTGACAGCATGATCACCCCGGCGGTGTCGGTGCTGTCGGCGGTCGAAGGCATGGGCCTGGCGTTCGAGGGCATCGACCACTGGGTGGTGCCGATCTCGCTGGTGGTGCTGGTGGCGCTGTTCGTGGTGCAAAAACACGGCACCGAGAAGATCGGCAAGCTGTTCGGGCCGATCATGGTCACCTGGTTCCTGGCGCTGGCCGCCCTGGGCGTGCATGGCATCGGCCAGAGCCCGGAAGTGCTCAAGGCCTTCAATCCGGCCTGGGCGGTCAACTTCTTCATCGTTCACCCTGGCATGGGGGTCGCCATTCTCGGTGCGGTGGTGCTGGCGCTGACCGGCGCCGAGGCGCTGTACGCCGACATGGGGCACTTCGGCCGCAAGCCGATCGCCCGTGCCTGGTTCGCCCTGGTGCTGCCGGCGCTGGTACTCAACTACTTCGGCCAGGGCGCGCTGCTGCTGCAGAACCCTGAGGCGGCGCGCAACCCGTTCTACCTGCTGGCGCCAGGCTGGGCGCTGCTGCCGATGGTCGGGCTGGCGACGATGGCCACGGTGATTGCCTCCCAGGCGGTGATTTCGGGGGCCTTCTCGCTGACCCGCCAGGCCATCCAGCTGGGCTATATCCCGCGCATGCAGATCCAGCATACCTCCAGTGACGAGCAGGGGCAGATCTACATCGGCGCGGTGAACTGGACGCTGATGGTCGGCGTGGTGCTGCTGGTGATCGGCTTCGAGTCGTCCGGTGCGCTGGCGGCGGCCTACGGTGTGGCGGTGACCGGAACCATGCTGATGACCAGCATCCTGGTGGCGTCGGTGATGCTGCTGCTGTGGAAGTGGCCGCCGCTGCTGGCCGTGCCGCTGGTGGTCTGTTTCCTGCTGGTCGATGGCCTGTACTTCGCTGCCAACGTGCCCAAGATCATCCAGGGCGGCGCTTTCCCGGTGCTGGCGGGCATCGTGCTGTACCTGCTGATGAGCACCTGGAAGCGCGGCAAGCAGATCCTGGTCGAGCGCATCGATGAAGGCGGCTTGCCGCTGCAGGTGTTCATCAGCAGCATCCGCGTGCAGCCACCGCACCGGGTCGAAGGCACGGCGGTGTTCCTCACCGCGCGCGCCGATGCCGTGCCCCATGCGCTGTTGCACAACATGTTGCACAACCAGGTGCTGCACAGCCAGGTGGTGCTGCTGACGGTGGTCAGCGAGGACCGCCCGCGGGTGCCGGAGCAGGAGCGCTTCGAGGTGGAGGCCTATGGCGATGGGTTCTTCCGGGTGCTGCTGCACTTTGGCTTCATGGACGAGCCGGACGTGCCGGCGGCGTTGAAGCTATGTCACCTGGACGAACTGGACTTCAGCCCGATGCGCACTACCTATTTCCTCAGCCGGGAAACGGTGATCGCGTCGCGTCTGGAGGGAATGTCGCGCTGGCGCGGGAACCTGTTCGCGTTCCTGCTGAAGAATGCCAACGGCAACTTGCGCTTCTTCAACCTGCCGTTGAACCGGGTGATCGAGCTGGGAACCCAGGTCGAGATCTGAATTGCAACCTGTTCGCGGGTAAACCCGCTCTCACAGGGGAAATGCGTCACCTGTGGGAGCGGGTTTACCCGCGAATGGCCATCAAGCGGTTTCAGTTCTGCGAAGCGACGCTGGACTTGCCCTGGCGGGTCTCGATCTCGTCGATCAGGCGCTTGGCCAGCGCCGGGTAGTTCTCGTCGAAGTGGTGGCCGCCTGGCAGCTTCATGCGCTCGCCCACTGCGGTCTTGTCGGTGCAACCGCTCTCGTCGGTTTCTTCCACACCGTACACGCATACCACCTTGGATGCCGGCAGCCTGGCCATTTCCGGCCCGGTCGGTGCTTCCTGGCCTTCCTTGCCCAGCCAGCCCTCGACCTCGATCTCGAAGCTGCCGCTGCGGGCGAAGGCCAGCAGCACGACGGCATCGATACGCTGCTGGTCTTCGGCCGGCAGGCGGTTGTAGATGGCCGGCAGCACGTCGGCACCGAACGAGTAGCCGGTCAGCACGAAGCGCTTGGTGCCCCACTTCTGACGGTAGTGCTGCATCAGCTCCGACAGGTCGGCGGCGCTTTGCTCCGGGGTCTTGTGCTGCCAGTAGTAACGCAGGGTGTCGATACCCACCACTGGGTAGCCAAGCTTGGCCATTTCACCGGCCACGTCACGATCGAGGTCGCGCCAGCCGCCGTCACCGGAGAGGAACAGGGTGACGGTGTCGGTGGTCTGCCCGGCCGGGACTTCCACTACCGGAATGGCCAGGGCGTTGCCGTCACGACCGACCAGGGCCTGGGTCAGCTGCGCCTTGAGTACCTGGGGCAGGTGGATGTCGTAGTCGCTGATGCTGGTTTCGGCGTTGGCCTGGTCGCGCACGAAGGCGGCGCTGGCGTCGTCCGGGTTGTCGTTCCAGGCCACGTTCCAGTGACCGTGGGCGGCCGTTTTCGGCAGCTCGGCCTTGCAGCCAGGTTGCTCCAGGGTGAAGTCCACCGAGATCGCCCGCGCCTTGTCGTCGCTCTGGCCGGCCAGCCAGCGCCAGGCCTGGGCCGCGCCTGGGCCGATACCGGCGACCAGGGTCGGCTTGTCGGCCAATTGGCTCTCGGCCTGGGTCATGGCCTGCTGCTGCTTGGCGCAGTCGTTTGGCGGCAGGATCACCTGCACCAGCTGCGCTTCTCCGGCCTGGCTCAGGTCCAGTAGCTGCTTGTCGGTCAGCGCCTGCTCCTGGGGCACGCCGATGACCACCCGGGCCTTGGCGTGCACGCCTGGGGTGACGCGGGTGAGGTTGGTGTCATCGAGGGTCAACTGCTCCAGGCGTGCTTCGGGGGCCGGGCGGGCCCATAGCCAGAAGGCGCTGGCGCCGGCCAGGGCGGCCAGCAGCAGGGGAATCAGTACGTACAGCCAGTAGCGTCGGATCATCAGCGTTTCACCAATCCAGTCAGGCCGCCGGCAATCAGGGCGGCAGTATCGGCCAATGCAACCAGCGGGTCGAGCCCGGCCGGCACGGCCATGTAACGAGGTTCCCAGTCCGGCTGGAACTTGTCCTTGAAGCGCCGCAGACCCTGGAAGTTGTAGAGCTGTTCGCCACGGCGGAACACCATCGAACCCAGTCGCTGGGTCAAAGGGGCGCCGCGCCGTGGCTGCAGGCCGGAGAGCGGTACCATGCCCAGGCTGAAACGCCCGTAGTCATGGCTTTTGTAATGCAGGATCAGGCCGATCATCATGAATTCCATGGTCAGCTTCGGCGCCTCGGGGTGAGCGCGCATCAGGTCGAGGCTGGCCAGTTCGTTGCTGTGGGTTTCCAGCAGGTTGGCAAAGGCCACCGGCCGACCCTGGAAACGAATCAGGGCGATGCGGAAGTGCTGCAGGTATTCAGGGCTGAACCGCCCCAGCGAGAAGCCTTTCTCGCGCACGTTCTTGCCCGTGAGCCAGGCGTCGGAGATTTCCTTGAGCTCGCTCAGCGGTGCCTGCCCCGGTTCGTGGATCTCCAGGCTCAGGCCATCCCGGCCGCCGCGGTTCCAGGTGTAGCGCAGGTCTTTCATTTCCTTGCCCTTGGCTTCGAGGTCGAAGCGGCGCAGGTCGACCCGTGCCTCCTCGCCCAGCTTCAGGGCGGTCAAGCCGATGTCCATGTAGAACGGCAGGTTCTCCGCGCGCACCTGGTAGAACACCGGGCGGGCGTGGTGCAGGTCGCACAGGTCGCGGAACTGCCAGATCATCTCGGCACGTTCCTGGGCCGGGCCGATCGGGTCGTACAGCGCCACCAGGCTGCGGCCACGGCGGGCATACATGAGGAAGGCATTGTCGCTGGGGTGGAACAGCAAGGCCTTGTCGCCGGTCAAGGCCAGGCCGCCGTCGGGCTGGTCGGAAGCCAGCAGGATGCGGTTGGCCCGTTGCAGCTCGCTGTCGTCGGGCAGGTGGATGACCGGGCGGGCAGTGCGCAGCAGCCAGGTCAGGGCGACGATCACCAGCAGCACCGCGCTGCCCAGGGCGGCGCGCAGGCCCCGGGGGGCGTCGGCGTCGAGGGTGAATTGCCACCACAGCTTGTGGGTGTAGGGCACGTCCTGGTAGGCGAACAGCAGCAGCCATACCGACGCGCCGACCACGCAGGCGCTGGCCACCAGGTACACCGGCGAGAACGGCAGCTCCAGCAGCCGGCTCGGGCGATAGAACGAGCGGCGGAAAATCGCCAGCAGGGCGGCGGTCATGGTCAGCAGGCTGGCTTCTTCCCAGTCGAAGCCCTTGAGCAGCGACAGCAGCGCACCGACCAGCAGCAGCACGGTGGTCAGCAGCCAGGCCGCCGACAGGCGCCGGCGCAGGCCTTGGGCCAGCAGCAGGCAGAGCACGCCGATCAGGCTGGCGCCGAAGTGCGAGGCGTCGATCAGCCGGTGCGGCACCAAAAAGCCCATGTGCTCCAGGCGCGTGTCGATTTCCGGGGTGGCGCCGGAAAACAGCAGCACCACGCCGGACAGGAACACCAGGATCGCCAGGATCGGCGCACCCAGGCCCGAGGCCGCCTTGATCGCTTGCTGGGCGAACAGCAGGCGGCGGGCTTCGTTGGCCAGCAGCAGCACGCAGGCCAGCAGCAATGGCAGGACCACGTAGATCAGGCGGTACAGCAGCAGAGCGGCGGCCAGGGGGGCCGCGCCGAGCTGGTCGGCGAAGGCGGCCAGCAGGATGGCTTCGAATACCCCGACCCCACCCGGCACATGGCTGAGCACGCCAGCCGCCAGGGCCAGCAGGTAGACCAGCACGAAAGCGCCAAAGGGCGGGGCTTCGGGCAGCAGCAGGTAGAGCACGGTGGCGGCCGCGGCCACGTCCAGTGCGGTGATCAGCAGTTGCAGGGCTGCCAGGCGGCCGCCCGGCAGGCGCAGGCTGCGGCGGCCGAGTTGCACCAGCAGGTTGTCGGCCATGGGTTGTTCCGGCAGGCGACGACGGTACAGCCCGATCACCAGCACCGCGGTGATGGCCAGCACGGCGATGGCAATCGCCGCCAGCACGCCGGCCGGCAGGCGCAGGGCGGTGGCTGCGGCTGGCAGGTTGCTCAACGTCGCCAGTGCCGCCAGTGGGGGCAGCGCGCAACCCAGGGAGAGGCTGGCGAACACGGTCATCCGTGCCACCTCGGCGGCGCCGAGCCCTTGGCGGGCATACAGGCGGTAGCGCACCGAACCGCCGGACAGCATCGACAGGCCGATGGCATTGCCGATGGCGAAGGCGCTGAAGCCGCCCATCACCAAGGTCTTGGCGGGCAGCTTGACGGCGGCGTAACGGCTGGCCGACCACTCGTAGCCCAGCAGGATCACGAAGCCGATCACAGTCGCCAGCAGGGCGCCGATCAACGATTGTGCCGGAACCTCGAGCATCGCGTCGTGCAAGGCATAGATGTCCAGTTCGCTCAGCAGGTGGCGACAGGCAATCAGGGCCAGGGCAAACAGCAGCAGTGTCACCCCAAGGCTGATCGGCTGGCGATAGCGGCTCAACCGCTCCAGCCAGGGCAGGCGCTGGGCAGCCGTCGGCAACGCCGAGGCGAGCGGCACCTGGGGTTCTGGGTTATGGGAAGTCATGAGGTGCCTCGAGCGTCATGCGCGAGGCGGGGGAGAGCTGCGGCCAAGTGAAAGTCCCTTAGGAAAACGTATCCAGATATTACTCCGGGCAACGTTACTTTCAGTCGTCCGGCAGTGTTAAAGATAGTTCATGCTCAAGTCGAGCCCTCAAGACGGAGGGTTCACGAGAGTGTAGGGGATTTTCAGGCGACGGAATGCAACAAGCCCCGCGCTGCTGTTACACAGGCGGGGCTTGTTCTGACGAATATGGTTGCGGGAGCCGGATTTGAACCGACGACCTTCGGGTTATGAGCCCGACGAGCTACCAGGCTGCTCCATCCCGCGTCAGAGGGGCGCATTCTACAGCTTTGCTTGTTGCCGTCAAGCGCAATTTTCTGTGCCAGGCAATTTTTTGCTGGAGCCTGTTCTGCAGGGCAATAAAAAAGGCCACTGCGTTAACAGTGGCCTTTTTCATGAATCTGGTTGCGGGAGCCGGATTTGAACCGACGACCTTCGGGTTATGAGCCCGACGAGCTACCAGGCTGCTCCATCCCGCGCCTGTGGGATCGAATTCTACAGTGAACGAGCCGGGTGTCAAGCGCTAGTCATTGATTTATCTGATTTTTCTTGGCTCGGATAAATCCCGGGCAAAGAAAAAGGCCACTGCGTTAACAGTGGCCTTTTCTCGAATCTGGTTGCGGGAGCCGGATTTGAACCGACGACCTTCGGGTTATGAGCCCGACGAGCTACCAGGCTGCTCCATCCCGCGCCTGTGAGATCGAATTCTACGGATTTTCCGCAGCGTGTCAACTCTTATCTTAAAAAAACCGTTTTCGTTCAAACCCTTACGCATCCGCCCAAGGCCTGCGACTCAGGTGCGGCGCGCCTTTCAGGCGGATTATCGACCAAGGCTGTTTCTGTAACCGTGGCATGCGCTACTATCTGTATGAATTTACAGTGGTGGCCGTCATCCATGTCCGTGCGCAAGATCATCCACATCGACTGCGATTGCTTTTATGCCGCGATCGAGATGCGCGATGATCCGCGGCTGGCCGGCAGGCCCATGGCCGTGGGCGGCTCCCCGGACCGCCGTGGCGTGATTGCCACCTGCAATTACGAGGCGCGGGCCTATGGGGTGCGTTCGGCGATGTCGTCGCACCACGCCCTCAAGCTCTGCCCGGACCTGGAAATCGTCAAGCCGCGCTTCGAGGCCTATAAAGAGGCTTCCCGGGAGATCCATGCGATCTTTCGCGACTACACCGAACTGATCGAGCCCTTGTCACTGGATGAAGCCTACCTGGATGTCTCCGACAGCCAATGGTATGCCGGCAGTGCCACGCGCATCGCCGAAGACATCCGCCGGCGCGTCGCCCGTACCTTGCATATCACCGTATCGGCGGGGGTGGCGCCGAACAAGTTCCTGGCCAAGATCGCCAGTGACTGGCGCAAGCCCAACGGCCTGTTCGTGATCACGCCGGACCAGGTCGAAGCGTTCGTCGCCGCCCTGCCAGTGACCAAGCTGCATGGCGTCGGCAAAGTCACGGCGGACAAGCTCAATCGCCTAGGGATCGATACCTGTCAGGACCTGCGTGAATGGTCGCGGCTGGCACTGGCGCGCGAATTCGGCAGTTTTGGCGAGCGTTTGTGGGGGCTGGCGCGTGGTATCGATGAGCGTGCGGTGCACAACGACAGCCGGCGGCAGTCGGTCAGCGTCGAGAACACCTACGATACCGACCTGCCGGACCTGGCCAGTTGCCTGGAGCGCCTGCCCGAACTGTTGACCAGCCTGAACCAGCGGATCGAGCGGATGGACAGCAGCTACCGGCCCGACAAACCCTTCGTCAAGGTCAAGTTCCATGACTTCAGCCAGACCACCCTGGAACAGGCGGGGGCGGGCAGGGACCTGGAGAGCTACAAGCAGTTGCTGCGCCAGGCGTTTGCCCGGGGCGGCAAGCCTGTGCGCCTGCTGGGGGTGGGGGTGAGGCTGCGCGACCTGCGCGGGGCGCATGAGCAGTTGGAGTTGTTTACCGCTGAGTAGCAGGGGCCGCGTTGCGGCCCTTCGCGAGCAAGCTCGCTCCTACAGGCCCGGATCAGCTACCAAGCGGCCGGTGGCCTTGGTCAGCGCCTGCAGAAACTCCTGCTGCAGCTCCGGATCGTTGCGGGTCAGCTCGATCAGGCTCTGCTCCATCTCGCTGGCTTCTTCTTCCAGGCCAAGCTCCGACAGGCGCTTGACCCGGTGGACCCACTGGCCGACATCGTCATCCTCAAGGTCATCGAAGATCAGCTCGTGAGCTTCACGCAGCTTGTTGCGCAGCGTGGCGCTGACCAGCAGGCTGGCATCGCCACGCACGGCGTTGTCCTCGTCGACCACTTGCAGGTGCAGGGTGCCGACATTGTTCAGGTGCTGCTCCGAGAACGGGCTGTCCAGCAGGTTCAGGCGCAGCACGCCATTCTTGTCGGTGGTCAGTTCGTGGGTCAGCTTGCCGGCCTTCACTTCGACCAGGCGCTCGTTCCAGGGCAGGCTGGCGAACTCCTCGCGCTTGTCCTTCTGCACTTCGCTGATGCCCGCCAGGTTCTGCTGGGCGCGACCATTGGACGGCGTGTTCATGAACGGGTTGAGCCCGTCCAGGCCATAGCTGAGCCAATCGTGGGTCACGCTGTCCGGCAGGTTGCCCAGGGCGAACACGTTGACCACGTTGGCGCCGATGCCCGCCACCACCGCCACTGCACCCAGCGGAATCTCGTAGATCTCGCGCCAGGGTTGGTAAGGCGTGTAGCGGTCATAGCGCCGCGTGACTTCGTACTCGGTGACCTCGAAACGCTTCTGCTCGTGAATGCGCACGCGCCGTTGCGGAAGCTCCATCACCTTGGGCTCGCCGACATCGATCTGCAGGGTGTGCTCGAGCAGTTTGCGCTCGACGCGCTCCTCATGGTCGCTGCGCTGGGACATCTGGTTGGCGCAGCCGCTGACGAGCAGGGCGCCGCTCAGAACGGCGCCCCCCAGGGTAATGGTACTTCGCTTGGACATGATCACTCGGGCTTGGTTATCAGCGGCGCACGCGGGCCTGCAGGAAGGTCAGCACTTCAGCGAGCGGCAGTGCCTGGGCGTCCTGCTCGGTGCGGTGCTTGTACTCCAGGTTGCCTTCGGCCAGGCCGCGGTCGCTGACGACGATGCGGTGCGGGATGCCGATCAGCTCCATGTCGGCGAACTTGATGCCGGGGCTGGTCTTCTTGTCGCGGTCGTCCAGCAGCACTTCGAAGCCGGCGGCAGTCAGCTCGGCGTACAGCTTGTCGGTCGCCTCGCGGACCATCTCGGTTTCATAGCGCAGCGGTACCAGGGCAATCTGGAAGGGCGCCAGGGCGTCGTTCCAGATGATGCCCTTGTCGTCGTAGCTCTGCTCGATGGCCGCTGCGACCACGCGGGACACGCCAATGCCGTAGCAACCCATGGACAGCACCACCGGCTTGCCGTTCTCGCCCAGTACCTGGCACTTGAGCGCTTCGCTGTACTTGGTGCCGAGCTGGAAGATGTGGCCCACTTCGATGCCGCGCTTGATCACCAGGGTGCCCTGGCCGTCCGGGCTCGGGTCGCCCTCGACGACGTTACGGATGTCGGCAACCTGGGGAACCGGCAGGTCACGTTCCCAGTTGACGCCGAAGTAGTGCTTGTCGTCGATGTTGGCGCCGATGCCGAAGTCGCTCATCAGGGCGACGGAGCGGTCGATGATGACTTCCAGCGGCAGGTTCAGCGGGCCCAGGGAGCCTGCGCCTGCGCCGATGGCATCACGCAGCTCGGCGTCGGTGGCCATCACCAGCGGGTCGGCGACCTGTTCCAGCTTGGTGGCCTTGATTTCGTTCAGTTCGTGGTCGCCACGGACCACCAGTGCCACCAGCTTGCCTTCTTCGGCGCCGCGCACGATCAGGGTCTTGACGGTCTTTTCGATCGCCAGGCCGTGGTTCTCGACCAGTTGCGCGATGGTCTTGGCCTCCGGGGTGTCGACCAGGCGCAGCTCCTCGGTAGGGGCAGGGCGCACGGTTTCACGCGGGATGGCTTCGGCCTTTTCGATGTTGGCGGCGTAATCGGAGCTGTCGCTGAAGATCACGTCGTCTTCGCCGGACTCGGCCAGCACGTGGAATTCGTGGGAGTAGCTGCCACCGATCGAGCCGGTGTCGGCCTGTACCGGACGGAAGTCCAGGCCCAGGCGGGTGAAGACGTTGGAATACGCCTGGTGCATGCGGTCGTAGGTTTCCTGCAGGGAAGCCTGGTCGGCATGGAAGGAGTAGGCGTCCTTCATGATGAATTCGCGGCCGCGCATCAGGCCGAAGCGTGGGCGGATCTCGTCACGGAACTTGGTCTGGATCTGGTACATGTTGAGCGGCAGCTGTTTATAGCTGGACAGCTCGTTGCGGGCCAGGTCGGTGATCACTTCTTCGTGGGTCGGGCCGACGCAGAAGTCGCGCTGGTGACGGTCCTTCAGGCGCAGCAGCTCAGGGCCGTACTGTTCCCAGCGGCCGGACTCCTGCCACAGCTCGGCAGGCTGGATGCTCGGCATCAGCACTTCCAGGGCACCGGCGGCGTTCATTTCCTCACGCACCACGTTCTCGACCTTGCGCATCACGCGCAGGCCCATCGGCAGCCAGGTGTACAGGCCGGAAGCCAGTTTGCGGATCATGCCGGCGCGCAGCATGAGCTGGTGGCTGATGACCACTGCGTCGGCAGGGGTTTCTTTCTGGGTGGCGAGCAAATATTGACTGGTGCGCATGGTTAGCCGTGTCGATTGCCTAAGACGTTGAAAATAGCCCCGCATTGTACGGGGGCGAAACGAAGGCGTACAGAATGCCCCAGGGCGTGGCTGTTGTCAGCCAAGAAAAAGCCCGGCGGTTGTGCCGGGCTTTTTCAGGTGCGGGGCACTGCAAGCCAGGCTTACAGGATGCTCAGCGGGTACTCGACGATCAGGCGCAGTTCGTCCAGCGAATCGGAGTAGACCGAATCGGCGGAGCGATAGGTGGCCTGACGTACACGGAAGCTCAGGTCTTTGGCCGGGCCTTCCTGGAGCACGTACTTGATATCCACGTCGCGTTCCCATTCCTTGCCGTTGGTGGTATCACCCACGTTGGCATCGGTACCGCGCACGTAACGGGTCATGAAGGTCAAGCCTGGAACACCGAACTCGGCGAAGTTCAGGTCGTAGCGCAGTTGCCAGGATTTTTCGTCTTCGGCGTTGAAGTCCGAGCGCGCGACGGAGTTGGCCAGGAAGATGGTGCCGCCACCATCTACGCCGTAAGCGTATTCGCCGTCGCCGGTGACTTTCTGATAAGCGGCGGTGATGGTGTGGGGGCCGAAGCTATAGGCGGCCGAGAAGCTGTAGGCGCGGTTGTCGAGCTTGTCGCCATCGAACGAGGCGCGGGCCTCGCTGCCTTCACTCTTGGTGTCGTAGATGTTGAAGTCGAACACCAGGCCTTGCTTGTCGGAAATCGGCAGTGCCCAGTTGACGTTGGCGTAGTACTTGCGCCAGTAGTCTTCGACCTTGGAGTAGTAGAGGCTGGTGTTCAGGTTGTCGGTGAAGGCGTAGGTGCCGCCGACCACGTTTGCCGACTTCAGGTGCAGGCTGTCACGGTCGGTCTGGTCCTGGGCGTTGATGCCGGTGAAGCGGCCAGCGTTGAGGGTCAGGCCCTTGATTTCGTTGCTGGTGATCAAGGTGCCTTCGGCAACTTCAGGCAGCAGGCGGCTGTCGTCGGTGGCGAAGACAGGCAGCGCAGTGAACTGGTTGCCGACCTTCAGAACCGTGTCGGAGATACGGAACTTGATGGCGCCGCCGGCTTCGGAGTAATCATCTTGCGAACGGCCATCCGAGCCAGTTGGGAACAGACCGGTGCCCGCGTATCCACGGCCGCTGTCCAGTTTCAGGCCGAGCAGGCCGATGGCGTCGAAGCCGACCCCGACGGTGCCTTGGGTAAAGCCCGATTCGAAGGTGCCGATGAAGCCCTGGCCCCATTCGCGCTGGTCGTGGCGCACATTGTTGGCGCGGTTCGCGGCGGTTTCCGAGCTGCGGTAGTCACGGCTGAAATACAGGTTGCGCAGTTTTACACCGAGCTTGCTGTCTTCGACAAAGCCTTTGGATTCGTCTTGCGAGGAGGCTACGGCCATCTGCGAGGTCCCTGCCGCAACGGCCAGGGCGATCATGCTCCACTTCATCACGCGCATCGTGATTTGCTCCTTTGGTTTTAGGAAGAGTACCGCTGCGCCCAAGTCTTTTAGTTATATGGGGCAGCTCTTTCTTGTTATGTCGGCGAAAATGTATAGCACGCTGACTGTTATTGGCGATATGGCAAAATTGATCCTTTCGGGAACTTTACGGCCATGTCGCTTTCAGGTATTTCCATGTCGCAAATCACGTCCCGGTTATCCGGGTCGTACAACGCCAGCGCTGTTTCCATCCCGTAACGATTCGGTAGTCACTGAATCCGGTGGGAAAACTCCCTGGGCTCTCCAATGCCGCTGTTGTTATTTGTCGCGTCACCTGGTCAATGCAGGTGTCGTGCCGACTTGGCGTGAAGAGAATGCAACAAGCGTGCTCAAAATTAACAACGGTTAATGAATTTTTCACAAACAGGGCTGGCAAAGCTCGGAAAGCGCCGAAAACACGGGGTGGGAGTTGTCTGATGGTGTGCCACGTTAAATGTGACGGATAAAAGAAAAAGCTGTCATAAAAGTCAATGTGTTACCGGCAACTGTTGAGGCAGAGTCATTCATGTGGGTAGAAGCGTATTCCGCTACAGTTTTGTGGCCTCATTTTGGTGCGAAAAGTAGCGCAGTGTTACCGTTACTGTGCAACCAGCGCCCTTGCATGAACCCAAAGTGTGCGCCCAGGTGCTTCGCGCATGCTGGCAAGGGCGAAGCGCGGTATCCTTGCGGCATGTTTTAGTGATGGAGGTTTGCCGTGTTTGAGATGGATTCGCGTTTGCAGCAGGATTCCCTGGTGCTCGGGGACTTTGGGCTGTGCCGTCTGCTGCTCAGCAAGGATGCCAACTACCCCTGGTTCATCCTGGTGCCCAGGCGCGCAGGCGTGAGCGAGCTGTTCGACCTGAGTGCGGACGACCAGGCGCAATTGTGGAAAGAAACCACCCTGCTGGCCGAAGTGCTCAAGGGTGAGTTCGAGGCCGACAAGATCAACGTTGCCACCCTGGGCAACGTGGTGAAGCAGATGCACATGCATGTCATCGTCCGCCACCAGAGCGATGCCGCCTGGCCTGCGCCGGTGTGGGGCAAGGTACCGGCGGTCGAATACGCGGCGGGCGAGGTCGAGGCAATCCGCAAGCGCCTGCGCGGGCTGCTCGGCAACGGATACCAGGAGGCCTGAAATGTCGGAACAAGCACGCATCATCGAACTGGAAACCCGTCAGGCGTTCCAGGACGACACCCTTCAGGCGCTGAATGACGTGGTGGTGGAGCAGGGGCGGGTGATCGAGCGGCTGCAACTGCAGGTGGCCGAGCTGATCAAGCGTTACGAGGAAATGGTCGGCCAGTATGGCAGCGAGGGAGAGGAGGCGCCGCCCCCGCACTATTGAAAGCAAAAGGCCCCGGGATTGCCCCGGGGCCTTGCGTTTCAGCGGCGGGTAACCGCCACCACGTCTTCGGCCTGCAGGCCTTTGTCACGGTGCATCACCGAGAACTCGACGCGCTGGCCTTCGACCAGGATGCGATGGCCTTCGCCGCGGATGGCGCGGAAGTGGACGAAGATATCGTCGCCCGAGTCGCGGGAAATGAAGCCGAAACCCTTGGACGTGTTGAACCACTTCACGGTGCCGGTATCACGCCTGCCGGTTTCCACTGGCGCACCTTGGCTGGCGCGTGCCTTGCGCCCGCTGCGGGCGAAGCCGGCGGCCAGGTGCAGGACCACGGCCAGTGCCGCGCAGACCAGCGCCGCCAGGTTGCCCATTTCGGGGCGGGCGAGCAAGGTCAGGGTCTGCAGCACCACGGCCACCACCAGCAGGGCGCAGGCCAGGTGCTGCAGTTGCTGGCGGGCGCCGCGGTAGTACAGGGGCACGACCGGGGCCAGCAGCAGGTTGAGCAGGCCGAGCAGGGCCAGGTAGACCGCGTCGGGTTGCTGCAGGAAAGGTGAAGCGTCGGTTTTCAGGCTGGGCATGAGCGATAGCAGCAAAGCCGCGACGCCCGTCACCAGATGGACGATCTTGAACATGGGGTTGGCTCACAGTTGATAAGGCCGATCACAGGAAGAGCTGGCGACACGGTGCGCATGAGGTGTAGGGCGCGAACACGTGTTGGGCCAGCCTATGCACCCGGCAATGACAGTCCGCACGGGTGGCACGGTGCCTATTTAACCGCAAAGGCAGGGCCTTCTCAAATCACCGGTGGCCGGCATCGGTCGATTGCGCCAGATCATGGGCGGCCGGGGCAGGTGTTGCTAGAGTGTTTCGGGCCCGCTTGATCATCAAGCCAAACGGAAAGGGGAGCTTCATGGCAATCGATATCGGTATCAGTGAAGAAGATCGCAAATCCATCGTCGAAGGGTTGTCCCGGCTGTTGTCGGATACCTACGTGCTGTATTTGAAAACCCACAACTTTCATTGGAATGTCACCGGTCCATCGTTTCGCACCCTGCACCTGATGTTCGAAGAGCAGTACAACGAACTGGCGCTGGCGGTTGATTCGATCGCCGAGCGTATTCGTGCACTGGGCTTTCCGGCGCCAGGGTCCTATGCATTCTATGCGCGGCACTCCTCGATCAAGGAGGAGGAAGGCGTTCCTGTCGCCGAGGAAATGATCCGCCAGCTGGTGCAGGGCCAGGAGGCAGTGGTGCGTACCGCACGCAGTATCTTCCCGGCGGTGGACAAGGTCAGTGACGAACCGACTGCCGACCTGTTGACCCAGCGCATGCAGGTCCATGAAAAGACAGCCTGGATGCTGCGCGTCCTGCTGGACGGTCGGTAACCCGCTCGAAGCTGCCGAAACAGCCTGATCATGCCAGCCCTGGTCAGGCTTTGCGGTTTGCTCAGGAAGCCTTTGCTGCTGCGTTGCACTCGCGTTTGCGCGCCTCATTGAGCCCTTGGTAATCAAGGTGAGGCTGTGGGGCAAGATGCAAGGATGTAAGAAGGCGGCAAGCCATGGATGCTGGTCGGGCAAGCCGAGGTTCGATCCGTTCAGGGCGGATTTCGATATGTTGCAGATCCGACCGGTGTCGCGCTCGGTGCGGCTCAACGGGTTTTCCACCTGCCTGCGCCTGGAGGCGGTGTATTGGGGTATTCTCGAACGGATAGCCGAGGTCAACCGCTGCTCGGTCAGCGCCGTGTTGTCCTACGTCGACCGTGAAGTTCACCTGCGCCAGGGCGGGGTGCGCAACTTCAGCGGGCTGGTGCGGGTGATCTGCGTTGTCTGGCTGCTCGACCCGCCGTGAGCGCACCGATCGCCGGGCGAGGCTGCGCAGTGTCAATTAACCATATATAATTCCGCTTTTTGCTGCCCAGGCAGCCAGCGTTGTGGTTGACGAGAGACGTTCATGCCCCTTTATGACTATCAATGTGCCTCCTGCGATCACCGGATGGAGGTGCTGCAGAAGATCAGCGCCGCGCCGCTGACCGACTGCCCGGCCTGTGCAGCGCCGGCATTGAAGAAGCTGCTGTCGGTGCCGGGCTTCCGCCTGAGCGGCAACGGCTGGTACGAAACCGACTTCAAGACCGGGGCAAAAAAGAATCTGGCAGGCGGCGACAAGGCCGACTGAGTTGAATTGCAGTAGCCGGGTCTTGCAGTATTAGCCCTTCGGGCGGCCAAGGCCTCCATCGAATACACGAATCACGAGAAGCGAAACCACCATCATGATGCGCAGCCATTATTGCGGCCAACTGAACGAGAGCCTGGACGGCCAGGAAGTCACCCTTTGCGGCTGGGTCCATCGTCGCCGCGACCACGGCGGGGTGATCTTCCTCGATATCCGTGACCGCGAAGGCATGGCCCAGGTCGTGTTCGACCCGGATCGCGCCGAAACCTTCGCCGCCGCCGACCGCGTGCGCAGCGAATACGTCGTGCAGATCACCGGCAAGGTGCGCCGTCGTCCGGATGGCGCAGTCAACGCCAACATGGCCTCCGGCGCCATCGAGATCCTCGGCTACCAGCTGAACGTGCTCAACGAAGCGGAAACCCCGCCGTTCCCGCTGAACGAGTACTCGGACGTGGGCGAAGAAACCCGCCTGCGCTACCGCTTCATCGACCTGCGTCGCCCGGAAATGGCCGACAAGCTGCGCCTGCGTTCGCGCATCACCAGCAGCATCCGTCGCTTCCTCGACGAAAACGGCTTCCTCGACGTCGAAACGCCGATCCTCACCCGGGCCACCCCGGAAGGCGCGCGTGACTACCTGGTGCCGAGCCGCACCCACGCAGGCAGCTTCTTCGCCCTGCCGCAGTCGCCACAGCTGTTCAAGCAGCTGCTGATGGTTGCCGGTTTCGACCGCTACTACCAGATCGCCAAGTGCTTCCGCGACGAAGACCTGCGTGCCGACCGCCAGCCGGAATTCACCCAGATCGACATCGAGACCAGCTTCCTCGACGAAGCCGAGATCATGGGCCTCACCGAGAGCATGATCCGCAAGCTGTTCAAGGAAGTGCTGGACCTGGAATTCGGCGAATTCCCGCACATGACCTTCGAAGAGGCCATGCGCCGCTACGGTTCCGACAAGCCGGACCTGCGTAACCCGCTGGAACTGGTGGACGTTGCCGACCAGCTCAAGGACGTCGACTTCAAGGTCTTCGCCGGCCCGGCCAACGATCCGAAGTGCCGCGTCACCGCCCTGCGCCTGCCAGGCGGCGCCAGCATGCCGCGCAGCAAGATCGACGAGTACACCAAGTTCGTCGGCATCTACGGTGCCAAGGGCCTGGCCTACATCAAGGTCAACGAGCGCGCCAAGGGTGTCGAGGGTCTGCAGTCGCCGATCGTCAAGAACATCCCCGAGGCCAACCTCAACAACATCCTCGACCGCGTAGGCGCCGTGGATGGCGACATCGTGTTCTTCGGTGCCGACAAGTTCAAGGTGGTCAGCGAAGCCCTGGGCGCGCTGCGTATCCGCCTGGGCCACGACTTCGAGCTGCTGACCTGCGAGTGGGCACCGATGTGGGTCGTCGACTTCCCGATGTTCGAAGAGAACGAAGACGGCAGCTTCACCGCGCTGCACCACCCGTTCACCGCGCCGAAGTGCACCCCGGAAGAGCTCGAGGCCAACCCGGCCACCGCGCTGTCGCGTGCCTACGACATGGTCCTGAACGGCACCGAGCTGGGTGGCGGTTCGATCCGTATCCACCGCAAAGAGATGCAGCAAGCGGTGTTCCGCCTGCTGGGCATCGAGGCCGAGGAACAGGAAGAGAAGTTCGGCTTCCTGCTCGACGCCCTGAAGTTCGGCGCGCCGCCGCACGGTGGCCTGGCCTTCGGCCTGGACCGCCTGGTCATGCTGATGACCGGCGCCCAGTCGATCCGTGAAGTGATCGCCTTCCCGAAAACCCAGAGCGCCGCGTGCGTCATGACCCAGGCCCCTGGCATGGTCGACGCCAAGGCCCTGCGTGAGCTGCACATCCGTCTGCGCGAGCAGACCAAGGTCGAGTAAGCGGCCCCGGGCGCATCCCGGCGGGTGCGCCCACGCGCTTCGGCGCAGTCTTTCCACATTCCGCCCTTCGGGGCGGAATCTGTTTCTGAATCAAGGATCTGGAGTCGTTATGGCGGGTCATTCCAAGTGGGCGAACATCAAGCACCGCAAAGAGCGCCAGGATGCCAAGAGAGGCAAGATCTTCACCAAGTGGATCCGTGAGCTGACCGTGGCCGCCAAGCAGGGTGGCCCGGACGCTGCCTCCAACCCGCGCCTGCGCCTGGCACTGGACAAGGCCCTGGGGGCCAACATGAGCCGCGACATCATCGATCGCGCCGTGGCCCGGGGTGCTGGCACCAACGAGAGCGACAACGTCGAGGAGCTCAGCTACGAAGGCTACGGCCCGGGTGGCGTGGCGATCATGGTCGAAGCCATGACCGACAACCGCAACCGTACCGCTGCCGCCGTGCGCCATGCTTTCACCAAGTGTGGTGGCAACCTCGGCACCGACGGCTCGGTGGCCTACCTGTTCGAGCGCAAGGGGCAGATCAGCTTTGCCGCGGGCGTCGAAGAGGACGCGCTGATGGAGGCGGCGATGGAAGCCGATGCCGACGACGTGGTCGCCAACGACGATGGCTCGTTCGAGGTGTTCACCTCGTTCAACAGCTTCTACGCCGTGCGCAACGCGCTGGAGGAGGCCGGTTTCAAGGCCGCCGACGCGGAAATCGTCATGCAGCCGACCACCAGTGCCGAGCTCGACCAGGAGGGTGCCGAGAAGGTCCTCAAGCTGATCGACATGCTCGAAGACCTGGATGACGTGCAGAACGTCTATTCCAATGCGCAGATCTCCGACGAGATCATGGAAAAACTCGGCTAAGGTCTGCTGGCTGATCTTGTCAGGCCTTTGGGCTTTCCTTTTCTTGTACCGGCCCTTTCGCGGGTAAACCCGCTCCCACAGGTCTCCTGCGATCCTGTGGGGGCGGGTTCACCCGTGAAGGGGCCGGCACAGTTTGTACACCTGTAATTCTTTGCGACGGGCGCTATGACTCTGATTCTTGGTATCGACCCCGGCTCGCGCATCACCGGCTACGGCGTGGTCCGCCAGACCGCCCGTGGTTGCGAGTACGTGGCGTCGGGCTGCATCCGCACCGGCAGCGGCGAGTTGCCCGAGCGGTTGCAGATCGTTTTTCGCGGCGTCAGCGAGATCATCGCCCAGCACGGCCCGGTGACCATGGGCATCGAACGGGTGTTCATGGCGCGTAACGCAGACTCCGCGCTCAAGCTCGGCCAGGCCCGCGGCGCGGCCATCGTCGCCGCCGCCGAAGCGGGCCTGGAAATCGCCGAGTACAGCGCCAGCCAGGTCAAGCAGGCGGTCGCCGGCAGCGGCGGGGCGAATAAAGAGCAGGTGATGCTGATGGTCATGCATCTGCTCAAGCTGACCCAGAAGCCGCAGATCGACGCCTCCGACGCCCTGGCCATCGCCCTGTGCCATGCCCACACCCGCTCCAGCCTGGTGCCCCACGGCCTGGCCACGGCACGGCGACGCGGCGGGCGCTTGCGTCTTTGAGCGCTTCATGCGCTGATACACATTTTGTCCGGGGGAGCCATTCACCGGGCGCATTTGCTGATAGGGTTGAGCGGTCTTCGACCGGCTCCCCGAGAGGAAGGAACTAGACGTGATTGGACGTTTGCGCGGCACCCTGGCGGAAAAACAGCCGCCGCACCTGATTATCGATGTCAACGGCGTGGGCTACGAGCTGGAAGTGCCGATGACCACCCTGTACCGCCTGCCCAAGGTGGGCGAGCCGGTGACCGTGCACACCCATCAGGTGGTGCGTGAAGACGCCCATCTGCTCTACGGCTTTGCCGAAAAGCGCGAGCGCGAACTGTTCCGCGAGCTGATCCGCCTCAATGGCGTGGGGCCGAAGCTGGCGCTGGCGCTGATGTCGGGCCTGGAAGTGGACGAACTGGTGCGCTGCGTGCAGGCTCAGGACACCGCCGTGCTGGTGCGCGTGCCCGGCGTCGGCAAGAAGACCGCCGAGCGCCTGCTGGTCGAGCTCAAGGACCGCTTCAAGGCCTGGGAGACCTCCCCGGCGATGTTCACCCTGGTGTCCGACGGCCCGCTGCCGGTGGCCAGCGAGTCTACGGCCGAGGCCGACGCGGTCAGCGCCCTGGTCTCCCTGGGCTACAAGCCGCAGGAAGCGAGCAAGGCGATCGCCGCGATCAAGGACAAGGCCGGCCTGAGCAGCGAGGAGCTGATCCGTCGCAGCCTTAAAGGGATGATTACCAAGTGATCGAAGCCGACCGCCTGATCGCCGCCAGTGGCCGCGACCGTGAAGAAGTCCAGGACCGCGCCATTCGCCCGCTGCGCCTGGACGAGTACATCGGCCAGCCGGTGGTGCGCGAGCAGATGGCGCTGTTCATCCAGGCCGCCCGTGGGCGCGGCGAGTCGCTCGACCATACCCTGATCTTCGGCCCGCCAGGCCTGGGCAAGACCACCCTGGCCAATATCATCGCCCAGGAAATGGGCGTGTCGGTCAAGAGCACTTCGGGGCCGATCCTCGAGCGCCCCGGCGACCTGGCTGCCATGCTGACCAACCTCGAACCGCATGACGTGCTGTTCATCGACGAAATCCACCGCCTGTCGCCGGTGGTCGAAGAAGTGCTGTACCCGGCGATGGAGGACTTCCAGCTCGACATCATGATCGGCGAAGGCCCGGCGGCCCGTTCGATCAAGCTCGACCTGCCGCCCTTCACCCTGGTGGGGGCCACCACCCGCGCCGGCATGCTGACCAACCCGCTGCGCGACCGCTTCGGTATCGTCCAGCGCCTGGAGTTCTACAGCGACAAGGACCTTTCGACCATCGTCAGCCGCTCGGCCGGTATCCTTGGCCTGGCCATCGAGGACCAGGGCGCCTACGAGATCGCCCGACGCGCCCGTGGCACGCCGCGCATTGCCAACCGCCTGCTGCGCCGCGTGCGCGACTATGCCGAAGTGCGCGGCAAGGGCCAGATCACCAAGTCCGTGGCCGACATGGCGCTGAACCTGCTGGACGTCGACGAGCGCGGCTTCGACCATTCCGACCGCCGCCTGCTGCTGACCATGATCGAAAAGTTCGACGGTGGCCCGGTCGGTGTCGACAACCTGGCCGCGGCAATCAGCGAGGAGCGCCATACCATCGAGGATGTGCTGGAACCCTACCTGATCCAGCAGGGCTATATCATGCGCACCCCTCGCGGGCGGGTGGTGACCCGCCATGCCTACCTGCACTTTGGCCTGGATGTGCCGGGCAGTCTGGGCGCTGCCGGAGAATTTTCCGGGTCAGGCGATGAATGACAGATCGAAACCGGCTTTTCGTGGTCCTACCGCTGGCATGCCGATGGTGCGCTGGCAATACGACATTAATGAAGAAAAAACAGTTGCCGCAGCGGATTGGCAAGCTGAGGAGTAAGCACTAGAGTATGCGCGCGCAAAATGGCCTGGAACCGTTCGCTCACCGCTGTCGCGTCTATTACGAGGATACCGATGCCGGTGGCGTGGTGTATTACGTCAATTACCTGAAATTCATGGAGCGCGCGCGCACCGAACGCCTGCGGCACCTGGGTTTTTCCCAGTCGCAACTGGCCGAAGACAACCTGTTGTTCGTGGTCCATTCCAGCGAAGCCCGCTATCACGCGCCGGCGCGCCTGGACGACGAGCTGCGGGTCACCGCGCAAGTACTTGAACTCAATCGCGCCAGCCTGCGCTTCGTGCAGCAGGTCTGGCGGGAAAAGGATGAAACGCTGCTCTGCGAAGGGCAGTTCCTGGTGGCTGCCGTGCGCGCCGACACTTTCAAACCCCGAGCCATACCTCCCCAGCTGCGCGACGCCTTTGCGGCAGACGGCTCGGGTACTCAATCGAATGCAGGAGAATAAGCGTGGAAGCTAACGTCGTCGACCATACCTCCATGTGGAGTCTGGTCAGCAATGCCAGCGTGGTGGTACAGCTGGTAATGCTGACCCTGGTGGCCGCCTCGGTCACCTCATGGATCATGATCTTCCAGCGCAGCACCATGCTGCGCGCCGGTCGTCGTGCGCTGGATGCCTTCGAGGAGCGTTTCTGGTCGGGCATCGACCTGTCCAAGCTGTACCGTCAGGCAGGCAGCAACCCGGACCCGGATTCGGGCGTCGAGCAGGTCTTCCGTGCCGGCTTCAAGGAATTCTCGCGCCTGCGCCAGCAGCCGGGCGTCGACCCGGACGCGGTCATGGAAGGCGTGGGCCGTGCCATGCGCGTGGCCATCTCGCGTGAGGAAGAAAAGCTCGAGCAGAGCCTGCCGTTCCTCGCCACCGTCGGTTCCACCAGCCCGTACATCGGCCTGTTCGGTACCGTGTGGGGCATCATGAACTCGTTCCGCGGCCTGGCCAGCGCCCAGCAGGCCACCCTCGCCACGGTCGCTCCGGGCATTGCCGAGGCGCTGGTCGCCACCGCCATCGGCCTGTTCGCGGCCATCCCAGCGGTAATCGCCTACAACCGCTTCGCTGCCCGCAGCGAAGTGCTGATCGGCCGTTACTACACCTTCGCCGACGAGTTCCAGGCGATCCTGCACCGCAAAGTGCACACCAGCGAAGAGTAATCAGGTAGAAGCCCATGGCCCGAGTTCGCCACAAACGCAAGCCCGTCGCCGAGATGAACGTGGTGCCCTACATCGACGTGATGCTGGTGCTGCTGGTCATCTTCATGGTGACGGCGCCCATGCTCAACCAGGGCGTGAAGGTCGACCTGCCCAAGGTTTCCAGCGAAGCCTTGCCGCAGGACAACAACGTCCAGATCCTCACCATCTCCATCAAGGCCGACAAGACCTACTACTGGAACCTCGGCAGCGAAGTCGACACCGACAAGCAGATGGACAAGGCCATGACCTTGCCGGACATGACCAGCGCAGTGACCAAGGTCATTGCCGCCGGTCGCGACCAGGGCAAGCAGACCCAGGTCTTCATTCGTGGCGACAAGGCTGTCGACTACGGCGCCGTCATGGGCGCCATGGGCGGGTTGCAGAAGGCCGGTGTCGGTAACGTTGGCCTGATTACCGAGGCGCCCTGATGCAACAGCGAGAGCCATCCGCCTCGGAAAGCTACTTCTGGCCCAGTGTCTGGGCCATCGGCCTGCATGTGCTGGTGTTCGCATTGCTGTTCGTCAGCTTTGCCATGACACCTGAATTACCGCCTTCCAAGCCGATCGTTCAGGCTACGCTGTATCAACTCAAGTCCAAGAGCCAGGCGACCACCCAGACCAATCAGAAGATTGCCGGGGAAGCGAAGAAAACCGCCTCGCGCCAGACCGAAGTCGAGCAGCTGGAGCAGAAGAAGGTCGAACAGGAGGCCATCAAGGCCGCGGAACAAAAGAAAGCCGACGCCGCTCAAAAGGCCGAGGAGGCACGCGAAGCAGCCGAGGCGAAAAAGGCCGAGGAAGCAGCCAAGGCCGCCGAAGCCAAGAAAGCCGCCGAGTCCAAGAAGGCCGAGGAGGCGAAGAAGGCCGCCGAGAAGCAGCAGGCCGACATCGCCAAGAAGAAGGCCGAGGACGAGGCGAAGAAGCAGGCCGAGGAAGACGCCAAGAAACAAGCCGCTGAAGAGGCCAAGAAAAAGGCCGCTGAAGAGGCGAAGAAGAAAGCAGCCGAGGACGCCAAGAAGAAAGCGGCGGCCGAGGACGCGAAGAAGAAGGCAGCTGAAGAGGCCAAGAAAAAGGCCGCTGCAGATGCTCAGAAGAAAAAGGCACAGGAAGCGGCCCGCAAGTCGGCGGAAGACAAGAAAGCCCAGGCCCTGGCCGAGCTGTTGTCCGACACCACCGAGCGGCAGCAGGCCCTGGCCGACGAGCAGGGTGACCAGGTGGCCGGCGACTTCGACGACCTGATCCGCATGCGCGCGGCCGAGGGTTGGGCACGTCCGCCTTCCGCGCGTAAGGGCATGACGGTGACCCTGCAGGTCAACATGCTGCCGGACGGCACCGTGACCGGCGTCAGCGTGGTCAAATCCAGTGGCGACGGTCCGTTCGACAGTTCGGCGGTGGCCGCAGTGAAGAACATCGGTCGGTTGACCGAGATGCAGGGTATGAAGCCGAGCGATTTCAACCGTTATCGTTCGTTCAAGATGACATTTACACCTGAGGATCTAGCGTTGTGATTAAACTCCTTCGAGGAATGCTGGTCATGCTCTGCTGCGTGGCTGGCATGGCCATGGCAGAGGAAAAGAACATCCTGGTCACCAGCGGCAGCGATCGGGCCACGCCCATCGCGGTAGTGCCGTTCGGTCTGCAGGGTGGCAGCGTGCTGCCGGAAGACATGGCCGACATCATTGGCAACGACCTGCGCAACTCCGGCTATTACTCGCCGATCCCGCGGCAGAACATGATCAGCCAGCCGACCCAGGCCAGCGAAGTCATCATGCGCGACTGGAAAGCCCTGGGCGCCCAGTACGTGATGGTCGGCAGCATCGTGCCGTCGGGCGGTCGCCTGCAGGTGCAGTACGCGCTGTTCAACGTCGCCACCGAGCAGCAAGTGCTGACCGGCAGCGTCGCGGGCACCGCTGACCAGCTGCGCGACATGTCGCACTACATCGCCGACCAGTCGTTCGAGAAGCTCACCGGCATCAAGGGGGCGTTCTCGACCCGCATGCTGTACGTGACCGCCGAGCGCTTCTCGACCAACAACACCCGCTACACCTTGCAGCGTTCGGACTACGACGGTGCGCGTGCGGTGACCCTGCTGCAGTCGCGCGAGCCGATCCTGTCGCCGCGCTTCGCGCCGGATGGCAAGCGTATCGCCTATGTCTCGTTCGAGCAGAAGCGCCCTCGCATCTTCGTCCAGCACATCGATACCGGCCGCCGCGAGCAGGTGACCAACTTCGAAGGCCTGAACGGTGCGCCTGCCTGGTCGCCTGACGGTTCGCGCCTGGCGTTCGTGCTGTCCAAGGACGGCAACCCGGACATCTACGTGATGAACGTGGCCTCGCGCCAGATCAGCCGCGTCACTGCCGGCCCGGGTATCAATACCGAGCCGTTCTGGGGCAAGGATGGCAACACCCTGTACTTCACCTCCGACCGTGGCGGCAAGCCGCAGATCTACAAACAGTCGGTCAGTGGTGGTGGTGCCGAGCGAGTGACCTTCGTGGGCAACTACAACGCCAACCCGAAACTGTCGGCGGATGAAAAGACCCTGGTGATGATCCATCGCCAGCAGGGCTTCACCAACTTCAAAGTGGCTGCACAAGACTTGCAACGTGGAAGTGTAAAGATTCTCACGGAAACAAGTCTTGATGAGTCGCCCACTGTTGCGCCCAACGGCACCATGCTAATCTACGCCACCCGCCAGCAGGGCCGGGGAGTCTTGATGCTCGTGTCGCTTAACGGCCGTGTGAGGCTCCCACTTCCTACCGCTCAAGGCGAAGTCAGAGAACCGTCCTGGTCCCCTTACCTGAACTGATTGCGGCGTAATACGTTTTGCTTAACACACTGGGGTTTCATTAGGAGTTTCACGATGGAAATGCTGAAGTTTGGTAAATTTGCTGCGCTGGCTCTGGCCATGGCCGTAGCTGTAGGTTGCTCCTCGAAAGGCGGTGACAACGCTGGTGAAGGCGCTGTTGATCCGAACGCTGGCTACGGTGCCAACACTGGCGCTGTCGACGGCTCCCTGAGCGAAGAAGCCGCCCTGCGCGCAATCACCACCTTCTACTTCGAATACGACAGCTCGGACCTGAAGCCAGAAGCCATGCGCGCTCTGGACGTTCACGCCAAGGACCTGAAAGCCAACGGCAACCGTGTTGTTCTGGAAGGTAACACCGACGAGCGCGGCACCCGCGAGTACAACATGGCTCTGGGTGAGCGTCGTGCGAAAGCCGTTCAGCGCTACCTGGTTCTGCAGGGCGTTTCCCCTGCTCAGCTGGAACTGGTTTCCTACGGCGAAGAGCGTCCAGTTGCCACCGGCAACGACGAGCAGTCCTGGGCTCAGAACCGTCGCGTAGAACTGCGTAAGTAAGTTCTTATGCGTATGTGCCGTCGTGCTGTAACCGTCCTCGCACTCAGCCTGCCGCTTTCGGCGTGGGCTGCGGTTCCTGTAGTTGATGACAACGGGGGTGCTTACCCACCTTCCGGTTATGGCACGAGCGGCGCCTACGCCGGCGCAGGGGCTGCGGCCCCTGCCTCGGCGCAGGGCCAGCTGTTCATGCAGCTGCAACAGATGCAGGATCAACTTTCCCGCCAGCAAGGCATCATCGAAGAGTTGCAAAACGATGTGTCGCGCATGAAGCAGGAAAACCTGGAGCGATACCAGGACCTTGATCGTCGCATCAACAGTGGTGGCGCACCCGCTGCGACCCCCGACAATTCCTCCACCGGTGGTGCACCCGATGCCGCCGCCGGTGCTGCAGCAGGCGCCGCTGGCGCTGCTGCACAACAACCGGCCGCCAACAGCGAGCCCGGTGATCCGGCGAAAGAAAAGCTCTATTACGATGCGGCTTTCGACCTGATCAAGCAGAAGGACTTCGACAAGGCCAGCCAGGCGTTCAACGCCTTCCTGCGCAAGTACCCGAACAGCCAGTACGCCGGCAACGCCCAGTACTGGTTGGGTGAGGTGAACCTGGCCAAGGGTGACCTGCCAGCGGCCAGCCAGGCCTTCGCCCAGGTCAGCCAGAAGTACCCCAAGCACAGCAAGGTGCCTGATTCGCTGTACAAGCTGGCCGACGTCGAGCGCCGCATGGGCCATACCGACAAGGTCAAGGGCATCCTGCAGCAGGTCATCACCCAGTACCCCGGCACCTCTGCCGCGCAACTGGCGCAACGCGACCTGCAAAAGCTCTAAGCCGCACCTTTTGAAGAAACCCGCGCCTGTCGCGGGTTTTTTCGTTAGAATTACCGCCCTTTTATAAATACGCTGTAGCGGATAACGCCATGTCGAGTCCGCGACAGTGCCTGACGGAGGCGGACAGCCTGTTCAGCTGTCACGCCCGTGGCGAGCATGCAAGACACACTACGCATCACCGAAGTCTTTTACTCTTTGCAGGGTGAAACACGAACGGCTGGGCTGCCCACGGTATTCGTGCGCCTCACCGGTTGCCCCCTGCGCTGTCAGTACTGCGACAGTGCCTACGCCTTCACCGGCGGCACCATTCGCACCCTCGATTCGATCCTCGAGCAGGTGGCCGGCTTCAAGCCGCGCTATGTCTGCGTCACCGGTGGCGAGCCGCTGGCCCAGCCCAACGCCTTGCCGCTGCTGCAGCGTCTGTGCGATGCCGGTTACGAAGTGTCGCTGGAAACCAGCGGCGCCCTGGATATCTCTGGCACCGATGTGCGCGTCAGCCGCGTGGTCGACCTCAAGACCCCGGGCTCGGAAGAGTCGCACCGCAACCGCTACGAGAACATCGAGCAGCTGACCCGCAACGACCAGGTCAAGTTCGTCATTTGTTCCCGCGAGGACTATGACTGGGCGGTGTCCAAGCTGATCCAGTACAACCTGGCCGAACGCGCCGGCGAAGTGCTGTTTTCGCCAAGCCACCACCAGGTGAGCGCGAGTGACCTGGCCGACTGGATCGTTGCCGACAACCTGCCCGTGCGTTTCCAGCTGCAGCTGCACAAGCTGCTGTGGAACGACGAACCCGGACGTTGATTGAGAGAGTGAACGACATGACTGACAAACGCGCGGTAATCCTGCTGTCCGGCGGCCTCGACTCGGCCACCGTGGTGGCCATGGCCAAGGCCCAGGGCTACAGCTGCTACACCATGAGCTTCGACTACGGCCAGCGCCATCGCGCCGAGCTCAACGCTGCTGCCCGCGTCGCCCGCGACCTGGGCGTGGTCGAGCACAAGGTGATCGGCCTGAACCTCGATGGCATTGGCGGTTCGGCCCTGACCGACAGCAGCATCGACGTGCCGGAAACCCCGGGCGAGGGCATCCCGGTCACCTACGTGCCGGCGCGCAACACGGTGTTCCTGTCGCTGGCCCTGGGGTGGGCGGAGGTGCTGGAAGCGCGTGACATCTTCATCGGCGTCAATGCCGTGGACTACTCCGGCTACCCGGACTGCCGCCCCGAGTTCGTCGAGGCCTTCGAACGCATGGCCAACCTGGCCACCAAGGCTGGCGTGGAAGGGCAGGGCTTCCGTATCCAGGCGCCGCTGCAGAACATGAGCAAGGCGCAGATCGTCCAGGCTGGCATGGCCCAAGGCGTCGACTACAGCCTGACCGTTTCCTGCTACCAGGCCGACGATGAAGGCCGCGCCTGTGGCAAATGCGACAGCTGCCGCCTGCGGGCAGACGGCTTCAAGGCCGCCGGGGTAGACGACCCGACGCGGTATTTTTCATGATTTTTTGATGATGCCTTGATTTTTCGTTAGAAATCAGTATTATACGCGCCATCCAACGGGTCGTTAGCTCAGTTGGTAGAGCAGTTGGCTTTTAACCAATTGGTCGTAGGTTCGAATCCTACACGACCCACCATATGCAGTAAGTCAAAGCCCGCTACCGGAAACGGTGGCGGGCTTTTTCGTTTTGGGCTGACGCCTTTGTTCGTGACCTTGCAGGAATAAACTTCTGCCATCGAGTGTTGTGCTTCTTCAAAACAATGCGGTGATTGAAGAATTGCCAAGCCTGAGGTGGAAGGCTTCATGAGTAGTGTGCATGTGAATGCGATTGTCTATATCTGGTACCCCGAGGATGAAAAGATGGGGCATGCGGCCCTGTACATTGGGGATCCCCTTTCAAGAATGGCACTCGATCTGCCATTTGACGCGTTTCACAGTAAGCAAGCGCGTCAGATGCACAGGGAATACATTGAGCGGCACAACACCAACTACGTCAGTTGGTGGCCGGAAAAGGCTGCCGGAGCGTTCAATAGAATCCGTCAGGGCCGAAATTTCTTTCTTGAGGAGGATATCGAGTCTGAGCAGGCCGATCCGCATGTCGTCTATAAAATTCGGGGCCTTGATGAGCTGGCGATGAATAGGGCCTGGGAAAGCATCCGCAGCAAGCCAGGCGCGCACTATCAATTCTTGCGCAAAAATTGCGCAACGGTGGTTATGCGGATCCTGAGGGCGGGCGGGGCACTACAGCGCCTGCCGCCGATACAGCGCGGCTGGTTCTCGCATTCACTGTATGTCACGCCCAAGAATATCGCCCAAGTCGGCAACGGGTTGCGCGACGCAGGCTGGGCGCAAAAGGTCAAAGATCGGTACTGTCCTTCAAAACAAGGGTTTAACTTCGGACTTCGCTGATCTTCCAGCCAGGCCGCATTCTGCCATTTACTCGGCCCAAGCCGGATCGCCAGTGAATACTACGGTGATCCAGCGGTCTGGCCCCTCACCGCCGACGGCTTCGCCAATCTCGTCGCGCAGCGCATCCCATTCGGCTATCGGGCGCGCCGGCATGTCGCTGGGCACGATGAAGTACAGTTCGATCTCGCGTGAGCGGCCGACCTTGGCCACATAAGCCTTGTAGGACTGCAAGCCGTGCTTGGCGACGAACTGCTGGGCGACGGTGTCGACGTGCAGCTTGAGGTCGCCCGGCGTCACCAGGAAGATTTCCGACAGCGCCTGGCGCACCACCGACAGCGGCAGCGGGATGATTACCAGGCACACCAGCGCCAGCACCGCCGGGTCGATGTACGGCGACACCCATTCCCACTGGGTGCCCTGCACGGCGTAACCGAAGCAGAAGGCGATCAACAGGGCCGCAGTGATGCTGGCCGACATCACCCAGCCCTTGACGTCCATGCGCACGAAGTCGGAGTTCAGCTTGCGGTTGGCGCGTGCCTCGACCACGGCGATGGTGGCGCAGGCGATCACCGTCAGCACGGCATAGACCATGGCGATGCCGAACTCCAGGTGGCGGCCGCCTTGCAGCACGCTGCTGACGGCGTTGATCAGCGCGTAGATGGCCACGCCGCTGAGCAGGATGCCGTTCAGCGCCAGGACCATCGGCTCCAGGTGCCAGAAGCCCATGGTGAAGCGTTCGCGCAGCTTGCGCGACAATTGCAGGCTGGTGGCATGCGAGGTGATCAGCTTGACCACCACCAGCGACAGGCCGCTCATGCTGGCGTCGACCAGCGAGTAGACGCCGTCGAAGACGATCGAGAACGAGCCGGACGCCAGGCCGAAGCCGATGCCGATGGTGGCGATGAACAGGGTGACGGCGATCGAGGTGCGTAGCAGGCCCTGTTCGCTGGTGATGTCGAAGAAGGAAGATCGGGGGGCGGTTTGCATGGGGTGTGCTCGGTAAATAGCCTTGTTGCTGTGTTATCTGCTCTGGCCTCTTCGCGGGTAAACCCGCTCCCACAGGGATATCACAAGCCTTGAGGGTTGCGCTGTACCTGTGGGAGCGGGCTTGCCCGCGAAGAGGCCCTTGCAGGCTAGACGCGAAACTGTTCCATCAACGCCTGCTGCTGGTTGGCCAGGCGGTTCAAGGCCTGGCTGATGCGTGCCGATTCATCGGCCTGCCCGGACAGCGACTCGGTCACATCGCGAATCCCTGCCACGTTGCGGTTCACTTCCTCGGCCACCGCGCTCTGCTCCTCGGCCGCCGAGGCGATCTGCAGGTTCATGTCGCTGATCACCGCCACCGCCTCGCCGATGCGTTGCAGCGCCGGCAGCGCCTGTTCCATGCGCTCGGCGCTGGCCTGGGCCTGGCGCTGGCCCGCGTGCATCGAGCCGACCACATCCTGGGTGCCTTGTTGCAGGCCTTCGATCACCTGGCGAATCTCCTCCACCGACACCTGGGTGCGCTGGGCCAGGCTGCGTACTTCGTCGGCGACCACGGCAAAGCCGCGCCCGGCCTCGCCGGCACGGGCGGCTTCGATGGCGGCGTTGAGTGCCAGCAGGTTGGTCTGCTCGGCGATGGCGCGGATCACCTCCAGTACCGAGCCGATCTGCTCGCTGCGCTGCTCCAGTGCGCGGGCTTCGCCCATCGCCGTGTCCATGCCGCCGGCCAGCTGGTCGATGGCCTGGCGCGTGCTGGCGATCAGTTGCAGGCCCTCGCGGCTGGCCTGGTCGGCGCCGCGTGCGGCATGGGCGGCCTGGGCCGCGTTGCGGGCGACATCCTGGGCGGTGGCGCTCATCTCGTTGGCGGCGGTGGCCACCTGTTCGATCTCGCGTTGTTGCTGTTGCATGCCATTGCTGGTCTGGCTGGCGATGGCGGCGGACTGGTCGGCGGTGCCGCGGGCTTCGAGCAGCGAGCCTTTGACCTGGGCGATCACCGGCTGCAGCTTGTCGAGGAAGCGGTTGAACCAGCCGGTCAGCTGGCCCAGTTCGTCCTGGCGGGCGTAGTCCAGGCGGCGGGTCAGGTCGCCTTCGCCGCTGGCGATGTCTTCCAGGCGTGCGGCCACGGCGAGGATCGGCCGGGTCACGCCGCGGGCGGTCAGCCACACCAGCAGCAGGCCGATGACCGCCGCGCCCAGGCCGATCAGCAGGCTGGTCAGGTTGGCGTTCTGGTTGTGGCTGTCCAGGCGCTGGTTGAGCGCCACGGCGGGGGCTTGCAAGACCGCTTCGGGCAATTCCAGCTGCACCTGCCAGGGGCTGGCGTCGGGGATCGGCGCGAACGGCCGGGCCACCCGCAGCAGGCCTTGCTCCACCCGCTGGTCCAGGTGCTGGCCCAGCTTGCCGGCATCACGGCTATGCCCGGCCAGCAGGCCGGCGGCGCTGACGATGCTGACCTGGCCCTGGCCGTCGAACAGCTCCTGGCGGCTGTCCAGGCTCAGTTGCTGGAGGTTGTCCAGGCCAATGTCCAGGCCGACCACGCCGACCACCTTGCCGTGCTCCAGCAGCGGCAGGGCGATGCTGGTCATCAGCACCTGGCGGCCGTTGACATCGTCCAGGTAGGGTTCGAGCACGCAGGCCCTGGCGGTTTCCTGGGGGCAGGTCAGCCAGCGGTTTTTGGCCAGGCCATTGGTGCCGGGGCTGTTGTCGCCGAGCATCGACTCGGGCATCGCTTCGCGCTCCAGCGCGCCGGGGCTGGGTTGCGACCAGTACAGCGAGAAGCGCCCGCTTTCGTTGCTGCCGTTGGCGGCCTGGCCGACGAACTGGCTGTCCTGGTGGTCCAGCGCATCGGGCTGGAACACCAGATACAGGCCGATGATGTCCGGGTTGCCGGCCAGGCTCTGCTGGGCCTGGCGGGTCAGCTCGGCGCGCAGGTCGGCGCCGCCCTTGGCCTTGAGCACCTGCACCAGGCGGGCGAAGCCGTTGCCGTACTGGTAGGCGTCCATGAAGTAGCGCTGGATGCGCAGCGCCTGGGTTTCGGCGTGGGCCTGCAGGCGCAGGCGCGCGCTGTGTTCGAGCATTTCGGTGTTGGCCTGGTTGACCAATGCCGCGCTGCGTCGGGACTGGGTCAGCGAGGTGGCGACCAGCAGGATGACGACGGCCAGCAGGCACAGGCCGGCGAGCAGGGTGATCTTCCACTGGATGGAGAGGCGACGCAGCAGCATGGGGCGTTCCTTATCGTTCAACAACAACGCCCGCGTTCAGGCGCGGGCGTTGTCGGCAGCAAAGGTCATTCGGCGATGTAGTTCGGTGGCGCGGCGGTGAAGGCCTTGGTCAGCCAGGCCAGGTACAGCACCCCGACCGCGGCCCAGACGCCGCCGAATATCAGCGAGTTGGCGTTGAGGTCGAGCCACAGCGAGACGATGATGCAGAAGCCGATGGTCGGCAGCACCAGGTACTTCAGCCGGTTGGCCAGGCCCCGACGGTTGCCTTCGCGCAGGTAGCAGTGGTTGATCACCGACAGGTTGACGAAGCTGAACGCCACCAGCGCGCCGAAGTTGATGATCGAGGTGGCGGTGACCAGGTCGAAGAAGATCGCCGACAGCGAGATCAGGCCGACCACGGCGATGTTCAGCACCGGTGTCTTGTAGCGCGAATGCAGGCGGGCAAAGATGCCGGCCGGGATGACGTTGTCGCGGCCCATCACGTACAGCAGGCGCGAGACGCTGGTCTGCGAGGCCAGGCCTGAGGCGATGGTGTTGATCACGGTGCAGGCGATGAAGATCGACTGGAACAGCTTGCCGCCGACGTACAGGGCGATTTCCGGCAGGGCCGCTTCCTGGTCGTGGAAGCGCGCCATGGTCGGGAAGTAGGCCTGGATGAAGTACGACACGCTGATGAACACCAGGCCGCCGATCAGCGCGGTGAGGAAGATTGCCTTCGGAATGGTCTTGCCCGGGTCACGGGTTTCTTCCGACAGGCAGGTCACCGCGTCGAAGCCCAGGAACGAGAAGCACAGGATGGTCGCACCCGCCGCCAGGGCGCTGAACTGGGTCTGGCTGTCGGCGAACGGCACCAGGCTCCAGGCCGTGCCCAGGCCTTCTCCCTGGCCCAGGCCGCGCACGCACAGGTAGATGAACACGGCGATGATCGCCACCTGCACGGCCACGAACAGCAGGTTGAAGTGGGCAACCAGGTTGACGCTGCGCATGTTGATCAGGCTGATCAGGGTGACGAAGGCGGTCACCCACACCCAGCCCGGCACCTCGGGGAACATCGCCGAGAGGTACAGCTTGGCCAGCAGGGCGTTGACCATTGGCAGCAGCAGGTAGTCGAGCAGCGACGACCAGCCGACCAGAAAGCCCACATGCGGGTTGATTGCCCGCTGCGTGTAGGTGTAAGCCGAACCCGACTGCGGGAAGCGGCGTACCAGGGTGCCATAGCTCACCGCGGTGAACAGGATCCCGGCCAGCGCCAGGATGTAGGCGCTGGGCACGTGCCCGGCGGTAAGGCCGGAAACGATGCCGAAGGTGTCGAACACGGTCATCGGCGTCAGGTAGGCCAGGCCGATGATGATCACGTGCCAGAGGCGCAGGGTCTTGCGGAGTTGGCCGTTGCCGGCAGTGCTGTGCTCAGTCTGCATGCTGGCAGGGCTCCTGCTGCTGGGCGTGGGCGGCGGACAGGGGGTACTGCGCATGCGGCATGGGCGAGCGGGTGGGCTCCATGTTGTCACCTTTATTGTTTGGAGCAGCGGAAAGCGCGGCGAGGCGCCGTTGTCGAGCTGGCAGGGCCGGGACTGACTAGGAAGGTGGAGCGTGCGGGCAGGGGCGTTGGGGCATCATGACGGCGCGACTATTCTTCTTTGTGGATCGGGCGCTGGGCAAGGTGGTGAAAATAAAAAACGATTGGTAGGAAGGCGTCAAGTTAAACATGACAAGATGTTGCCGAAATGAAATATTTATCGGATTCAATGGCCTTTATGTTCACTTTTGCGCGATTTTTTGCGTTATTGAGCGATGGTGATGTCCGTAAAATTGAACGAGTAGGAAATTTCTTTCGCCGTTGTCGGTTGATTCCTAAAAGGCAGATTTCCCGCCGCTGATCCTCAACAGCCGTTGCCAGGGTGATATCCTTTTGCCGCCTCGCTGCTGTCTGGCTGCAGGCACTTCCCATATGGACATCAATCGGTTTAATTCATGAAGAAATCAGTAGGCATCCTTTCCGGCCTGGCCGTCGCCATCGCCGTCGCAACCACCGCAGGCGCCTGGTACACCGGCAAGCAATTGCCTGCGGGGCTGGAGCGCTCCGTCGAACGTGGCAACGCCGAACTCGAGAAAGCCGTGGCTGGCACCGGCGGCAGCATGACCGTGGAACTGGTCTCGCTGGACCAGCGCTTCTTCACCAGCACCGCGCAGTACCGCCTCAAGGCCAAGGACATCAACCTGGGCGAAGGCAAGGTGCTCAACTTCGACGTGGCCATGGACGACCAGATCGAACACGGCCCGTTCCCCTGGTCGCGGGTCAAGGCGTTGAAGCTGATGCCGGTGCTGGCCGCCAGCAACACGACCTTGCGCAAGGACGAGCTGACCGCGCCCTGGTTCGCCGCGGCGGGTGATCAGGCTCCGCTGAGCGTGCACACCAGCCTGGGCTACGCTGGCAACGTCGACAGCAACATCACCCTGGCGCCGCTCAAGGTCACCCAGGCCAACGGCACCGCCGTCGATTTCTCGGGCATGCACCTGGAAGTCAGCGGTGACCAGGACGGCAAGGACTCGAAGTTCCACGGCGCCGCCGAGCACTTCCTGATGACCCTGGTCAGTGACCAGCATCCACCGGCGACCTTCGAGCTCAAGGACTTGAAGCTTGGCGGCAACCTTGCGGCCACCGAGCATCCGTCCATCTATGTCGGCAACGTCGACCTGCTGCTGGGCGAAGCCAAGGCGACCCTGGGGCCGAAGCAGCAGGTGATCACGGCCAAGGGCATCGAGCAGAACTTCCTGCAGACCCTGGATGGCCCAGGCACCGTGGGTGGCCGGGTGGACTACCGGGTTGCCGACATCACCTGGGACGGCCGCCCTGTCGGCAACCTGCAGATGGGCGTGAGCGCCAAGTCGCTCAATGCGGCGGCGCTCGAGTCGCTGTCGAAGTGGTACCAGGCCCACCTGCCCGAGTTCGAGGCAGCCCAGGCGGCTGGCGAAGCGTTTCCACGGATCCAGATGGACGAGGCGGAGCAGGCCAAATTCCAGGGCGACCTGAAGCAGCTGCTGGCGTCCAAGCCGAAGGTGGCCCTGGAGAACGTCTCCTTCAAGACTGCCAATGGCGAAAGCCGCTTCGACCTGTCCATGGACTTCGCCAGCCCGGCGTCCTTCGACCTGCCGCCGGACCAGTTGGGCAAGCAGCTGGTCAGCGAGGTGAAGGGCAAGCTGTCGCTGTCCAAGCCGATGATCGGCGACCTGGCGGCTTTCAAGGCCTTCCTCGATGGCGAGACCGATGCCCAGGCGATCGCCGCGCAGGCCAGCCAGGCCGGTGAGATGGTCGGCATGATGGCGGTGCAGAGTGGCATGGCCACCGTGCAAGGCAACGACGTGGTGTCGAGCCTGCACTATGCCGATGGCATGGTCGACTTCAACGGCAAGAAGATGCCGGTCGAGCAGTTCGCCATGATGATGGCGATGCACTTCGCGATGGCTTCGCGCTGATCATGCGCCGGCCCCTTCGCGGCTAAAGCCGCTCCTACAGGGTCACCCTGGCCTTCCAGCCAGGTGCGATTGCTGTGGGGGCGGCTTTAGCCGCGAAGGGGCCGGTTCAGGCATCACAAAAACCGCTTTAGAATTCCCCAGATTGTCTGTAGCCTTCGGCGTCCGATAATAATCCGCGCCCGCAGAGGGCCGAGGCGGCATGCCTGCCGTCCGGCACCCTTAGCCGATCTGCCAGGGCCGGGTGATACACTCGATTCGACGCGCATGCGCGCCCGCAGGTCCAGCGATCATGACCCAGATTTCCGAACGCCTGTTGGTACAGGCTCACCTTGACGCCAAGCAGCCCAACCCGCTGACCGCCGAACAGGAGGCCGAATACCGTGCGGCCATCGCTGCCGAGCTGAAGGCGCAGAATGCCGTGCTGGTAGCCCATTACTACTGCGACCCGGTGATCCAGGCGCTGGCCGAGGAAACCGGCGGCTGCGTTTCCGACTCGCTGGAAATGGCCCGTTTCGGCAAGAACCACCCGGCCGAGACGGTGATCGTCGCCGGCGTGCGCTTCATGGGCGAAACCGCCAAGATCCTCACTCCGGAAAAACGCGTGCTGATGCCGACCCTGGAGGCCACTTGCTCGCTCGACCTGGGTTGCCCGGTGGAAGAGTTCTCGGCCTTCTGCGACCAGCATCCCGAGCGCACCGTGGTGGTCTATGCCAACACCTCCGCCGCCGTGAAGGCGCGGGCCGACTGGGTGGTGACCTCGAGCTGCGCGCTGGAAATCGTCGAAAGCCTGATGGACAACGGCGAAACCATCATCTGGGGCCCGGACCAGCACCTGGGCCGCTACATCCAGAAGCAGACCGGCGCCGACATGCTGCTGTGGGACGGTGCCTGCATCGTCCACGAAGAGTTCAAGTCGCGCCAGCTGGCCGACATGAAGGCGCTGTACCCCGATGCGGCGATCCTGGTGCACCCGGAGTCGCCCGAGGCGGTGATCGAGCTGGCCGACGCGGTGGGCTCCACCAGCCAGCTGATCAAGGCTGCGCAGACCCTGCCGAACAAGACCTTCATCGTCGCCACCGACCGCGGCATCTTCTACAAGATGCAGCAGCTGTGCCCGGACAAGGTGTTCGTCGAGGCGCCGACGGCGGGTAACGGCGCGGCATGCCGCAGCTGTGCGCACTGCCCTTGGATGGCGATGAACACCCTGGAGCGGGTGCTGCATTGCCTGCGTAACGGCGGGGATGAGATTTTCGTCGACCCGGCGCTGGTGCCCAGGGCGATCAAGCCGTTGAACCGCATGTTGGACTTTACTCAGGCGGCGCGGCTGAAGCTTTCCGGTAATGCTTGAGATCG
Source organism: Pseudomonas sp. NPDC089401 (assembly GCF_044749485.1). Taxonomy (NCBI): domain Bacteria; kingdom Pseudomonadati; phylum Pseudomonadota; class Gammaproteobacteria; order Pseudomonadales; family Pseudomonadaceae; genus Pseudomonas; species Pseudomonas sp. NPDC089401. The sequence continues at coordinate 252,012 of NZ_JBIVIA010000006.1, read as the reverse complement.
TTGGGGCTGCTTTGCAGCCCTTTCGCGACACAAGGCCGCTCCTACAGGGGATCGCGTAACCCTGTAGGAGCGGCCTTGTGTCGCGAAAGGGGTGCAAAGCGCCCCCCAGAATCTCAGCGCCCCATCATTTCCTGCACCATGCGCCGTTGTTCCATGATCTCGCGCTGGCGCTGGTCGATCTGCGAAGCCAGCGGGAAGTTGCTGCCCGAGCGGCGCTTGGCGTAGTCCAGCTGCTGGATCGCCTGGTCGAAATCCCCCACCAATGTGAAGTATTCCGCCCGCGCCCGGTGCAGGCCGATGGTGTTGCCAGACAGCCCGCGCACTTCAGCCATGTCGTACCACACGTCCGGGTCATCCGGCCGGCTCTTGAGCAGGTCGTCCAGCACCTTCTCCGCCTCGGCCGGCTTGTTCTGCTTCACCAGCAAATCGGCACGCACCTGTTTCAGCGGGTAGTTGCCCGGGTACAGCCCCTGCATGCGTTCGGCGCGCTGCTGCGCGTCGGCCAGGCGGTTGTTGGTGATATCCAGGTCGATCTGCGCCAGGTTGTAGGTGATGTCGTTGGGCGCCTTGGCCAGCAGCGGCTTGAGGTTCTCGCGCGCCTCGTTGAGCTGGCCGCCCTTGATCTGCGCCAGGGCCAGGCCATAGCGCGCGGCGTCGAGTTTCGGGTCTTCGTCGAGCTGGGCGCGGAAGCGCTTGGCCGCCAGGCCCGGGGTGCCTTCGTAGGTGAGGGCCACGCGGGCGCGGATCAGCTGATAGCGCTGGCTGTCCTCGACGCCGCCCTTGGGCGCCTGCTCGGCGCGGTTGCGGGTGTCGGCGATACGCGATTCGGTGACCGGGTGGGTCAGCAGGAACTCCGGCGGCTTGGCGTCGTAGCGGTACTGCCGGGCCAGGCGTTCGAACATGGTCGGCATGTTGCGGGGGTCGTAACCGGCCTTTTCCAGGTTCTGGATGCCGACGCGGTCGGCCTCCTGTTCGTTCTGCCGGGAGAAGCGCCGCTGTTCCTGGAGCGCTGCGGCCTGGGTGCCGGCGATCATGCCGATGCCAGCGTCGCCCGCACCGCCTGCCGCCAGCACGATGCCGGCCAGCAGCGCGGCCATCATCGGCAGCTGCATGCGTTGCTGGGCTTCGACGCCGCGGGCGAAGTGGCGTTGCGACAAGTGCGCCAGTTCGTGGGCGAGCACCGAGGCGTATTCGCCTTCGGTCTGGGCATTGAGGAACAGGCCGCCGTTGACCCCGACGATGCCACCAGGCGCGGCGAAGGCATTGAGCTCGCGGCTGTCGATGAGGATGAATTCCAGGCGCCGGTCCTGCAACTGGCTGGTTTCGGCCAGGCGGTACACGGTGGTTTCGACGTAGTCCTTGAGCTGCGGGTCATTGAGCTGGTTGACCTGGCCGCGCAGCAGGCTCAGCCAGGCGCGGCCGAGGTCGTGTTCCTGCTTCGGCGAAACGATCGCGGAACTGGCGTCGCCCAGTGACGGCAGGTCGTCGGCATGGCCGGGAAGGGCCATCAGGCAGGCCAGCGTCAGCAGGGTAGGGCGCAGTAGATTCATGCAGAAGCTCGCGTCGATCAAAAAGGCTTACTGTAGCCGGGTCGCGCGGAGCCGACCAGTGGCGGTATGCTACCGAGCTTTTCCCACGACTTTCTGCCTCGCCCTGGAGATGCACCCGATGAGTGACACCCTGACCTGCGACGCCGAGCTCGACGCCAGTGGGCTGAACTGCCCGCTGCCGCTGCTCAAGGCGAAGATGGAGCTCAACCGCCTGGCCAGTGGCGCGGTGCTCAAGGTGATCGCCACCGACGCCGGTTCCCAGCGCGACTTCCGCACTTTCGCCAAGTTGGCCGGTCATACCCTGCTTCAGGAAACGGCCAAGGCCGGCACCTACACCTACTGGCTGCGCAAGGCCTGAGCCTGCCCCCCCAAGGATCGTCAATGTTCAAAGTGCTTCGCGACTGGATGCAGCGCTACTTCTCCGATGAGGAGGCGGTGGTGCTGGCGGTCCTGCTGTTCCTGGCCTTCACCGCCGTGCTTACCCTCGGCGGCATGCTGGCGCCGGTGCTGGCGGGGATGGTCCTGGCGTTTCTGATGCAGGGGCTGGTCAACGCCCTGGAGCGGCTGCGGGTGCCGAGCCGGCTGGCGGTGATGCTGGTGTTCGCCCTGTTCATGGGCGCGTTGGCGGTGTTCATGCTGGTGCTGGTGCCGCTGCTGTGGCACCAGTTGATCACGCTGTTCAACGAGTTGCCGGGCATGCTCGGCAAGTGGCAGTCGTTGCTGTTGCTGCTGCCCGAGCGCTACCCGCACCTGGTGTCGGACGAGCAGGTGCTGCATGCCATCGAATCGGTGCGTGGCGAGATCGGCAAGTTCGGCCAGTGGGCGCTGACCTTCTCGCTGTCGAGCCTGCCGCTGCTGGTCAACGCGATGATCTACCTGGTGCTGGTGCCGATCCTGGTGTTCTTCTTCCTCAAGGACCGCGAGCTGATCGGGCGCTGGGTCAGCGGTTACCTGCCGCGTCAGCGTACCCTGCTGAACCGGGTGGGCAACGAGATGAACCGGCAGATCGCCAACTACATCCGCGGCAAGGGTATCGAGATCCTGATCTGCGGGATCGCCACCTACATCGCCTTCATCAGCCTGGGGCTCAACTACGCCGCGCTGCTGGCGCTGCTGGTGGGGTTGTCGGTGGTGGTGCCTTATGTGGGCGCGGTGGTGGTGACCGTGCCGGTGACCCTGATCGCGCTGTTCCAGTGGGGCTGGGGCGACCAGTTCATCTACCTGATGACGGTGTACGCGATCATCCAGGCGCTGGACGGCAACGTGCTGGTGCCGTTGCTGTTCTCGGAGGCGGTGAGCCTGCACCCGGTGGCGATCATCTGCGCGGTGCTGCTGTTTGGCGGGCTGTGGGGGTTCTGGGGGATTTTCTTCGCGATCCCGCTGGCGACCTTGATCAAGGCCGTGCTGGATGCCTGGCCGCGGCAGGAGCCTAGTGTTTCGCCGATGCTGTAGGAATTGCGTTGGCTTCTTCGCGGGTAAACCCGCTCCTACAGGTACGGCGCCGCCCTTGATGGCCACGTAATCCCTGTGGGAGCGGGTTTACCCGCGAAGAAGCACAAGCCGATATCAAGCCTTGTTCAGGGCCTGGGCCGCTGCCAGCACGGCATCCACATGCCCGGGCACCTTCACCCCTCGCCATTCCTGGCGCAGCACACCGTCCTTGTCGATCAGGAAGGTGCTGCGGTCGACGCCCATGTATTCCTTGCCGTACAGCTTCTTCAGCTTGATCACGTCGAACAGTTGGCACAGGGCCTCGTCCTTGTCGCTGATCAGCTCGAACGGGAAGCCCTGCTTGGCCTTGAAGTTCTCGTGCGACTTGATGCCATCGCGCGACACGCCGAACACCACGGTGTTGGCGGCGGCAAAGGCGTCATGCTGGTCACGGAAACCCTGGCCCTCGGTGGTGCAGCCCGGGGTGCTGTCCTTCGGATAGAAGTACACCACCACCTGCTGGCCCTTGAGCTCGGCCAGGCTGACGGTCTGGCCGCTGGTGGCCTGGGCCTGGAAGTCGGCGACGGGTTGGTCGAGTGCTACTGCCATGGTCGGGCTCCTTACACGGGGTTCTGTGGGCGCCACGGCTCGATCAGCGCGTCCAGGTTCAGGGCGTCGGCGAAGTCCAGGAACTGGTCGCGCAGCCAGCTGATCTGGGTGCCGGCCGGCAGGATCACGGTGAACTGGGCGTTGAGCATGCTGCTGCCGGTCTGCGGCGCCAGGTAGGTGTCGCAGGTCATGGCTTCGAGCTCGACGCGGTGGTCGAGGAAGAACTGGCACAGCTCGTTGATGATGTCGGGGCGGTAGGCGGCGCTGACGTAGGCCACGTAGGGCAGGGCCTGCGGGCGTACTTCCTGGTCGGCGCTGCGGACCACGTCGAGGGTCAGGCCGTGCTTCTTGCCCAGGCCCGGGAGCATGGCCTCGAGGCGCGCCAGGGCGTCCCAGCTGCCGCCCACTTGCAGCACCAGGGCGCTGGTCTCGCCGTGGCGGCTCAGGCGCGAGGTGACCACCGCGCAGCGGTTTTCGAAGGCGGCGCGGCTGAGGACGTTGGCCAGCTCCATGGGGTTGGGGCCCAGGGCACTGATGACAAGAAATTGTTCGCGGACGGAGGTGGGGGTGGACATGCAGCATTCCTAAAGCGATGAGCGGTCGGTGCAGGACAGGCGAAAGCCTCCGGTCGGCAGGGCCCTGGGCTCGCATGCGAGGACGTGGACACAGGCCGTGGAGCAGGGTCGACGGCCCGGCGGGCCGCGCTGCACCGATCAAAGGATCAAGGGTAGCGAAATAAGCCGCCGAGGGGAATGCTCCGGCTGCCTGCTTCGCTTGTGCAAGGTCGATGCCCCCAGTACCATTACCGCTCTCTTTTTCCGGCAGGAGCAGTTACATGATTGCGGGCAGTATGGTGGCGTTGGTCACACCCATGGATGCACAAGGGCGTCTGGACTGGGTAAGCCTCGACAAGCTTGTAGACTTCCACCTGGAAAACGGCACCCACGCGATCGTCGCTGTCGGCACCACCGGTGAGTCCGCCACGCTGGATGTCGAAGAACACATCCTGGTCATCAAGCACGTGGTCGAGCGCGTCAAGCGCAGCAAGCACCCGATCCCGGTGATCGCCGGCACCGGTGCGAACTCCACCACCGAAGCCGTGCACCTGACCCAGAACGCCAAGAATGCCGGCGCCGATGCCTGCCTGCTGGTGGTCCCGTACTACAACAAGCCGACCCAGGAAGGCCTGTACCAGCACTTCAAGCACATCGCCGAAGCCGTCGACATCCCGCAGATCCTCTACAACGTGCCCGGCCGCACCTCCTGCGACATGCAGGCCGACACCGTGATCCGCCTGTCGAAGGTCAAGAACATCATCGGCATCAAGGAAGCCACCGGCGACCTGGTGCGCGCCAAGGCCATCCTCGATGGCGTCGACAGCGACTTCATCGTCATGTCCGGCGACGACCCGACCGCCGTCGAACTGATCCTGATGGGCGGCAAGGGCAACATCTCCGTCACTGCCAACGTCGCCCCGCGCGAAATGGCCGACCTGTGCGAGGCCGCCCTTGAGGGCAATGCCGAGAAGGCCCGCGCGATCAACGAAAAACTCATGCCGCTGCACAAAGACCTGTTCTGCGAAGCCAACCCGATCCCCGTGAAGTGGGCGCTGGTGGAAATGGGCCTGATGCACAAGGGCATTCGCCTGCCGCTTACCTGGCTGAGCGAAGGTTGCCACGACAAAGTCCGTACTGCCTTGCGCCAGTCCGGCGTACTGGTTTAAGAGGAAGTACACCGCATGAAGCGACTGGCTGGTCTTTCCGCGCTCGCCCTGATCATCTCCAGCACCAGTGGGTGTGGCTGGCTGTGGGGCGAGGATGGCTATTTCCGCGACCGTGGCAGCGATTACCTGCAGGCGCACCCGACCGCGCCGATGCAGCTGCCGACCGACGCCGGCAACGTCAAGCGCCTTGATCCGTTGCTGCCGATCCCGCGCAACGTGGCCGACGACCACGCCACCGGCGAGTTCGAGGTGCCGCGTCCGCAACCGTTGACCGGCGGCGCCGCCCAGGTCACCGACTACAGCCTGCAGCGCAGCGGCAACAGCCGTTGGGTGCTGGCCCAGCATGCGCCGGCCGAAGTCTGGCCGGTGGCCCACCAGTTCTTCGAGGACAACGGCTTCCGCATTGCCGAAGAGCGCCCGCAGACCGGTGAATTCAGCACCACCTGGCAGCGTTTCGACGAACTGTCGGCCTCGCTCGGCCAGCGCCTGGCGAGCACCTCGAGCAGCAGCGACGGTGAAGTGCGCGTACGTGTGCGCATCGAGCCTGGCGTGCAACGCAACACCTCCGAGGTGTACATCGTCAGCGCCGAGCGCCCGGCCGGCAGCACGGCCGACACCGCGTTCCCGTCCTCTTCGACCAACACCGGCGCCGATGCGCTGCTGGTCGACGAAATGCTTGCCGGCATGAACCGCAGCGCCGAGAAGGGCGGTTCGGTGTCCCTGCTGGCCGCGCGCGACTTCGACGCGCCAAGCCGCGTCAGCCTGAGCGAAGACGGCAGCGGCAACCCGGTGCTGTTCCTCGGCTCCGACCTGGACCGTGCCTGGTCCGGCGTCGGCCGTGCCCTGGAGCAAGGCGGCGAGTGGCGTGTCGAAGACATCAACCGCAGCCTGGGCCTGTACTACATCAACCTGTCGGAAAAGCCTGAAGACAAGCAAAACGAGCCTGGCTTCTTCAGCCGCATGTTCGGCAGCGAACCGACCAAGGAAGAGCGTGAAGCCCGTGCCGAGCGTTATCAGGTACGCCTGAGCAAGGTCGGCGACAGCGTGCAGGTCACCGTCGAGAAGAACATCAACACCGTGGCCCCGGCCGATATCGCCCGCCGCGTGCTGAGCGCCATCCAGGACCACCTGGGCTAAGTGCGCTTCGCAGTACTCGGAAGCGGCAGCCAAGGGAACGGCACGCTGATCGCCAGTGGTGACACCTTCATCCTGGTCGATTGCGGCTTTTCCCTGCGTGAAACCGAGCGGCGCCTGGCGCTGCTCGGGGTTTCGCCACAGCAGTTGAGCGCAGTGCTGGTGACCCACGAACATGCCGACCACGTGCATGGGGTGGGGTTGCTGTCGCGGCGCTACAATGTACCGGTCTACCTCAGCCAAGGGACTTTGCGCGGCATGCGCAAGCCGGTGGAGGTGGCCGGTTTTCTCGCTTGTGGCGAGCGGCTGCAGGTCGGCGCGCTGGAAGTCAGCGCGGCGCGGGTCGAGCACGATGCCTACGAGCCGTTGCAGTACGTGATCAGCGACGGCCGCCGGCGCTTCGGCATGCTCACCGACCTGGGCTCGTACGATGCGCTGCTGCTGCAGCGTTACCAGGGCCTGGACGCACTGCTGATCGAGGCCAACCACTGCCGCGACCTGCTGGCACGCGGTCACTACCCGGCGTTCCTGAAGCGACGGGTGGGTGGCATGCAAGGACATCTGAACAACCACCAGGCCGCGCGCCTGGTGGAAGAGTTGGGCTGGAGCAAACTGCAGCATCTGGTGCTGGCCCACCTCAGCAGCAAGAACAACCTGCCAAACCTGGCCCGTCAGTGCTTCGTCGACACCCTCGGGTGCGACCCGGACTGGCTCCAGGTGGCCAACCAGGAACACGGGCTCGACTGGCGCGAAATCGCCTAGCCCAACACCTCAGCAAGCGGAGCCCAATCATGGAAAAACGCGACGAACTCTACCGCGGCAAGGCCAAATCGGTTTTCAAGACCGACGACGCCGACCGCTTGATCCTGCTGTTCCGTAACGACACCTCGGCGTTCGACGGCAAGCGCATCGAACAGCTCGACCGCAAAGGCATGGTGAACAACAAGTTCAACGCCTTCATCATGCGGAAGCTCGAAGAAGCCGGCGTGCCGACCCAGTTCGACAAGCTGCTGGGCGACAACGAGTGCCTGGTGAAGAAGCTGGACATGATCCCGGTCGAGTGCGTGGTGCGCAACTACGCCGCCGGCAGCCTGGTCAAGCGTCTGGGCGTGGAGGAGGGCATCAAGCTGGAGCCATCCACCTTCGAACTGTTCCTGAAGAACGACGAGAAGGGTGACCCGTTCATCAACGAATCCCACGTCGTCGCCTTCGGCTGGGGCACCGCCGAGCAGCTGGCCGAGATGAAGAAGCTGTCGCTGAAGGTCAACGAAGTGCTGAACAAGCTGTTCGACGACGCAGGCCTGCTGCTGGTCGACTTCAAGCTGGAGTTCGGTGTGTTCCACGGCCAGATCGTCCTGGGCGACGAATTCAGCCCGGACGGCTGCCGCCTGTGGGACAAAGAGACCCGCAAGAAGATGGACAAGGACCGCTTCCGCCAGGGCCTGGGCGACGTGATCGAAGCCTACGAAGAAGTTGCCAAGCGCCTGGGCGTGCCGCTGTAAGCGGCGCGTTCACGCAAGCGTCTGATACAACGCGATTTTTTTTGAAAAAAGGTTTGCCTTTCAAGAAAACGCTGGTATGATGCGCGGCATTGGAGAGATGCCGGAGTGGTCGAACGGGACGGATTCGAAATCCGTTGTACTGGCAACAGTACCTAGGGTTCAAATCCCTATCTCTCCGCCATACAAGATGAAGCCCCGCAGATTAACGTCTGCGGGGCTTTTTCGTTTCTGGATTTCATACCACTGTTAGTAAGTCTGATACTGTGCTGATGTCCTCAAAAGGAGTTGCGGCGTTTCAGTTCATCAGCAATTTTTATGGCTTCTCGCAAGATGGCTGCGTTCTCGGTGAACGGAGCAGGATCGTCAGTACCTTCGTACAGGTTGCCACCAGGGGCGACATCCATGATGAAACTGTCTGCGTACTGATAGAATTTCACCACGAGCTGGGCATCCTTGAGTTTCAATGCACCAAGCTTGGTAACACTGTTGATGTAGATGCGGCAATAGTGCTCCGGTACTTTGACCTGATACTTGGTGATTTCGCGCTGCCCCTCCTCTTGGCCTCTAAGATGTTGAGCCGTTTCTTCTAACTCTTCCACGTATCGACGAGTAGTCGCGATCTCTCGTAGCGCAAGTATTTCTGCGATTAGCGCAACCTTGACCGCCTTGCGCTCGTGATGAGTTTTCCAGAACCATGCTGCCACTGTTGCACAAATGGGCACTGCAATCCCGAATGTGCTGATGATTTGCGACGCGTCCATTTCTTGGCCCTACGCTAGGGTGTAAGTGTCCTACTTTTTTATTGTATATCTCTGTTTCTCGGCACTGCGCCTTGGATCAAAAAAAGTGTCTCCGGAAAATATTAAACAGGCCATATAAGAACCCTTGTAGATGAAAGGTGGGTATAAAAGGCCTTTTATGGCCATTTTTTGGATCAGCCTCCGAACCCGAAACGAGTGTGCTTTTACTAGCTACGTTCTTTCATCCCCAGTTCAGCGTCGTCCAGCAGGGCCTTGGCCAGCGCGTTCAGGTAATGCGAGGCCCAGATCAGCTTAGGGTCTTCTTCGAGCAAGCCGGTCAGGGTCAGGTCGCGGGCGTAGCCCATGAGTTCTGACGCTTGTTCGCGGGCGTACTTGCAGGGTATGCCGGGTTCGATGCGGAACAGGGGTTGGGTCTGGTTTTCGCCTTGGTAGAAGCGGGTTTTGCCTACTGTGGTGTGGTGGTGGGTGGTGTCTGTGGTCATTGGTTTTCTCCCTGAAATTTTTCCGTTGCCTGGACTGGCCCTTTCGCGGGCAAGCCCGCTCCCACAGGTACTGAGCCATGCCTGAGGGCAGTATCGATCCTGTGGGAGCGGGTTTACCCGCGAAGAGGCCGGAACAGGCAACCCATCACTTGAGCCTCAGTGCAGCGTCCGTGGCCCTTCTGGCAGGTGAACCTGCATCTGCAACTGCAACAACGCCGACTCCACCAGCGCCTGCGCAGCTTCCATTTCATGGATGACCGCCTGCATCACGGTCGAGCTGGGCGAGGTGGGTTTCAGTTGTATGGACTGGCGGGCGACGGACAGGGCGCAGATCACGTATTCAGAGGTTTGAATCAGCGTGTCTTGCAGCACATGGGAGGAATCGAGGGAGTGGGGTGGATCGGGGACTATCTTGCGCATAAAAGCTCCTTAGGTCAGGTGGAGCCGCCTGGCAACGCTGTCAAACGAATGGAGGCAGCTGTACACGGGTTGACAGACCGGTGACCTAAGGAACCCGGCGCACACGAATGTGCCCCATGCACAGCTGCCATAAAGAGCTGCTAAGGAAACTTAAGTCGTCGACCTGTCAAAGCCGGTCGTTGATTTGGCAACGACGGACCGAGACTAGGCCGCAACCCAAGCACTCGCAATGGTTTGGCAGGGCCGGGAGTATGATTCAGAAATGGACTACAAGGTATGGGAAAAATCTGAGACAAGAAGATTCTAGAGTGAGCAGTTCTACGGATTTTGTAGTGATTAGTTACAGGTTTTGATTATCGGCTTTCTCACAATTTGCGTCAGGTCAAAACGGTTGACGGGCGTTTCAAATTTGCTCAGGATCGTCCGCGAGGGCTCAATAAGAGCAGGGCTGATCTGAATCATGGCGGCATTGTCAGGTCAGTGTGGATTGCGCGAGTCGCCACTCGTGCGGTAGCGGTAACCGGCATCATTGGTTGGCTTCCGACCCCTTTCAGGCATATAGCCTGGACGTGCTAAGCAAGCGCTGCGACTACCTGTCCTCATTAACAAAAAAGGCACCTGCGGTGCCTTTTTTGCTTTCAGCCAGCAGCGCCAGATCAGGCAATCACAGCGAAGTCGCCAGCGTGCACTTCTGCAGATGCGCCTGGCCAACATCCTCAGGCACAACCGTCAGTTTCGCCCCGCCTACGAACACACCGACCTTGATCGACTGGCGCACATAGTAGTTCTTGCCACCCACGGCCATCAGGTCGATGACGTTGTCGCTGAACTCCGATTCGGTTCCGATCTTGTGGGCGCCCGGGCTGATCAGTTTGTAGAAGTAAACCCGGTTTGCGGTTTCGCCAATCGCCTTGCCGTCTACCGTGACGGTCTTCTTCAGGCCTTTGCCCGCGAAGCTGTCGCGATAGATGTACAGCCCGGCCTGGTCAACAGGCGGCGCAGCGAAGGTTTTGAGCGCGGCGTCGGCTTCGGCCGATTCCATCGGTACGGATGCGCAACCAGTCATGATGGCGAGACCGGTTGCAACAGCGAGCATTTTCAAGCGGGTGAGCATGTACAGTCCTTAGATGGGTAGGTTTGCAGGCGAGGACATTCCGATCCTGGCTAGTGGCATTGTGGCATTATTTGGCACGCGATGTGCTGCCTGACGCTTGTGCAGGCAATCACTCTGAATGCTGTGAAGCCTGAGGAGGGGGTCAAGTATTCGAACACCAAAGCCCATAATTCCAGAAGGGGCGCTGATCCCATCCTGGTTGGAAACCCATGACTGAAAAGTTAAGACTGGCCTTCTGTAGAGTCATTCGTGGGCACGCTAAGGCTATCGTTTTGAACCTCATCTTCCAGTCCGAACCTGGATCTACTGCCGCCATCAGCAGTCCTTGCTCAGCTTTCTTCAGGCAAAATGAAACCCCCTGGTGCGCAGTACGGGCCGAAGCCCGCCCGAGGCGTGGAGGTTGTGGTTGGCAGAGACGCTAAGGCCGGGTGTCAGGAGTGTCAACCACGGTCATGTTAAGAGATGCTTCAACGCATCGCCGCCAACTTGATCCCAAACCCCACCAGACAAGCCCCCGCCACCCGCTCGAACAGATTGGCAATCCGCGGATTCGCCCGCATCCGCTCCGCCAGCAAATGCGTCAACACCACCGCAATCAACCCATACATGAACGTCACCACCGCCACCGTCGCGGCCAGAAAACCAAAGGTCACCAGCCCCTGGTGCCTCACCGGGTCCACAAACAGCGGGAAAAAAGCCATGTAGAACATGATCGCCTTGGGGTTGAGCAGGGTGATCATCATGGTCTGGCGCAGGTACTGGCCGTTGTCCATGCGGCTCGCGCGGGGGGCGCCGCCGGGTTTGCTCAGCAGCATGCGCAGGCCCAGGTAGGCGAGGTAGGCGGCGCCGGCCCATTGCACCACGTGGAAGGCGGCGGGGTAGGCGGCCAGCAGGGTGGCGACGCCGGCCACGGCCAGCCACAGCAATACCTGGTCACCGAGGATCACCCCGCAGGTCGCGGCCATGCCGGCCTTGATGCCGCCCTTGCCGGTGGCGGTGATCAGGGCGAAGTTGCCAGGGCCGGGGATGGCCAGGACGATGATGAAGGCGATGACGAATGCGCCGTAGTCGGTGACGCCGAGCATGGGAGAACTCCTGTAGGGCAGTGCGAAGGCAGGTGCCAAGCCTATCCTGCTTTCGGCTGTCCGTCAGGCTTCGTGTAGGAGCGGCCTTGTGTCGCGAAAGGGCCGCACAGCGGCCCCACGGTGTCAGCGTCAGTGGATGGATCACTGGGCGCTGCTGCGCAGCCCTTTCGCGACACAAGGCCGCTCCTACACGAGACAGGTTATTCCTTGATTTCGCGTACCAGGCGCGACGACCACGGGCACCAGTGGCCACCCGGCAGGAACGCGCCGCCGGCTTCGTCCAGGTGGTCCTCCACATACTGGGTGGTGGCATCACAGACCTCGATCGCCACTTCGAAGAAGTTGATGGTGTCCGGGTCCAGGTAGAAGCTCCAGCGCGGGTTGTACGGCTGCTGACGCTTGATCAGGCGACCGTGCACATGGATCTGGCTCTTTTCATCACCGGACAGGATGCGACGAGCCTGTGCGATGCGTTCCGGGTTGGTCAGCTTGAAGATGAATTCCGGGGCCTGGTCGGCGGTGGTCAGTGCGAAATAGGCTTCCATGCAAAGCTCCTTGATGACTGAGTGGGTGCCGAAATGGCGGGTTGCGCACTCAGGTATAGAGGCCTGGCTGGCCATGGCAAATGCACCGCGCTGAGGGGTTCACGTTTTTGGTACGCGAGTGGCCGGGCTTTGTGAGATGTGTCACGGGTGCGGCGCAATTAATCCTGTTATGCCTGTGCCGGCCTCTTCGCGGGTAAACCCGCTCCTACAGGTACAGCGCTGCCTTCAAGGTTGGCGCGATCTCTGTGGGAGCGGGTTTACCCGCGAAGAGGCCGGGGCAGGAGATAACTACCAGCGCAGCGAAACGGTGCCGAGCAAGGTGCGCTCCTCACCCCAATAGCAACGCCCGGCGTTGTTGCACCCGGCCACATACTCCTTGTCGAACAGGTTGCGGGCATTGACCTCGACCGACCAGTTGTCGTCGATCTCATACCCGACCTTGGCATCCACCAAGGTCACATCGCCGGTATCGAGCTTGCCGTAGAGGCTGGCCGGCGTGTAGGCGAAGGTGCTGTCGAAATGGCGCACGCCGCCACCGACCGAAAGCCCCTTGAGCAGCCCGTCGCGGAAGCGATAGGTGCTCCACACCGACGCCTGGTTGCGCGGTACGCCGGTCATCTGGTGGTCTTCGTACAGCGACCCGGCCACGTCCTTGGTAATGCGCGAGTCGGTGTAGGTATAGGCAGCAGTGAGGTTGAGGTTTTCGCTCAGGTCGCTGTTGAGCTCCAGCTCAACGCCCTTGGAACGGCTGGCGCCGATCTGCCGGTAGTCGCCCACGGTCGAGTCGAAGAGAACGTCGTCTTTCTTGCGCAGGTCGTACACCGAGGCGGTGAAGGCGGTGTTCCAGCCCTTGGGCTCGTACTTGATGCCCACTTCGTACTGTTCGCTCTTGGTCGGGTCCAGCGCGCCGCTCTTGCTCTCGGTCTGCTGGGTCGGGGCGAAGGCGGTGGAGTAGCTGAAGTACGGCGACAGGCCGTTGTCGAACTGGTACATCACCCCGGTCTGCCAGGTGAAGTCGCTGTCCCAGCTGTCCATGTCGGCTTGCGCATTGAGCGTGCCTGCCTTGTTGCGGAACTGGCTGTTGACCCGGTCCAGGCGCCCGCCGAGCAGCAGTACCCAGTGGTCGACCTTGGTCTGCAGCTGGCTGTAAAGGCCGTACATGGTCTGTTCGAGCAGGGCGTTCTGCACGTGCAATGGCGTACTCGGCTTGCCGTTCCACACCGGGTCGAACACGTTGATGGTGCCACCGTTGCCGGCGTCCCAGTCCTGGTTGAACGAGGTGCGGTCGAGGCTCGCGCCAACCAGCACGGTGTGCTCGAAGGCGCCGTTGACGAAGTGGCCCTCGAACTGGTTGTCCAGCGAATAGGCGATCGACTTGTTGTAACGGTCATAGGCCGTGTTGCTCAACGTGGTGCCGAAGCCGCCATTGTTGAGGTTGCCCGGCCACATTTCCTGGCGGTCGATGCGCGACTGCATGTAGCGCGAGTTCTGGCGGAACTGCCAGGTGTCGTTGAAGCGGTGGCTGAACTCGTAGCCCAGGCTCCAGGTTTCACGCTCGAAGTTGTCCCAGTCCGGGTTGCCCGACAGCTGGTCCTTGTCGATCTTGCCGTTGGGGTTGTGCAGCAGGGTGCCGGCGGCAGGGTAGCCCAGCTCCATCAGGGTGCGGTCGCGCTGGTAGGTGGCCAGCAGGGTCAGGCTGTTGAATTCGTCGAAGTTCAGGGTCAGCGACGGGGCGATGTACAGCCGGTCGTCGGGCTGGTGGTCGATCTGGGTGTCGGATTTGCGGCCCATCATCACCAGGCGGCCCAGGACATTGCCCTGATCGTTCAGCGGGCCGGAAACATCCACCCCGAGCTGGCGGCGGTTGTGCGAGCCGTAGCTGAGCTGCACCTCGCCACGAGCGTCGCTGGTGGGGCGCTTGCTGACCAGGTTGACCACGCCGCCCGGGGCGTTTTCGCCATACAGGATCGAGGTCGGGCCGCGGAACACTTCCACCCGCTCCAGGCCGTAGGGTTCGCTGCTGGTGTCGTAGCGGTTGCCCTGCACGCGCAGGCCGTCGCGCAGCAGGCCGTAGCCGTAGTCGGTGGCGTTGAAGCCACGGATGAAGAACAGGTCGCCGGCCTGCCCGTCGCCGCCGGCGAAGGGTGGCGAGAAGATGCCCGGCACGTAGCCGAGCACTTCGGTGAGGGTCTGCGATTGCTGGTCGTCCATGCGCTGGCGGGTCACCACCGAAACCGAGCGCGGCGTTTCGGCCAGGGCGGCGCCGGTCTTGCTGGCGGTGTTGCTGGCCACGGCGCGGTAGCCGTTGTCGCTCTGGCCGTTGCTGGCGAGCAGGGCGGCGGCATTGACGGTGGTGGCGTCCAGTTGCAGGGCGCTGCCGTCGGCGGCGGGTTGCAGTACATAGCCGGCAGTGCCTTGCGGCAGCGCTTGCAGGCCGCTGCCCTGGAGCAGGCGCGCCAGGCCCTGGGCGACGCTGTAGCGGCCTTGCAGGCCTTGGCTGGTCTTGCCGGCGGCCAGGGCGTTGCTGCCGGCCAGGTAGATGCCGGCCTGGCTGCTGAACTGGTTGAGGGCGCTGGCCAGCGAACCAGGGGCGATGTCGAAATTCGTCTCGGCAGCGGTCGCCTGCTCGGCCAGTGCCTGGGTGGCAGGCAGCAGCAAAGGCGCGGCGGCGCACAGCGAGAGCGGCGCGGCGAGCGCCAGGCGGAGGGCGGGGTGAATGGGCTTCGGCATGCTGGTCCCTGGGATCGATACGGTGAGTTGAAGGGGCTTGTGCAGGGTTAACCGAACGAAATCTGCAAAAGGGAACCGGGTGCGGAGATTTTCATCGCTCTTTTCGGAGCGCGCCGCGATTCCCTGTGGGAGCGGGTTTACCCGCGAAGAATCCAACTCGGTGCATGGCACCGGCTGCGCCGGTGTTCGCGGGTGAACCCGCTCCCACAGGGATCGAGTCGGCCTGAAGTTTGCGGTCAATCAAGCCGGCTCGACGGTCACCCACCACAGCGTCAGGCGCTGCACCCGCACCGGCAATGCCGCCTGCAGCAAGGCCAGCGCGCGGTCGGTATCGTCGAGCGGAAAGGCGCCCATCACCGACAGCTGCGCCACCGCCGGATGCCAGCCCAGATGCCCGTGGCGGTAGCGCCCCAAGGTCTGCAGCAGGTGCGCCAGGGGCATGTCCTCGGCGTTCAGGCGTTTGTGGACCCACGACTCGCCGGCGCTCTGCGCCGGGCGTGCCGGGCCGATGCCCTGGGTGGTGAAGTCCACCTGTTGTCCGGCCTGCACGATGCAGCGCTCGCCACTGAGCGCGGTGCTCACCTCGACCGCGCCGGCGTACACGTCCAGGCGCGTACGCTCGCCCTGCTGGCAGACCGCGAAGCGGGTGCCCAGGGCCTGCATGCGCCCCTGGGCGGTGTCGACGAAGAACGGGCGGCGCCCGTCGTGGGCGGTTTCCACCAGGATCTCGCCAAAGCGCAGGCGCAGCACCCGCGCCAGCCGGCTGAAGTCCAGGTCCACGGCGCTCTGCGCGCCCAGCCACAGCTGGCTGCCGTCGGCCAGGCGGGTTTCCCGGGTTTCGCCGATGCCGGTGGCCAGGTCGGCGGTCCAGCCTTGCAGTGGCGCGCCGCGCCAGGCACTCCAGCCGAGCAACGAGCCGGCGCCCAGCACCAGCAGCGACTTCAGCCCGCTGCGGCGGCTGAAGCGGCGGGCATCGTGTTCGCGCAGCACCCGGCCGGCGCCACTGCCTTCGTGCTGCAGCGGGGCGAAGCGCTGGCCGACCCGCTGCACGTATTGCCAGGCCGCCTGGTGGTCGTGGTGCTGTTCGAACCAGGCCTGCCATTGCTGCTGCAACTGCGGGCCGGCGTGTTCGTCCTGCAACTGCACGTACCAGTGGGCGGCTTGCTGCAAGCTGGCGTGGCTGAGTTTCTGCGCGGTAGCGGTCATGGCGTCATTCCACCAGCAGGCCGTCGAGCTCGGCTTCGAGAATGGCGCAGTGCAGGAACGCCTGGGCCAGGTACTTCTTGATCATGCGTTCGCTGACGCCGATGTGCGCGGCGATGTCGCGGTAGGCCAGGCCCTCGATCTGCGCCAGCAGGAAGGCCTGGCGTACCTTGGCCGGCAGGCGCAGGAGCATGGCGTCGACCTCGTGCAGGGTCTCGACGATCAGCGCCCGCTGTTCGGGGGACGGCTGCAAGGCGACGGGCTGCAAGGCCAGGTGTTCGAGCCAGGCCTGTTCCAGCTTCTGCCGGCGCCAGTGGTCGATGCACAGGCCGCGGGCGATGGTCGCCAGGTACGAGCGCTCGCCGCTGTGGCCATCGAACTGGCGCGGGCGGTGGAGGATGCGCACGAAGGTGTCCTGCACCAGGTCGGCGGCATCCGGCCGGTTGCCCAGGCGCCGGTACAGAAAGCCCAGCAGCCAGCCCGAGTGGCTCTGGTACAGGGTATGGATCGAGCGGTCCGGCTGAGGAATCGAAACCATGGCGGCATCCGGCGCAAGCGCGTAATGGGTGCGAATGAGAAATGCTCGCAATACTAGGGGTGCTTGAACGATACTGCAATCGCTTCGATGAGCCGTTTGCCAGCATGAGACAACCTGCCGCCTTGCCTATCGGCGCGCAATTTGTTTGTGCTGGCAATTCGGTTACAATCGACGAAACGATTCAGCCTTGTCGGTCAATACGACAAAAGCCTGGGTCGTTTTCTGGTTCTCTGGCTGCTGAACAATGATCAACAAGAAGCCTGCGCTGAAGAACAAGGAACCCCTGGGCCAGCCACAGGCCCTCACTCCGTTCTACTGACTGGAATTGATCAATGTTCAAGAAAGCTGGCAAGACCCTGCTGGGTCTGGCTGTCGCTGCGAGCTTCATGCAAGCGCACGCCGCAGAAACCAAGAAAGTCGATGTGCTGCTGGTCGGCGGCGGCATCATGAGCTCCACCCTGGCCGTGTGGCTGCACGAGCTGGAGCCAAGCTGGTCGATGGAGATGGTCGAGCGCCTCGACGGCGTCGCCGAAGAAAGCTCCAATGGCTGGAACAACGCCGGTACTGGCCACTCCGCGCTGGCCGAGCTGAACTACACCCCGGAAGACAAAGACGGCAACGTCAACATCTCCAAAGCCATCGAAATCAACGAAGCCTTCCAGATCTCCCGCCAGTTCTGGTCGTGGCAGGTCCGCCAGGGCGTGCTGAAGAACCCGCACTCGTTCATCAACACCACCCCGCACATGAGCTTCGTCTGGGGCGATGACAACATCAAGTTCCTCAAGAAGCGTTACGACGCGCTGCAGGCCAGCCCACTGTTCCGCCCGATGCAGTACTCCGAGGACCACGCGCAGATCGCCAAGTGGGTCCCGCTGATGATGGAAGGCCGTGACCCGAACCAGAAGCTCGCGGTCACCTGGACGCCAATCGGCACCGACGTCAACTTCGGCGAAATCACCCGCCAGTTCGTTGGCCACCTGCAGACCCAGGACAAGTTCGACCTGAAACTGTCCAGCGAAGTGCAGGACATCACCCGTAACGAAGACGGCTCCTGGCACGTCGAGTACAAGAACCTGAAGGACGGTACCGAATCGGCCACCGATGCCAAGTTCCTGTTCATCGGTGCCGGCGGCGGCGCGCTGAAGCTGCTGCAGAAGTCGGGCATTCCTGAAGCCAAGGAATACGCAGGCTTCCCGGTGGGCGGCTCGTTCCTGGTGACCGAGAACCCGACCGTTGCCATGCAGCACATGGCCAAGGCCTACGGCATCGCCTCCACCGGCGCGCCACCCATGTCGGTACCGCACCTGGACACCCGCGTGCTGGACGGCAAGCGCGTGATCCTGTTTGGCCCGTTCGCCACCTTCTCGACCAAGTTCCTGAAGAACGGCTCGTACCTGGACCTGCTGAGCAGCACCACCACCCACAACGTGTGGCCGATGACCAAGGTCGGTATCGACCAGTACCCGCTGGTGGAGTACCTCGCCGGCCAGCTGATGCTGTCGGATGACGACCGCTTCGAAGCCCTGCGCACCTACTTCCCGAATGCCAAGAAGGAAGACTGGAAACTGTGGCAGGCCGGTCAGCGCGTGCAGATCATCAAGCGTGACGAAGAGAAGGGTGGCGTACTCAAGCTGGGCACCGAAGTCGTCGCTTCCCAGGACCGCACCATCGCCGGCCTGCTGGGCGCATCGCCGGGTGCCTCGACCGCCGCGCCGATCATGCTGAACGTGCTGGAAACCGTGTTCAAGGAGAAGGTCGCTACCCCAGAGTGGCAGGCCAAGATCAAGGAAATCGTGCCGAGCTACGGCACCAAGCTGAACGACTCGGCAGCGGCCACCCAGAAAGAGTGGAACTACACCGCTGAAGTGCTGCAGCTGGAGAAGCCACCGGTGATCGACGCCAGCGTCGGTACCACCGTTGCGCCGAGCAAGCCGGTTGAAAGCAAGCCTGAGAATGACATGGCGCTGTAAGCAGCCGCCTTGTCGTGATCGAAAGCCACGGGGGTGACCCTGTGGCTTTTTTTTGCCTGCTCGGGCCCTTTCGCGGGTAAACCCGCTCCCACAGGTACACCACAGATTTCCAGGCCTGTGGTGTACCTGTGGGAGCGGGCTTGCCCGCGAAAGGGCCGCCCCAGGAAACCACTGATCGGAATGCCAGCCTGGGCCCGATAAAAACATATTTTGATGCTTAAATTAATCTTGTCAGTCGATCCCCTCCAGGAGGGTGCCGTCATGAACATCAAGATTGCCGCACTACTGCTGCTCGCCCTGTGCGCTCAGCCGGCATGGAGCCAGTCCAGCAACACCCCCGCCAGCAAACCCGCCGAATCCGGCGCCATCACTACCCGCATGGCCCTGCGCGACCTCTGGGTCGAACACATCTTCTGGGTCCGCAACTACGCCCTCGCCAACCAGGCCGGCAACGCCAAACAGGCCACCGTGGCCGCCAACGAAGTGGTCAGCGACGCCACGCGCATCGCCAACAGCATCGCCCCGCTGTACGGCCAGACCGCCGCCGACCAGTTGCTCAAGCTGCTCGCCGGCCACTGGGGCGCGATCAAGCACTACAGCGATGCCACCGTAGGCAACGACAAACAGGGCCAGCAGGCCGCCGTCGATGAACTTGGGAGCAACGCCAAGGCCATCGCCGCGTTCCTCGCCAAGGCCAACCCGAACCTGCCGGAGCAGACCTTGCTGACCTTGCTCAGCGCCCACGGCGGCCACCACGTGGCGCAGATCGACCAGCTCGCTGCCGGTGACTACGCCGGCGAAGCGCGCACCTGGATGATGATGCGCGAACATATCCTGACCCTGTCCGACGCCCTGGCCGCGGCGCTGGTCAAGCAGTTCCCGGACAAGTTCTGATGCTCGAGGGCCTGGGCCGTACCCAGCAGGACCTGCTCCACGCGTTGCTGCACCAGCCGGCCGGCATGAGCATCGACGACCTGGCGCAGGCCCTGGCCATCACCCGCACGGCAGTGCGCCAGCACCTGGCCGCGCTGGAGCGTGACGGCCTGGTCCAGCGCGGCGCCACCCGGCCGACCGGGCGCCGCCCCGAGCAACTGCACCAGCTGACCGATCACGGGCGTGAGCTGTTTCCGCGGCAATATCCTTTGCTGGCCAACCTGCTGATCGGCGAAGTGGCGGGGGTGCTGGGGCAGGACGCCTTGCGGGCGCTGATGCGCCAGTTGGGCCGCAAGCTGGCGGCGGACATGGAGCGCGAGGTGGTGGATGAGGCGCGCATCGTCCAGCACATGAATGCGGCGGGGTATGAGGCCGAGGTGTTCTTCCGTTCGTCAGGCGAGGCGCAGATCGTCGCGCACAATTGCGTGTTCCACCACCTGGCCAAGGCGCATCCCGTGGTGTGCGAGCTGGACCTGGCGTTGATCGGGGCGTTGGGCGGGGCTGAGGTGAGCCATGAGGAGTGCATGCTCAGGGGAGGGCAGGTGTGCCGGTTCGCCCTGGGCAAGGATCAGCATTGATGTGGCCTGTACCGGCCCTTTCGCGGGTGAACCCGCTCCCACAGGGATGGTGCAAGGCCTGAGGGCAGCACCGTATCTGTGGGAGCGGGTTTACCCGCGAAGAGGCCGGTACAGGCTGAAATCAATTCTGCCGCAGGATGCAGTCCAGCAACCCCGGAAACCGCTCCGCCAGCATCTCGCTGCGCAACGAATTCATATGGGTGGTCCCGACATTGCGGGTATGCACCAGCCCCGCGTCGCGCAGTACTCGAAAATGGTGCGACATGCTCGACTTCGGCCGCCCGCCGTCCAGCTCGCCGCAGCTGGCCTCGGCCACGCCGGCCAGGTGGCGGACGATGCCCAGGCGCACCGGGTCGCTCAAGGCATAGAGCAGGCGCTCGAGAATCAGGTCTTCAGGGTTGGGGTGTGAGTAGGCTCGCATGGCCGACATGATAGCGGGGGTTTCATTAATTGCCATAGTTCGATTATGATCGAACAATCGTATTCAGATGAACCCGGAGCTCGCCCATGTCTGCCCTGTTCCAACCCTACACCCTCAAAGATGTCACCTTGCGCAACCGCATCGCCATCCCACCGATGTGCCAGTACATGGCCGAGGACGGCATGATCAACGATTGGCACCACGTGCACCTGGCGGGCCTGGCCCGCGGCGGCGCCGGCCTGCTGGTGGTCGAGGCCACCGCGGTGGCGCCGGAAGGGCGCATCACCCCCGGTTGCGCCGGGATCTGGAGCGACGCCCACGCCCAGGCCTTCGTGCCGGTGGTGCAGGCGATCAAGGCGGCCGGTTCCGTGCCGGGTATCCAGATCGCCCACGCCGGGCGCAAGGCCAGCGCCAACCGCCCGTGGGAGGGTGATGATCACATCGCCGCCGATGACGATCGCGGCTGGCAAACCCTTGCCCCGTCGGCCATCGCCTTTGGCGCGCACCTGCCGAAAGTGCCGCGCGAGATGACCCTGGACGACATCGCCCGGGTCAAGCAGGACTTCGTCGACGCCGCCCGTCGCGCCCGTGACGCCGGCTTCGAATGGATCGAGCTGCATTTCGCCCACGGCTACCTGGGCCAGAGCTTCTTCTCCGAACACTCCAACCAGCGCACCGACGCCTACGGCGGCAGCTTCGACAACCGTAGCCGCTTCCTTCTGGAAACCCTGGCGGCCGTGCGCGAAGTCTGGCCCGAGAACCTGCCGCTGACCGCGCGCTTCGGTGTGCTGGAATACGACGGGCGCGACGAGCAGACCCTGGAAGAGTCGATCGAGCTGGCGCGCCGCTTCAAGGCCGGCGGGTTGGATCTGTTGAGCGTCAGCGTCGGTTTCACCATCCCCGACACGAACATCCCGTGGGGCCCGGCGTTCATGGGCCCGATTGCCGAGCGTGTGCGGCGTGAGGCGGGGCTGCCGGTGACGTCGGCATGGGGCTTTGGTACGCCGCAACTGGCCGAGGAATCGTTGCAGGCCGGACAGCTGGACCTGGTGTCGGTGGGGCGTGCGCATCTGGCCGATCCGCACTGGGCTTACTTTGCGGCCAAGGAGTTGGGAGTGGACAAGGCTTCCTGGACCTTGCCGGCGCCGTATGCGCACTGGCTCGAGCGCTATCGCTGAGTTCGCCGGGGGCTGCTTTGCAGCCCATCGCGAGCAACGCTCGCTCCTACGGGTGTTTGCAAGGCTCAAGGCTTGCGAAAGGCCCTGTGGGAGCGGGTTCACCCGCGAAGAGGCCGGGGCAGGCTAGAACCGATCCAACCGGTAAGCCGCCGTGTCCAATCCCGCCGACCGCTCCACCATCCCCCCCACCCACTCCGCCGTCACCGCCGCCTGGGTCAGCCCCAGGTGCTGATGCCCGAACGCCAACAACACCCGCCCATCGCACACTCGGTCGATCACCGGCAACGAATCCGGCAACGAAGGCCTGAAGCCCATCCACGGCGTCGCCCCCTCGGCACTCAAATCCCGCTGGAACAACCCCTGGCTCAAGCGGTGCAACTGCCACGCCCGCTGCATGCTCGGCGGCGCATCGAGCCCGGCGAACTCCACCGTACCGGCCAGACGCAGCCCATCGGCCATGGGCGTCATGATGAACTTGCGCTCCAGCGAAGTGACCGCGAACGGCAGGCGCTGGTGTTCGGTCGGCAACATCAGGTGGTAGCCGCGTTCGGTGTCCAGCGGCACACGCTTGCCGGTCAGCGCCGCCGTCAGCTTCGCCGAATGCGCGCCGCAGCTGATCAGCACCTGGCGTGCGTCCAGCGGGCCCTGGCTGCTGGCCAGGCGCACACCCGCCCCCTGCACCTGCCCGCCGCTGACGTCAGCCTGGAGAAAGCGCACGCCATGGGCCTTGGCCGCCTCGTACAACGCCGAGACCACCGTGTAAGGGTCGATGAAGTGCCCGGTACGCGGGAAGAACAGGCCGCCCAGCAGCGAAGGGTTCAATTGCGGCGCTGCCTCGCGCACGTTGTCAGCCGACCACAAATCCACCTGCACATCCTGCTGCTGCATGCGTGCGCGCAAGGCCAGCATTGCTGCACGCGACTCGGGCCGCTCGAACACCAGCAACGAGCCGTCCTCCTTGAACAGCTCGCTGCGCCCGATCGAACCCAGCAAGCGCTGCCAGGCCCCCAGGCTGCCTTCGTTCAGCGCGCGAATACCGGCCACGCTGCGCTGGAACGGCGCCGGGCGCAGGTTGAGCAGCAGCCGGGTGAACCACGGCAGGGCCCGGGGCAGGTACTTCCAGTCCAGGCGCAGTGGGCCCATGGGGTCGAGCAGCATGCGCGGCAGGCGCTTGAGGATCGACAGGTCGGCGATCGGGAACACCTGCTCGGTGGCCAGGTGCCCGGCATTGCCATAGGACGCGCCCGTGCCCGGCGCCTGGCGGTCGAGCAGCAGCACCCGGCGGCCCTGGCGGGCCAGTTGCAGGGCGCAGGCGACGCCGACGATGCCGGCGCCGACCACGGCGATATCGGTTTCAGGGGTATCGACCATGCTCAGGCTTCCCGTTGACCGTCGAGCAGGCGCCGCAGTTGCAGCGGGTTGCCGTGTTGCAAGGCGCTTGGCAGTAGGGCGTCGGGGAAGTCCTGGTAGCACACCGGGCGCAGGAAGCGCAGGATCGCCGCAGTGCCGACCGAGGTGCTGCGGGCATCGGAAGTAGCCGGGAAGGGCCCGCCATGGACCATCGCATCGCACACTTCGACACCGGTCGGCCAGCCATTGACCAGGATGCGCCCGGCCTTGCGCTCCAGGGTCGGCAGCAGGGCGCGGGCGCTGGCGATGTCGCCATCGTCCAGCTGCAGGGTGGCGGTCAGCTGGCCTTCGAGGTGCTCGGCCACCTGGCGCACTTGCTCGTCGCTGGCGCAGGCGACCACCAGCGAGGCGGCGCCGAACACTTCGGCCTGCAACGCCGGGTCGGCAAGAAACGCTTCGGCCTGGGTCACGAACAACTGTGCCTGGCACTGGTTCGGCCCTTGCTGCGGCAAGCCGCTGGCAGCGTTCTGGGCATTGGCATTGTCGGCGAGGGCAGCGACACCGGCCGCATAAGCGCTGGCGATGCCAGGGGTGAGCATGGTCTGTGCCGGCGCTTGGCGAACGTGGGTGCTGGCGGCTTCGATGAAGCGCTGCAAGGCCGGCCCCTGGCGGGCGATCACCAGCCCGGGGTTGGTGCAGAACTGCCCGGCGCCCTGGGTCAGCGAGGCGACGAAGCCTTGTGCGAGTGCTTCGCCACGGGCGGCCAAGGCCACGTCGAAGAGGAACACCGGGTTGATCGAACTCATCTCGGCATACACCGGGATCGGCTCCGGCCGTGCCTGGGCGGCCTGGCACAGGGCGATGCCACCGCTGCGCGAACCGGTGAAGCCGACCGCCTTGATGCGCGAGTCGCTGACCAAGGCGATGCCGACGTCGCGCCCGGCGCCGTACAGCAGCGAAAACACGCCTTCGGGCAGGCCGCAGTGCCTGACCGCACGGGCCAGCGCCTGGCCAACCAGTTCGCTGGTGCCGGGGTGCGCGGCATGGGCCTTGACCACCACCGGGCAACCGGCGGCGAGGGCCGAGGCCGTGTCGCCGCCGGCCACCGAGAAGGCCAGCGGGAAGTTGCTGGCGCCGAACACCGCCACCGGGCCCAGGGCCACCTGGCGCTGGCGCAGGTCGGCGCGGGGCAGCGGCTGGCGTTCGGGCAGGGCCGGGTCGACCCGCACGTCCAGCCATTCGCCGTTGCGCACCACCCGGGCGAAGGTGCGCAACTGCGTGCAGGTGCGGCCGCGCTCGCCCTGGATGCGCGCCCTGGGCAGGCCGCTTTCGGCGACGGCGCGGTCGATCAGGGCATCGCCGAGGGCTTCGATCTCGCCAGCGATGGTTTCAAGAAAATGCGCGCGCTGTTCCAGCGAGGTTTCGCGATAGCTGTCGAACGCCGCCCAGGCCAGCGCGCAGGCCTGGGCCACGTGTTCGCCGGTGCCGCCGGCATAGGCGGGTTCGAGGGCCTGGTTGCTGGCCGGGTCGATGGCGCGGATCGCGTCGCGGCTGCCGGGTACGCAGCGCTGGCCGATCAGCAGGTTGCCGGTGAGGGTCATGGGGCGTCCTTTGAAGTTGAACTCGATATCAGGATGAACCGCGCCCCCTGTGGGAGCGGGTTTACCCGCGAAGAAGGCGACTCGGTGCATGGCACCGGCTTCGCCGGTGTTCGCGGGTGAACCCGCTCCCACAGGGGCGCGCGCGGTGCGCCTATCAGGCCTGGTTGTGCTCGGCCGACCAGCTCGCATACCAGGTGCGGAACAGCCCGTACTGCTGCTCGGCATAGTTGCGCTGGGCATCGGTCAGCACGTCGGTCTCGTTGAAGTGCAGGCTGTACTCGGTGTCACCGTTGAGCACCATCAGGTGCTTGTAGTAGAGCACCAGGTCGCAGCCTTCATCGAACGACGACAGCACCGCCAGCGCCGCTTCCAGCTCGCGGGCCAGGCGCCGGGCCTTGGCGTCACCCTTGGCGGCCTGCTTGCTCAGGCTCACCAGGTGCAGCACTTCGCGCGGCAGGGCGTTGCCGATGCCGGTGATGGCGCCGGTGGCGGCGCAGTTGACGAAGCCGTGCACCACTTGGGTGTCGACGCCGACCATCAGGGTCACATCGTTGTCCTGGGAGGTGATGTGCTCGGCCGCGTAGCGCAGGTCGGCGCCGCCGCCGAACTCCTTGAAGCCGATCAGGTTGGGGAACGCGCTGCGCAGTTCGAAGAACAGGTCGGCGCGGGTGGCGAAGCCGTAGTAGGGGCTGTTGTAGATGACTGCCGGCAGCTTCGGCGCGGCGGCGAGAATGGCCGAGAAGTGGTGCTTCTGGGCGATCAGCGAGGCGCCGCGGCTGAGCACGCGGGGGATGACCATCAGGCCGGCGGCACCGACCTTGGCCGCATGGGCGGCATGGGACACGGCCTCACGGGTGTTCACCGCGCCGGTGCCGACGATGGTCGGGATGCCGGCGGCCACCAGGCGCGCCACGCCTTCCTGGCGCTCGGCCTCGGTCAGCAGCGGCCAGTCACCCATCGAGCCGCAGTACACCACTGCGCTCATGCCGGCCTCGATCAATTCCTTGCCCTTGCGCACCAGGGCGTCGAAGTCCGGCTTGCGCTCGGCGGTGCAGGGGGTCATGAGGGCGGGCATGGTGCCGGTGAAGAGGTTGTCGGTCATTGTTGTCACTCCTGGCGCTAGTCAATGGGGGGTAGAAAAACCGGGGGTCAGATGCCCCAGGCGAACGGATCTTGCTCGTCGATCAGCAGGGTGCTGTCGGCGGTCATGTGGGCGCGGCCGGTGATGAACGGGCGAATGCGCTCGCCGGCGCGCTCGTAGCGGCCGTGGAACTGGCTGCCGGTGATGCTGGCCTGGACCCAGGTCTGGCCTTCGGCGAGCTTGCCGTCAGCGGCAAGGCACGCCAGCTTGGCGCTGGTGCCGGTGCCGCACGGCGAGCGGTCGTAGGCCTTGCCGGGGCACATGACGAAGTTGCGGCTGTCGGCGTTGGCGTCGTCGGCGAACAGCTCGACATGGTCGATCGGCGCACCGTTCTCGCCGGTGATGCCCTGGGCTTCGAGGGCCTTGAGCATGGCCCAGGTGTAGTCGGTGAGGGCTTCGCGGTTGCCCAGTTCGATGCGCTGGCCGTGTTCGGAGACCAGGAAGAACCAGTTGCCGCCCCAGGCGATGTCGCCGTGCACCACGCCGTGGCCGGGCACGTCCACTGCCACCTGCTGGCGGTAGCGGTAGGACGGCACGTTGCCGACGGTGATGGCGCCGTCGTCATGCAGGGTGGCGCTGACCGGGCCGACCGGGGTGTCGATCTGGTGCACGCCGGGCCCGATCAGGCCCAGGTGCTGCAGCGAGGCGACCAGGCCGATGGTGCCGTGGCCGCACATGTTCAGGTAGCCGGCGTTGTTGAAGAAGATCACCCCGCAGGTGGCGCCCGGCGACACCGGTGGGCAATACAGCGCGCCCACCAGCACATCGTTGCCGCGCGGCTCCAGCAGGCAGGCGCGGCGCCAGTGGTCGTGCAGTTCGCGCAGCTCATCGCGCTGCTCGGCCATGCTGCGGCCCTGCAGCGGCGGGAAGCCTTTCATCACCAGGCGGGTCGGTTCGCCGCCGGTGTGCGAGTCGATGACGTGAATCTGTTTCATGGGCGTGGTCCTTGGGTAATCGATCAGGAGGCGACGGCGGCGGGGCGGCCGACATAGGTTTCAGCGCTGGCTTCGCTTTCGTCCTCGCCTTCCAGGCGCACCAGGTGGGCCGGCACGCCGGTGGCGGCGCCCCAGTAGTAGATGCCCAGGGCACAGGCGGCCACGGCCAGGGTGTCGAACGGGTGGGCAAGCAGGCCCAGGCCACCGAAGCTGCCCAGCCAGGACAGCAGGATGGTCACGGCGTAGAAGCCGATCAGCCAGGCCGACGAGCGCACCTGCTGGCCCAGCGACAGGTGCTGGGTGGGCACGAAGCGGCCGCACAGCAGGTACAGCACGAACATCACGATCTGCAGGGCCAGCAGCCACGACACGGTGTTCCAGCCCGACCAGTAGACGATCAGCGCGGCGATGATGAACGACAGCGGGCCGAGCACGCCCATGCCCTTGACCCGGAACGGGCGCGGCATGCCGGGTGCGTTGCGGCGCAGGGCGGCAACGCTGACCGGGGCCACCGCGTAGCTCAGCACCAGGGCGGCGGAGACCACGTTGATCAGCGCTTCCCAGGACGGGAACGGCAGGGTCCAGAACACTGCCAGGCCGAAGGTCAGCCACAGGGCCGGGCGCGGGATGCCGGACTCGGCGTCGATGCGGGTGAAGTACTTGAAGAAGGTGCCGGTCTGCGCCCAGCCATAGACCACCCGCGGGGTGGCGTTCATGTAGATGTTGCCGCAGCCGCTGGGCGAGATCACCGCGTCGGCCACCACCAGGTAGGCCAGCCAGCCGACGCCCAGGGCAAGGGCGATGTCACGGTAGGGCAGGGCCAGCTCCTTGGTCACCGCGGCCCAGCCGTTGGCCAGCATCTCGGTCGGCACGCTGCCGAGGAAGGCCAGTTGCAGCAGGGCGTAGATCGCGGTGGACAGCAGCACCGAGAGGATCAGCGCGATGGGAATGGTGCGCTGCGGGTTCTTCACCTCGCTGGCCACCGAGATGATCGGCGTCAGGCCCAGGTAGGCGAAGATGATGCCGCCGGCCGACACGGCCATTTCCACCCCGGACAGGCCGAACGGGGCAAAGCCCTGGACTTCGAAATTCGCCGGCTTGAAGAAGCTGAACAGCACGCCGATCACCAGCAGCGGCACGATGAACTTGAACACGCTGACCAGGTTGTTGGCCTTGGCGAAGGTCTTCACGCTGCGGTAGTTGAGGAAGAAGAACAACCCCAGCAAGGCGAACTGCACCAGCCAGCCGAGCATGCTCGGGTCACTGCTGCCGGCCTTGGTCAGCCCGGGGAACCAGGCTGCGGCGTACTGGCGCGAGGCGACCACTTCGATGGCGATCAGGCTGGAGAAGGCGATCAGGGTGATGAAACCCATCAGGTAGCCGAGCAGCGGGCCGTGGGAATACACCGGGTAGCGCACCACGCCACCGGCCCGCGGCAGGGCGGCGCCGAGCTCGCAGTAGACGATGCCCAGCAGCAGCACGGCGAAGCCGCCGAGGAACCAGGAAAGGATGCCGGCCGGCCCGGCGATGGCCGAGACATGGCTGGCGGCAAACAGCCAGCCGGAGCCGAAGATGGCACCGAGGCCGATGAAGGTGAGGTCGAGCAATGACAGCTGTTTCTTGAATTTGCCTGACATGGGTGCGCCTTTTTGTAGGTTTTGGATAGGCAGGTCTGATGTCACGTGGTGCGGCGTGTTACGGCCGCGCTCTTGTAGGTCTGGGGCGGCTTGCGTGGGGCATAGAGTGGACCCGAAGGGGGCAGGGGTTCTTGATGGTTTTCTGCAGGGGGGATGACGAAATCGGCACAGTTGCAGAAAAGGCTGGCGGCTGAGCAGGTCCGATGGTTAGGCTGCAGGCCTTGTTGTATAAGGGCTTTAGAGAGTTATTGGCATTGCTGGCCTCTTCGCGGGTAAACCCGCTCCCACAGAGACCCCCGCAGGTCCTGAGGGTACCGATGTACCTGTGGGAGCGGGTTTACCCGCGAAGAGGCCATTGCAGCCAACAGAGATTGACCCGATGACCGACACCCCCCTGGCAACCCTGTACCAGTCCCTCGACCAGCACCGCCCCGCCACCCTGGAGGCCCTGTTGGCCGGTGTTTCCCTGTTGCTGCCGATCCTCGACGCGATCCCCAACGCGGCGATCTTCATCAAGGACCCGGCCGCCCGCTACGTGCTGGCCAACACCACCCTGGTCCAGCGCTGCGGCCTCAAGCGCCTGCAGCCGCTGCTGGGCAAGACCAGCGCCGAAGTGTTCCCGGCCCAGTTCGGCCCCGGCTACACCGAACAGGACCGCCGCGTGCTCAAGGATGGCCTGGTGCTGGAGGACCAGCTCGAACTGCACCTGTACGGCAGCCGCGAACCCGGCTGGTGCCTGACCCACAAGCGCCCGCTGCGCAACCCGGCCGGCGCGATCATCGGCCTGGTGGGCATCTCGGTCGACCTGCAGTCAGCCGCCGACACCCACCCCGCCTACCAGCGCCTGGCCGCCGTGGACGAGCACATCCGCCGGCATTTCCACCAGCCGATCAGCATGCATGAATTGACCCGCATCGCGGGGATTTCCGTGGCGCAACTGGAGCGCTACTGCAAGCGGGTGTTCCACCTCACCCCGCGGCAGATGATCCACAAGGCGCGCCTGGAGCACGCCCACCGCCTGTTGCATTCGGACTTGCCGATCACCGAAGTGGCGCTGCGCTGCGGCTACACCGACCACAGCGCCTTCAGCCGCCAGTTCAAGCAACTGACCGGTTTCACGCCGCGCCAGTACCGCCAGGCAACGGCCGATCAGGTCGGCTGAAACAGCAGCTTCGCCTCGGCAAAGCACTGCTCGGCAATCGCCGAGCGCGGCTCGCTGCGGCGCAGCAGCAGGCCGACCGGGCTGTGGATGCTGGCGTCGCTGATGGGGATGATGCGCATGTGTTCGCTGAGGTCTTCCAGGCCGCAACCCAGCGGCATGATCGCGCAGCACACGCCGGTATTGATGGCCTGTACCAATTGGAAGGTCGAGTCGCTTTCCAGCACCGCATTGGGCTCCAGGCTGCGGCTGCGGAAGCTCAGGTCCAGCGACTGGCGGTAGTGCATGCCCTTGCTCAGCAGGCCGAGCGGGATGTCGCCGAGCTCGTCCCAGCGCAGGCTGTCGACTTCGAACTGGAAGTGCTGGGTGTCGTACAGCAGGCCCATGGTGGTGGTGCCCAGCTCGATCACTTCGAAGAAGTTGGCATTGACCTGGTCGAGGTAGCAGATGCCCAGGTCGAGCTGGTTGCGGCTCAGGCCGTCCATGATCTGCTCGGTGCTGTGGGAGCTGAGCTGGAACTGCAGCTCGGGGTACTTTTCACGCAGGGGCAGCAGCAGGTGCATGGGGTTGAAGCTGGCCAGCGGCACCGTGCCCAGGCGCAGGCTGCCGACCACCTGGCCGCGGCAGCTGGCGGCCTCGGCCTGCAGGCCGTCGTGGGCGGCGAGCAGGGTGCGGGCCCAGGCCAGGATGCGCTCGCCGGCCTCGGTGAAGCCTTCGAAGCGCTGGCCGCGCTTGACCAGCACCAGGTCCAGTTCGTCCTCCAGGTTGCGCAGGCGCATGGACAGGGTCGGCTGGGTGATGTGGCACAGCGCCGCGGCCTGGCCGAAGTGGCGGGTCTGGTCGAGGGCGATGAGGAACTTGAGCTGCTTGATGTCCATGGAAATGCCTGGGGTCTGGTTGTGCAGACCTTAACTCACGTCTGCGATAGATGTCATTGATCGGCCGGTACGCCATTTCGATTGGACGCTTGCCGGGCTTGGCTCTAGCGTGGCGGTCTGGCCATCCAAGGAGCTTCACCGTGCGCGTCCAACCCGACGCGGTCTTCGTACCGCTCAACATCGCCGTGCTGACTGTCAGCGACACCCGTACCTATGACACCGACACCTCCGGCGAACTGCTGGCCAGCCGCTCGCTGGAAGTCGGCCATCGGCTGGTGGCGCGGGCGCTGCTCAAGGACGACCTGTACAAGATCCGCGCCCAGGTCGCCACCTGGATCGCCGATGACGACGTGCAGGTGGTGCTGATCACCGGTGGCACCGGCTTCACTGGGCGCGACAGCACGCCGGAGGCGGTGCAGTGCCTGCTGGAGCGGCAGGTGGACGGCTTTGGCGAGCTGTTCCGTGCGTTGTCCATTCTCGATATCGGCAGCTCGACCGTGCAGAGCAGGGCGCTGGCGGGGATTTCCAACGGCACCCTGGTGTGCTGCCTGCCGGGCTCCACCGGCGCTTGCCGCACGGCCTGGGAGGGGATCCTGGTGGAACAGCTGGATGCGCGGCATCGGCCGTGCAACTTTGTGAAGCATCTGAAGCCTATCGAAGCCTGCGAGAGCCGCAGTTAACCTGCCCCGGCCCTTTCGCGGGTAAACCCGCTCCCACAGGTACGGCGCTGCCCTCAGGCTCTGCACCATCCCTGTGGGAGCGGGTTCACCCGCGAAGAGGCCATCAGCTCAACACATGATCCACCGGCTGCAACACCGGCGGCAGCGGCTCCACCCCCAGGGCCCCCAGCACATCCCGCTCCACGGTCCTGACCATGGCATCCATCGGCAGGTCGTTCTCATCCCGCCCGAACGGGTCCTCCAGTTCGTTGCCGATCGCATCCAGCCCGAAGAACGTGTACCCGACGATGGTGGTGAACAGCGGCGCCAGCCATCCCAAGGGTTCGGCCAGGGCGAACGGCAGCAGCAGGCAGAAGATGTAGATGGTGCGGTGCAGCAGCAGGGTATAGGGGAACGGCAGCGGCGAGCCCTTGATCCGCTCGCAGGTGGCCTGCACCTCGGTCAGCCCGGCCAGGCGCTGCTCCAGCAGGGTGTAGCGCCATTCGCTGATCTGCCCTTGCTCGGCCAGCCGCGAGCAGTGCGCGCCGATGTCGCGCAGGATGCCGTCGCAGACATTGTGCGCGGCCACCTTCGTGCCCTCGGCCAGCCATGGCCGTGTGGCGTGCACTTCACATTCGTTGCGCAGCCGCGCATTGAGCCCGTGGGCAAAGCCGCACAGGTTGCGCAGCAACGCTGCGCGCAGTGTTTCGTCGCTGATCGCCAGGCTTTCGCGCACGAACGAGCGGGTTTCGATGATCAGCTTGCCCCAGGCCTTGCGCCCCTCCCACCAGCGGTCGTAGCAGGCGTTGTTGCGAAAGCTCATGAAGATCGACAGCGACAGGCCGAGCAGGGTGAACGGGGTGGCGCTGACCGGGTAGAAGAACGCCGGGAAGTGCCGCTCGACCAGCACGATCAGCGCGGCCAGCAGGGTGACCATCAGGCAGCGCAGGGCGATGCGCTTGACGATCGAACCCTTGAGGGTGAACAGCACGCGCAGTACATCGGGGCGGGAGTGGACGATCATGGAAATCCAGAGGCGGCCGATCAGCCGCCGGTCATGTTCATGAAGCGCAGGATCTGCACCTCGCCGCCCACCTCGAAGTGGTGGCGGTAGGGCTTGAGGTGCAGCGAGTCGCGAATGGCCTTTTCCAGGCGCCCGGCATTACCGGGGTGGGCGCGCAGCACCTGCTTGAGGTCGACCGAGTGCTCGTTGCCCAGGCACAGCAGCAGGCGCCCTTCGACGGTCAGGCGCACGCGGTTGCAGGTGGCGCAGAAGTTGTGGCTGTGCGGCGAAATGAAACCGACCCGGGTCGTGGCGGCTTCGGCCAGGCGCCAGTAGCGCGCCGGGCCCTGGGAGGACTCGGCGGATTCGACCAGGGTGAAATGTTCGGCCAGGCGCGCACGCACTTCGTCGCTGGAGCAGAACGACTCGCCGCGCTGGTGCTCGCTGATCACCCCCAACGGCATTTCTTCGATGAAGGTGATGTCCAGCTCGCGGTCGATGGCGAAGCGCACCAGGTCAACCAGTTCGTGATCGTTGCGGCCCTTGAGCACCACGCAATTGAGCTTGGTGCGCTGGAAGCCGGCCTGGCGAGCGGCGTCGATGCCGGCGATCACCTGGTGCAGGTCGCCGGTGCGGGTCAGTTGCCTGAAGCGCTCGGCGTCGAGGCTGTCGAGGCTGATGTTCAGGCGGGTGACGCCGGCGTCGAACAGCGGCTGGGCCAGGCGCCCGAGCTGCGAGCCGTTGCTGGTCAGGCACAGTTCGCGCAGGCCGGGCAGGGCGGCTATGCGCCCGCAGAGGTCGACGATGCCCTGGCGCACCAGGGGCTCGCCGCCGGTCAGGCGGATCTTGCGGGTGCCGAGGGCGACGAAGCGCTCGGCCACCTGGAACAGTTCTTCGAGGCTGAGGATCTGCTGGCGCGGCAGGAACTGCATGTCTTCGGCCATGCAGTAGACACAACGGAAGTCGCAGCGGTCCGTGACCGACATCCGCAGGTAGTCGATTTTCCGATTGAAGCCGTCGATCAGGGCCCGGCTGTTCTGTTCCACGTTGGCGCTCGAAAGAAGATGGGGGCTTACAGGATTCAAGCTATCCCCTGTGCCGAGCCCAGTCAAATTGCTTTCCCCGACCGTTTCATCAATGGCCTCTATCATGGCTGAAGGCCCCTTGTTCCATGGGCTGAAACCGCGTCGCGGCCTTCGCGGGCAAGCCCGCTCCCACAGGGCATCACCGCCCTCAGGACCTGTGATATCCCTGTGGGAGCGGGTTTACCCGCGAAGGCCGCGACGCGGTGCCGGCCCATGATCGAAATCGCTTATCAAGGGGTAGGACATATCGATTGGACGCCGCTATCACGGGCTCCATACGCTGATAAAAAGCACCGAAGCGTGAGGATGCACCGCATGAGCCAGGACCAACACATCAGGGACTACAAAGGCCCCGCCGCCGGCTGGGGCGCGCTGAAGAGCGTGACCAAGAGCTGGCTGGGCAGCGATAACGCCTTCAAGAACCTGCGGGCCATGCTCAAGACCAACCAGAATGGCGGTTTCGACTGCCCCGGTTGCGCCTGGGGCGAGTCGCCGGAAAGCGACATGGTCAAGTTCTGCGAGAACGGCGCCAAGGCGGTCAACTGGGAAGCCACCGGCCGCTCGGTGGACCCGGCCTTCTTCGCCAAGTACAGCGTCAGCGCGCTGAAGGCGCAGACCGACTACTGGCTCGAGTACCAGGGCCGCCTCACCCACCCGATGCGCTACGACGCCGCCACCGACCACTACGTCGAAACCACCTGGCAAGAGGCCTTCGAGCTGGTCGCCAAGCACCTGCGCGCGCTCGAATCGCCCGACCAGGCCGAGTTCTACACCTCGGGCCGGGCCAGCAACGAGGCGGCGTTCCTCTACCAGCTGTTCGTCCGCGCCTACGGCACCAACAACTTCCCCGACTGCTCGAACATGTGCCACGAAGCCAGCGGCGCAGGCATGTCGGAAACCCTCGGGGTCGGCAAGGGCACCGTGGTGTTCCACGACCTGGAGCTGGCCGACGCAATCTTCGTCATCGGCCAGAACCCCGGCACCAACCACCCGCGCATGCTCGAACCGCTGCGCGAGGCGGTCAAGCGCGGCGCCCAGGTGGTCTGCTTCAACCCGCTCAAGGAGCGCGGCCTGGAGCGCTTCCAGCACCCGCAGCACCCGTTCGAGATGCTCAGCAACGGCTCTGAGCCGACCACCAACGCCTACTTCCGCCCGGCCCTGGGCGGCGACATGGCGGCCATGCGCGGCATTGCCAAGTTCCTGCTGCAATGGGAGCGCGAGGCCCAGGCCAAGGGCGAGCCGGCAGTGTTCGACCACGCCTTCATCGCCGAGCACACCAGTGGCCTCGACGATTACCTCGCGGCGGTGGATGCCACCCCGTGGGAGCACATCGTCAAGCAGTCGGGCCTGACCCTGGCCGAGATCGAGCTGGCCGCGCGCATGTACCGCAAGGCCGAGCGGGTGATCATGTGCTGGGCGATGGGCGTCACCCAGCACCGCCACTCCGTGCCGACCGTGCAGGAAATCGTCAACCTGCAGTTGCTGCGCGGCAACGTCGGCAAGCCCGGCGCCGGCCTGTCGCCGGTGCGTGGCCACAGCAACGTGCAGGGCGACCGCACCATGGGCATCGACGAGAAGCCCAAGGCGGCGCTGCTCGATGCCATCGAAAAACGCTTCCAGTTCCGCGTGCCACGTGCCCATGGGCACAATGCGGTGCTGGCGATCAAGGCCATGGAAGAAGGCCGGGCCAAGGTGTTCATCGCCCTGGGCGGCAACTTCGCCCAGGCCACCCCGGACACCCCGCGCACCCACAAGGCCTTGCAGAACTGCGCGCTGACCGTGCAGATCTCCACCAAGCTCAACCGCTCGCACCTGGTCACCGGCCGCGATGCGCTGATCCTGCCGTGCCTGGGCCGTACCGAGATCGACCTGCAGGCCGAAGGGCCGCAGGGCGTGACCGTGGAGGACACCTTCAGCATGGTGCACATCTCCAACGGCCAGCTGCGCCCGCGCTCGCCGCACATGCGCTCGGAGCCGTGGATCATCGCCGGCATGGCCAAGGCCACCTTGGGTAACCAGCCGATCGACTGGGAATACGCGGTGGCCGACTACAACCGTATCCGCAGCATGATCGCCGACGTGATCCCAGGCTTTGCCGATTTCAACGAGCGCCTGCAACACCCGGGCGGCTTCCACCTGGGCAACAACGCCGCCGACCGCAACTTCCGCACGGCCACCGGCAAGGCGCGTTTCATGCCCCATGCCCTGCCTGAGGAGCTGGTCAACGCCAATGTGCTGGCGCGCGGCGACAAGCCTGACCTGATCTTGCAGACCATGCGTTCCCATGACCAGTACAACACCACGTTGTATGGCCTCGACGACCGCTACCGCGGGGTGTTCGGCCTGCGCGAGGTAGTCTTCGTCAGCGAGGCGGACATCCGCCGGCTGGGCTTCGAACCGGGTGAGAACGTCGACCTGGTGTCGCTTTGGGACGACGGCGTGGAGCGGCGGGTGTCGGGGTTCCGCCTGGTGCCTTACGACATTCCGGACGGGCAGGCGGCGGCGTATTACCCGGAGACCAACCCGCTGGTGCCGCTGGAGAGTTATGGCGAGGGCACCTACACGCCGACGTCCAAGTTCATTGCCATCAAGCTGGAGAAGGCCAAGGCCGGGAACCGGATCGAGGCGGTGCAGGCTGCTGATTGATGGGTTGCCTGGGCCGGCCTCTTCGCGGCTAAAGCCGCTCCCACAGGGGTATCACAGGTTTCACGGCCTGCGATATCCCTGTAGGAGCGGCTTTAGCCGCGAAGAATCCAGTACCGATTCAGGATCGGTGCACGGGATAGGCGGTGGTGTACTTCATCTGCTCCATGGCAAAACTGGAGGTGATGTTCGACAGCCCTTCGGTACGGGTGATCAGCTTCTTGTAGAACCGGTCATAGGCCGCGATATCCCCCACCACCACCCGCAGCATGTAGTCCCAGTCCCCGGACATCCGGTAGAACTCCATCACCTCCTCGAACCCCTGCACCGTCTGTGCGAACTGCTCCAGCCAGGCGCTGTCGTGGCGCTGGGTCTTGAGCTGGACGAACACGGTCAGCCCCAGCCCCAGGCGTTCGGGGTCGAGCAGGGCGACGCGGCCGAGGATGTAGCCTTCCTCTTCCAGGCGCTTGACCCGCTTCCAGCATGGTGTGGTCGACAGGTTGACCGCTTCGGCGAGGTCCTTGAGCGAGATCGAGGCATCGCGCTGGAGCAGGGTGAGGATGTGCTGGTCGAAACTGTCCATGGGGTACCGCCGAGAAAAATTTTCCCCAGATTACCCCGCGGCCAGGAAAATTTCCTCAACCGACACGGCATTGCCGCCGCCTGCAGTTGTTGCCATAGTTGCAGGCTCGACTCCTGCCAATGGGCCCGACCATGTCCGACAAGCCGCGTAGTTTCGCCACCCGTACCATTCACGCCGGCGAGCAGTTCAGCGTCGCCGACAACGCCATCTTCCCGCCTATCTACACCGCCAGTTCCTACATCAAGCGCAGCCTCGACGATCACCCCGAGTACGCCTACAGCCGCGTCGGCAACCCGACCCGGCATGCCTACGAAAGCTGCGTCGCGGCGCTGGAGGAGGGGGTTGGCGCGGTGGCCTGCGCTTCGGGTGTGAATGCCACGGCCACGGTCCTGGAGCTGCTGCCCAAGGACGCCCACGTGGTGGTGATGAACGGCGTCTACGGCGGCACCTTCCGCATCCTCGAAGACTACCGCTCA
Source organism: Pseudomonas sp. NPDC089401 (assembly GCF_044749485.1). NCBI lineage: Bacteria > Pseudomonadati > Pseudomonadota > Gammaproteobacteria > Pseudomonadales > Pseudomonadaceae > Pseudomonas > Pseudomonas sp. NPDC089401. The sequence continues at coordinate 214,955 of NZ_JBIVIA010000006.1, read as the reverse complement.
CGCACCTCGGGCCTGACCACCACTTACGTCGACCTCAACGACCTCGAGGCGGTGGCGGCGGCGATCAAGCCTGAAACCCAGCTGATCTGGATCGAGTCGCCGACCAACCCGCTGCTGCACCTGGTCGACATCAAGGCGGTCTGCGACCTGGCCCGTGCCCGCGGCATCCTCACCTGCATCGACAACACCTTCTGCTCGCCGTGGAACCAGCGCCCGATCACCCTCGGCGTGGACCTGGTGATGCACTCGGCGAGCAAGTACATCGGTGGCCATTCCGACCTCACCGGCGGCGTGGTGGTGGCCGCCAGCGACGAGCTGTACAAGCGCCTGCGCAGGATCAGCATGGCGGTGGGGGCGATCCAGGGGCCGTTCGATTGCTACCTGGCCCTGCGCGGCCTGAAGACCCTGGACGTGCGCATGGAGCGCCAGTGCGCCAATGCGTTGCAGGTGGCGCGCTTTCTCGAAGGCCACCCGCAGGTCGAGCAGGTGTTCTACCCGGGGCTGGAGAGCCACCCGCAGCATGACCTGTGCACGCGGCAGATGCGCAGCGGCGGGGCGGTGGTGGCGATGAAGGTCAAGGGCGGTGACCGCGCGGCGCTCAACCGCCTGGTCGAGGCGCTGCAGATCTTCGTGCTGGCCGATTCGCTGGGCGGGGTGGAGAGCATGATCAACCACTCCTGGAGCATGTCGCACAACTCGTTGAGCCCGGCGCAGAAGGGCGAGATGGGGATCGGCGAGAACTTGCTGCGGTTGTCGGTGGGGATCGAGGATTACCGCGACCTGATCGAGGACCTGGATGGCGCGTTGAAGGCTTCGGCTGACGTGTAAGGTCAACTGGCCTCTTCGCGGCTAAGGCCGCTCCCAGGTCATGCACAGACCCTGTGGGAGCGGCTTTAGCCGCGATGAGGCCGGTGGATTCAATGAAGGGTCGTCAGGCTTTCGGCGGATGGATGATCCGCTCGATCTTGTCCTTGATCAGCAGCCTTTCCTTGCGCAGGCGGTTGACCGCCTCGTCGTTGGTGCCATTACCCTCGGCGGCCACTACCTCTTTGTCCTTGGTGTTGTATTCCTTGTGCAGCTTGTGAAGGTCCTGGTCCTTGTCTATGAGCGCCTGGAATGCCTCAGCGGTAACGTGCAGGTCAGCGAGCAGATCATGCGGAACTGGCATTTCTTCACCTCTGTCAGGGTTGTCGGTTAGGTCCTGACCTTTGAGGATAGCCGCCTTTGCGCGGGGTGGGGGCGGCTGAGGCCAGGCTCGCTGGCTGAACGAATGCTTAATGAAGTTCACTCAATGAATGAAATTACGCCCCGTCACGGAATTGTTACCGTCTTTTTCACAAAAAATTGATGGTGGGCTTTCTAGAGTTCGGCCAACTTTCCCACGGTGCCTTTCTGCCGGGGTTGATAATGACTCTTGACTGCGAATCCCAATGCTCAACTTCAAATCCCTGCGGACTGAATGGGTCACGCTGCTGGCCAGCCTTTACCTGTTGCTTGGCTTCAACATGTTCCTCTGGGAACACCTGCAAGCGGTGGTGCCCGCAGGTTTGACGGGGCTTTGGCTGAGCCTGGCGTTCGCCGCGCTGATGTTCTTCGCGTTCAACCTGGTGTTGACCCTGGTTGCCTTCCGTTATGTATTGAAGCCGATATTGATTGTCTTGTTCCTGAGTGGTGCGGGCGTCGCTTACTTCATGAACCAGTACGGCGTACTTATTGATGCCGGCATGTTTCGCAATATGGCCGAGACCAATGTTGCGGAAGTGCGTGACTTGCTCTCGCTGAAGTTTGCCGCTTATATCCTGTTGCTCGGTGTGCTGCCGTCCGTGCTGTTGTGGAAGGCGCCCATCGCCTACCGCCCGTGGCATCGGGAACTGCTGGGCAAACTGGTCGTCAGTGGCGCCTGCGTGGTGACGCTGGGGTCGGTGGCCTTGGTCAACTACCAGGGCCTGTCCTCGCTGTTGCGCAATCACCATGAACTGCGCCTGATGCTCACCCCGAGCAATATCGTCGGGGCCTCCATCGGTTATATCAACGAGCGGGTCGGTACCGCCGCGCGGCCATTCCAGCAGTATGGCGAAGATGCCAGGCGTGATGCCGCCTGGCAGCAGCACGCACGCAAGTCGCTGACGGTGCTGGTGGTCGGTGAAAGTGCGCGGGCCGACCACTTCGGCGTGCTGGGCTACGACCGCGATACCACTCCGAACCTGGGCAAGCAGCAGGGCCTGCTGAGTTTCAGCGATGTGCATTCGTGCGGCACCGAAACCGCCGTCTCGGTGCCTTGCATGTTCTCCGGCATGAAGCGCAAGGACTACGATGCCCGTGTGGCGAAGAACCGCGAAGGCCTGCTGGATATCCTCCAGCGCGCCGGCCTGGCCGTGCAATGGCGTGACAACCAGGCCGGCTGCAAGGGCACCTGCGACCGCGTGCAGTTCATCGATGTCAGCAACCTCAAGGACCCGCAGTTGTGCGCCAATGGCGAATGCCATGACCAGATCCTCCTGCAGGGCCTGGGCGAGCTGATCGACCACCTCGAGCAGGACACCGTGCTGGTGCTGCACCAGATGGGCAGCCACGGCCCCGAATACTTCAAGCGCTACCCCAACGGCAGCGAGCGCTTCACCCCGGTGTGCCGGAGCAATGCGCTGAACCAGTGCAGCGAGCAGGAGATCATCAACGGCTATGACAACACCCTGGCCTACACCGACCAGGTGCTGTCCTCGCTGATCGACACCCTGCGCAGCAAGCAGGACAAGGTCGACACCGCGATGATCTACCTGTCCGACCATGGCGAGTCGCTGGGGGAATACAACCTGTTCCTGCACGGCACGCCCTATGCGATCGCCCCCGAGCAGCAGAAGCATGTGCCGCTGCTGACCTGGTTCTCCGACAGCTACAAGGAGGACTTCGGCGTCGACACCGACTGCCTGGCCAAGCTCAGCGACGCGCCGCTGTCGCAGGACAACCTGTTCCATTCGATGCTGGGCCTGTTGCAGGTGCACACCGAGGTCTACCAGCAATCGCTGGACCTGTTCGCCAGCTGCCGGCCGTGGCTGGCAGCCAAGCGTTAGAGCCGTTCATCCAATCCAGGGATGGCGCAGGTTTCACCAGCAGGGCCCGCGCCGTATATACTGCGCGCCAATGTTAGTGGGAGAGCCTCGTGGCCATCGAAATTCACTGGATCCGTGACGACCAGACCCTGGCCGATCACTGCCGCACGTGGCGCGAACTGCCCTTCGTAGCGCTCGACACCGAGTTCATGCGGGTCGATACCTTCTATCCGAAAGCCGGCCTGATCCAGGTCGGCGACGGCCAGCGTGCCTTCCTCATCGACCCGTTGCTGATCCGCAACTGGCAGCCGCTGGGCGAATTGCTCGACGACCCGGCGGTGGTCAAGGTGCTGCACGCCTGCAGCGAAGACCTCGAAGTGCTGCTGCGCCTGACCGGCAAGTTGCCGCAACCGCTGTTCGACACCCAGTTGGCCGGTGGCTACCTGAACCTGGGCTTCTCCATGGGCTACTCGCGCCTGGTGCAGGAAGTGCTGGGCCTCGAGCTGCCCAAGGGCGAGACCCGTTCCGACTGGCTGCAGCGCCCGCTGTCGGACACCCAGGTCAGCTATGCCGCCGAGGATGCCGTGCACCTGGCCGAGCTGTTCACCGCCCTGCGCCCGCGTTTGTCCGACGACAAGTACGCCTGGGTGCTGGATGACGGCGCCGAACTGGTTGCCGCGTTGCGCCGTGAAGTCGAGCCCGAAACCCTCTACCGCGACGTCAAGCTGGCCTGGAAGCTCGGCCGCCAGCAACTGGCCGTGCTGCGCGAACTGTGCGCCTGGCGCGAGCGCGAAGCGCGCAGCCGCGATGTGCCGCGCAACCGCATCCTCAAGGAACACTCGCTGTGGCCCATTGCCAAGGGCCAGCCGGACAACCTCTCGGCGCTGGCCAAGATTGAAGAGATGCACCCGCGCACCCTCCGCCAGGACGGCGCCACCCTGCTCGCGCTGATCAAGCGCGCCGGCAGCCTGCCGCAGGAGCAATGGCCTGCGCCCTTGCCCGAGCCGCTGCCGATCGAAGCCGCCGGTATCCTCAAGCGCCTGCGTGCCATCGGCGTGGCCGAAGGCGAGCGTCTGGGGATCGCCCCGGAGCTGATGCTGCGCAAGAAAGCCCTGGAAGCCCTGCTCAAGAGCGGCTACCCCAACGGCCCCTATCAACTGCCCGATGCGCTGCGCGGCTGGCGCCGCGAGCGCATGGGCCAGGCCCTGCTCGACGACCTCGCAGGCGCCGGAGAAAAACCATGAAACGCATCTGCTCGATCTACAAGAGCCCGCGCAAGAACGAAATGTACCTCTACGTGCTCAAGGCCGACGGCCTGGAGCGCGTGCCCGAGGCGCTGCTGCCGTTCTTCGGCAAGCCTGTGCACGCCTTCGACCTGGTGCTCACCCCGGAGCGCCAGCTGGCCCGCGAGGACATCGGCAAGGTGTTGGAAAACCTCGACAACCAGGGTTATCACCTGCAGATGCCACCGGCCGAGGACGAGTACATCGAGCACTTGCCCGAAGAGCTGCTGCGCCGTAACGACCCGGTCTGACCATGCGCGTATTGATCGCTGAGCATGACCATGCCCGATACGCCGAGCTGCTGCATGCAATTGCGCCGGACCTGGACATCCTGACCAGCGGCGATTCCGCCGAACTGGCCCGCCAGGCGCCGCAGTGCCCGGTCTGGCTGGGCCAGCCGGACCTGCTGGCGAGCCTGCTGCGGCAAGGCCACACGCCGGACTGGATGCAATCCACCTGGGCCGGGATCACTCCGCTGCTGGCCCAGGGCCTGCCGCGCGATTACCGCCTGACCCGTGCAGTGGGCATCTTCGGCCAGGTGATGGCCGAATACATGCTGACCTACATGCTCGGCCACGAGCGCGAGGTGCTGTCGCGGCTGGTCAGCCAGGTGGAGCGACGCTGGGATGATCGCCCCGGGCGCAGCCTGGAAGGGCGCAAGGTGCTGATCGTCGGTACCGGCGACATCGGCCAGCGGGTGGCCGAGTTCCTCGTGCCGTTCGGTGTGACGCTTTATGGCGTGGCCAGCAGCGCCCGCGAGCAGGCGCCGTTCGTCGAGGTGGCCGCGTTGGCGGACTTGCCGAGCCGGGTCGGGCAGATGGATTACGTGCTGAACCTGTTGCCGGATACGCCGGCCACCCATGACCTGTATGACGCGGCGCTGTTCAAGTGCTTCCAGCCCTCGGCGTTGTTCATCAATGCCGGGCGCGGCGCGGCGGTGGTCGATGCCGACCTGGTCGAGGCGTTGAAGCAGGGGCACCTGGCGGGTGCGGTGATCGACGTGTGCCGGCAGGAGCCGTTGCCCCAGCGGCATCCGTTCTGGACCGCCTGGGGTTTGCTGCTGACCGGGCACAGCTCGGCGCCGACCTCGCCGGCGGCGATGGTGCGGTTGTTCGTCGAGAACGTGCGGGCCTATGCGGCGGGGCAGGGGTTGCGGGGCGAAGTCGATTTCGCCCGGGGTTACTGAGCGCTGTCAGCCTGTCCCGGCCTCTTCGCGGGTGAACCCGCTCCCACAGGGCGATATGTATCCTGTGGGAGCGGGTTCACCCGCGAAGAGGCCGGGACAGGCAAAACAAGGCTTACAGGCTGAAATCCCCCTCAGCCGCCAACTCGCTCAACGGCCGACGCGGGCTCGGCACTTCACGCGCCTGCAGCGCCTCGTCCAGGCTGGCCTTGTCGCCCAGCTTGCCGATAGCCACCATGGCATGCAGCACGTAGCCTTCCGGAATCTTCAGCTCTTTACGCGCCAGGTCCTGGTCGAACCCGGCCATGCCGTGGGTGTGCCAGCCGCTGATGCTCGCCTGCAACGCCAGGTGGCCCCAGGCGGAGCCGGTGTCGAAGGTATGCCACAGGGCGGGTTTTTCTTCCGTCGAGCCGGGCGCGGCGAAGGTGGTCTTGGAAATCACCAGCACCAGCGCCGAGGCCTGCTGCGCCCAGCTGCGGTTGAACGGCACCAGCAGGCTCAGGTAACGCTCCCAGCTTGGCGTGTCGCGGCGCGCATAGAGGAAGCGCCACGGCTGCGAATTGTAGGCCGACGGCGCCCAACGCGCGGCTTCGAGGAAGCTCAGCAGGGTCTCTTCGCTGATCGGCTCGGCAGTGAAGGCACGCGGTGACCAGCGGTTGATGAACTGCTCATTGATGGCGTAATCGGCAATGCGGGGGGTAGCGCTCATGGCGGCTCCGGCAAGTGGATGGCAAAGCGCCAACGCTACTGCGTTACCCCCGATGCTGACAAGCGGTCTAGCGTTGCCGCGGGCCAGGCTCTAGACTGGCGCCGCCGCGCGCTGCGGCGCCGAGACGACTGCAGGAAACAAGGTGATGAACGCTGAAAACGCCCCGTTCTGGCGGCGCAAGACCCTCGAACAACTCAGTCCGCAAGAGTGGGAGTCGCTGTGCGACGGCTGCGGCCTGTGCTGCCTGCAAAAACTCGAGGACGAGGACGACAACAGCGTCTATTACACGCGCATCGCCTGCAAGTTGCTCGACCTCGATACCTGCCAGTGCAGCGACTACCCCAATCGTTTCGCCCACGTCCCCGACTGCATCCAGCTGACCCCGGGCAAGGCCGACCAGTTCAAGTGGCTGCCGAGCACCTGCGGCTACCGCCTGGTCAGCGAGGGCAAGGACCTGCCTGAGTGGCACCACCTGATCTGCGGCGATCGCCAGCAGGTGCACGAGCAGCGCATCTCGCAGTCGGGGCGTATGCTCAGTGAGCACGAGGTGGACGAAGACGACTGGGAAGATCACCTGATTTTCCGCGCCAGCTGAGCGGCGCCTGTCGGCGCTGGGGAACAAGGAGTTTCTGTATGCGTTACCCGCTGTTGCTGCTCCTGGGCCTGATGGCCAGCTCGCCGGCCTGGGCGAAGAAGGTCGACCTCGATTACCAGGTGCGCCTGCTGCCCGCCACCGGCCAGGCCGAAGTGCGCCTGACCCTGGAGGAGGGCAGCGCCGTGCGCAGCCTGGACTTCGACCTCGGCAAGGCCGGGGCGTATAGCGGCTTCCAGGCCGACGGCCAGTGGCAGCAGCAGGGCGAGCGGGGCGTGTGGCGCCCGGCGGCCGGCAAGACCAGCCTCAGCTACCGGGTCAAGCTCGACCAGAAGCAGCGCAGCGGCGCCTATACCTCGCGCATCACCCCGCATTGGGCGCTGTTCCTCGGCGACCAGCTGGTACCGCCGGCACGCCTCGACCAGCAGGACGGCACCGAACTGGTGGCGCGGCTGGCCGTCGACCTGCCGGAAGGCTGGAAAAGCATCGAAACCCCCTGGCCGCGCATCGGCAAGGACAAGTTCCGCATCGACAACGTCTCGCGCCTGTTCGACCGCCCGACCGGCTGGATGCTCGCCGGCGACCTCGGCAGCCGTCGCGCGCGCCTGGGCGAAACCGATGTCACCGTGGCCGCGCCGGTGGGGCAGGGCATGCGGCGGATGGACAGCCTGACCTTGCTGACCTTCGTCTGGCCGCAGTTGCAGGCGGTGTTCCCGCGCAACCCGGGCAAGCTGCTGCTGGTGGGGGCGCGTGATGGCCTGTGGCGCGGGGCGATGGCGGCGGGGGGGTCGATCTACCTGCACAGCAGCCGGCCGATGGTCAGCGAGAATGGCAGCAGCCCGCTGCTGCGCGAGCTGGTGCAACTGTTCGCGCAGATTCGCGTGCGCGACAACAGTGATTGGCTGGGGCACAGCCTGACCGAGTATTACGCCACCGAACTGCTGCGCCGTGCCGGCGGCATCAGCGATGACCGCCATGCGCTGTGGCAGGCGCGCCTGCACAAGCAGGGCGACAAGGTCACCCAGCTGCGCGGCGAGCATGCCAGCCCGGCCCAGGTGGCCCGTGGCGTGGTGCTGTTGCAGGCGCTGGACAAGGAAATCCGCATCCACACCCAGGCCAAGCGTTCGCTGGATGACGTGACCCGCGCACTGATGCGGTTGCCGAGTGTGAGTACCGAGGAGTTCGTGCAGATCAGCGAGAATGTGCTGGGGCGCAGGTCCGAGGTGTTACAAAGCAAAGCGCTGCGCTAGCCTGCCCCGGCCTCTTCGCGGGTAAACCCGCTCCCACAGGTACTGCACAGTTATCCAGACCTGTGGTGATCCTGTGGGAGCCACAGGTACTGCACAGTTATCCAGACCTGCGGTGATCCTGTGGGAGCGGGTTTACCCGCGAAGAGGCCGGGGCAGGCCACACAGATTCAACGGCCAGTCAACGGATCCTTGCCAGTCACCGTCACCCCTCGGGTAGCCGCTTCGGCACTGGCCCTGAGCACCTCCAGCTCCGCTGCACTGCGTTCGATGTCCGCGCGCAACCGATGATATTCCTGCCGGTGCCTGAGCCACCAGGCCTTGGTCGAGCAATGCCCGCTGACCCCGCGCGCCACCGCCAGGCCACCCACCACCATCTGCAGCAGCCCTACCAGGCCGCCGTGGCGCATGCCCTTGGTGAACATCAGCGCCCCGCCGGCCAGCGAGCCGGCCCGTTCCAGGCCATGGACATTGTGCTCCGGCGACCTCGGAGCGGAATGGATATCGAGCATGGCAAGCCCTCCTTGTGGAATGTAAGCAGCTGACCCACCCGCAGGCGTCAGCGTTCATTCCCTGTGCCGGGCGGTCGCGAAGGCTCTGCAATGGGCATTGCGCACGTGCCGATGTCCGGTCTGGTCAACTGCCTGGCGGATACGGGCAACTGGGCCAGGCCCGCGCAGGATTAACTTGATCCCGCGCGAAGCTCATCCACGCTGGGTTTCGACCCAGGAGCTTCACGTCCCCCTCCACAAAAAAACAACAGCAGGGATCAGGATGACAATGACAAGCGCGAGTGGCGCCGGCAATCAGCTGGCGCAAGGCTTCAAGCAACGCCATGTGACCATGCTTTCCATCGCCGGGGTGATCGGCGCCGGGCTGTTCATCGGCTCCGGGCACGCCATCGCCGCCGCCGGGCCTTCGGCGATCGTCGCCTACGCCCTGGCCGGGGCGCTGGTGGTGCTGGTGATGCGCATGCTCGGCGAAATGGCCGTCGCCAGCCCCGACACCGGCTCCTTCTCCACCTACGCCGACCGCGCCATCGGGCGCTGGGCCGGGTTCACCATCGGTTGGTTGTACTGGTGGTTCTGGGTGCTGGTCATCCCCATCGAAGCCATCGCCGCCGGCGTGGTCCTCAACAACTGGTTCCCGCACATCGATGCCTGGTTCTTCGCCCTGAGCATGACCGTGCTGCTGACCGCCACCAACCTGTTCAGCGTCGCCAAGTACGGCGAGTTCGAGTTCTGGTTCGCCATGCTCAAGGTGATCGCCATCGTCGCCTTCATCGCCCTCGGTGCCGCGGCGCTGGCCGGCGTGCTGCCGGGGCGCGAGGTCAGCGGCCTGCCGCGCTTGCTGGAAGTGCAGGGCGGTTTCATGCCCAATGGCTGGACGGCGATCATCGGTGCCTTGCTCACCACCATGTTCAGCTACCTGGGCACCGAGGCGGTGACCATCGCCGCCTCCGAATCGAAAGACCCGGCGCGCAACATCGCCAAGGCCACCCGCTCGGTGATCTGGCGCATCAGCGTGTTCTACCTGCTGTCGATCTTCGTGATCATCTCGGTGGTGCCGTGGAACGACCCGCTGCTGCCGGTACAGGGCTCCTACCAGCGCGCGCTGGAAATCATGCACATCCCGTATGCCAAGCTGCTGGTGGACATGGTGGTGCTGGTGGCGGTGGCCAGCTGCCTGAACTCGTCGATCTACATCTCGTCGCGGATGCTCTACTCGCTGAGCAAGCGCGGCGATGCGCCGGGCTTCATCCAGCGCACCTCCAAGGTCGGCGTGCCGCGTGCGGCGGTGATCGGCAGCACGTTGATCGGCATGCTGGCGACCATCGTCAACTACTTCGCCCCGGCCGAAGTGTTCGCCTTCCTGCTGGCCAGCTCCGGCTCCATCGCGCTGCTGGTGTACCTGGCGATCGCCTTCTCGCAGCTGCGCATGCGCGCCATCCTGCAGCGGCAGAACGTCGAGATCGCCTTCAGGATGTGGCTGTACCCGTGGCTGACCTATGCCGTGATCGGCTTCATCATCTTTGCCCTGGGGACCATGTTCGTGATGCCGCAGCACCGGATGGAGGTATCGCTGACCTTGGCGTTGGCGCTGGTGATCCTGGTGTTGGGGGTGATTACCAGCAAGCGCCATGAGCGGCGGGAGGCGTTGGCCGCTGCCTGATTCGGCGTGAAGCGAAGAAAGCCATCTGCCTGCAGGTGGCTTTTTTATTTGCACCGGATTCGAAACCTGTGCTGTACCTGTGGGAGCGGGTTTACCCGCGAAGAGGCCGGCACATTTTGCACATTTGTCTGTTCTGGATAATTACCTGTCCGGTTTGGCAATGCAGCCTTGAGGGTGTTTAATCTCACCCTTGGTATCCCCAAAACCCTTTAAAACAGGGGCTCCGCGAGATTTCGCCGTTCATCGAAAATGCTGTAGACACATTGTCTAACAGTGCCCTATAGTCGTTATACAAATAGTAGACATAGCTCTATGACAACAAAGAAGGCCGCCATGAAAGCCACCGTTCAACCACTCGCCGCAGAAGTGCCGCAGGACCGCAAGGCCGTCCTCGCCGAAGCCCTGCGCCGCCGGATCCTCAGCATGGAACTGGCCCCGGGCGCCGTGGTGGACGAGCTGGCCCTGTGCGACGAATTCGGCCTGTCGCGCCCCCCGGTTCGTGAGCTGCTGCGCCAGATCGCCGCTGAAGGCTACATCGAGCTGGAAGCCAACCGCGCCCCTCGCGTCGCCGCCATGAACCACGAGTCGCTGCACAGCTTCTACGTTGCCGCGCCGCTGATCTACGTCGCCACCACCCAGCTGGCCGCGACCTACGCCTCTGCAGCGGAAATCGAAACCCTCAAGGCCATCCAGGCCCAGTTCCGTCAGGCCATCGAAGCCCGTGACGTGGAAAATCGGGTGCTCTACAACGACGCCTTCCACCTGGAAATCGGCAAGATGGCGCACAACGACTACCTGATGCCGAGCCTGCGTCGACTGCTGATCGACCACACCCGCCTGGGCAAGATCTTCTACCGCCACCCGACCACCGACGACATGCAGCGCGACCTCGAAGTCGCCTGCGATCAACACGACCAGATGATCGAAGCCATCGAGCGCCGCGACCCGCAAACCGCTGGCCAGCTGGTGCGCGAGCACTTCGAGCTGTCCCGTCGGCGCATGGCCGAGTACGCCGCACCGCAAGGGCTGGATATACCGCTGCAGATATGAATGACCCGGGTTTCGCCTTTGGCGATGCCCACCGACAACAACAAGCACCAGGTTAGTGACATGACAAGAATAAGTTCGTTACCTGCTGATGATGCCACCTGTGGCTGGTATCACCTGAGCAAGCCGCGCACGCCAAGGCCGGCCCACAGTGGCCACAGCCAGGCCCGCTGGGTGGTGGTCGGCGCCGGCTTCACCGGCCTTGCCGCCGCGCGCCAGCTGGCAACGAACTTCCCCGACGACGAGATCGTGCTGATCGAGGCCCAGGAGGTCGGTTTCGGCACCTCCGGGCGCAACGCCGGGTTCGCCATCGACCTGCCCCACGACATCGGCGCCGAGGACTACATCGGTGACATCGATATCGCCAAGACGGTCCTCAAGCTCAACCTGGGTGGGCAGTCGTACCTCAAGGAATTGATCGAGCGCTACGACATCGAGTGCCAGTTCCGCCACTGCGGCAAGTACCAGGCCGCCATCGAGGACCGCGGCATCGCCGTGCTCGACGCCTACCGCCGTGGCCTGGACAAGCTTGGCCAGCCCTACGAAGTGATCGAGGGCCGCGACCTGCCCGAGCACATCGGCACGCACTTCTACCGCAAGGGCCTGTTCACCCCCGGCACCGCGCTGCTGCAGCCCTCTGCCTTGGTGAAGGGCCTGGCCGACAGCCTGCCGAGCAACGTCTCGCTCTACGAACACACGCCGATCACCGAAGTCGACTACGGCGACAAGGTGGTGCTGCGCCACGCCAACGGTTCGATCACCGCCGACAAGCTGGTGCTCACCACCAATGCCTTCGGCATGAGCTTCGGCTTCCTCAAGGGCCGCATGCTGCCGGTGTTCACCTACGGCAGCATCACCCGCCCGCTGACCGAGGACGAGCAGGCGCGCCTGGGCGGCAAGCCCTACTGGGGCGTGATCCCGGCCGACCCGTTCGGCACCACCATGCGCCGCACCGTCGACAACCGCCTGCTGATCCGCAACAGCTTCAGCTACAACCCCGACGGGCGCAGCAACCGCAAGTACCTCGAACGCTTCGTCGAGCGCCACCGCGAATCGTTTGCCCGGCGCTTCCCGATGTTGCCGGACGTGAACTTCGAATATACCTGGGGCGGCGCCCTGGCACTGTCGCGCAATCACATGGGCTTCTTCGGCAAGTTGGCGCCGAATGTGGTGGGCGCGTTGTGCTGCAACGGCCTGGGGGTTACCCGCGGTACGGTCACCGGCAAGTTGCTGGCCGACTGGCTGGCGGGGGACAAGAACGAACTGATCGAGTTTCTGCTCAATGCCCCAGGGCCTTGTGCGAACCCGCCGCAGCCCCTGGTTTCCCTGGGCTTGAACGCCAACCTGATGTGGGGGCAGTTCCGCGCTGGCAAAGAAAGCTGATCCATGGCTGAGTTAGAACGAAAGAACATTCGAAGCCGGTCATAGTTACCCGGCACGGGCGCCCTTTGCCCGAAATCGATGATCGAGAGGCGTACTCCGATCACCCGGGGCTGAAGTGTTTTTTCAGTGTCGCGGACGCGCTCGCCTTGAATATGTGCACGCAAGAAGTGGTAGGAACTAACAATGACAAGTCCGAATATTTCGATTGAAGATGTACCGATCAACAACTTCCACCAGTTGCTGACCCTGCGTTCCGGTGGCGGTTCGTTCGTCGATGGCTATGTGCTGAGCATCATCGGCGTGGCCATGGTGCAGATGTCTGCCGGCCTTGCCCTGACGGCCTTCTGGCAGGGCATGATCGCCGCCTCGGCGCTGATCGGTATCTTCTTCGGTGGTTTCTTCGGCGGCTGGCTGACCGACCGCTTCGGCCGCAAGCGCGTGTTCTTCGTCGGCCCGACCTTGTTCATCCTTGCCTCGGTGGCGCAGTTCTGGGTGGAGTCGGCGCTGGCCCTGTTCCTGCTGCGCTTCGCCATCGGCATCGCGGTGGGCATCGAGTATCCGGTGGCGACCTCGCTGCTGGTGGAATTCCTGCCCAAGAAGAACCGCGGCCCTCGCCTGGCCACCCTGACCGTGCTGTGGTTCGCCGGTGCCGCCACCGCCTACATGGTCGGTGAAGCGATCCTGCGCCACGGTGGCGACGATGCCTGGCGCCTGGTGCTGGCCAGCGCTGCGGTGATTGGCGCGCTGCTGTTCGCCATCCGCCTGGGCACCCCCGAGTCGCCGCGCTGGCTGATCAGCAAGGGCCGTTCGGCCGAGGCCGAGCAGGTGATCAAACGTGTCTACGGCAGCGAATTCAGCCTGAAGAACCTGCCCGAGGAGCCCAAGACCCGCAAGCTGTCGTTCCTCAGCCTGCTGCACTCCGGCTATGGCAAGCGCATGCTGTTCGTCACCATGTTCTGGACCTGCTCGGTGATCCCGGTGTTCGCCGTCTATGCCTTCGCGCCCAAGGTGCTGGGTGCGCTGAACCTCAAGGGCGACTGGGCCGCAATCGGCTCGGTAGCCATCACCTGCCTGTTCGTGGTCGGCTGCATCATCGGCACCCGCCTGCTGAACACCGTGGGCCGGCGCACCACGCTGCTGCACAGCTTCTTCTGGTCGGGGCTGGCGCTGCTTGGCCTGGGCGCGTTCAGCAACGGCAACGAAATGCTCATCCTCATGCTGTTCGGCGCCTACGCTTTGTTCATCGGTGGTGCCCAGGTGCTGCAGCTGGTCTACCCGAACGAGATCTTCCCGACCGAAATCCGCGCCGGCGCCGTGGGCGTGGGCACCTCGATGTCGCGCATCGGTGCTGCCGTCGGCACCTGGCTGGTGCCGATCGCCCTGGATAGCTACGGCATCGGCGCCACCATGTACGCCGCCGCCGCCGTGACCTTCGTCGGCCTGGCCTTCTCGGTGGCGCTGGCCCCGGAAACCCGCTCGATGAACCTGCAAGAAGCCGCGTCGCTGAACTGAACCCATGACAACCCGCCACGGCGTCGATCCGGCGTGGCCTTTACAACACTGATCAACGCACTGGAGAACCTACCGTGAAATTCGAAGGCATCTACACCCCGGCAATCACTCCGCTGGCTGCGGACGGCTCGATCGACAAGGCGGCGTTCGCCGAAGTGCTCGAGTACCTGGTCGAGTCGAAGATCCATGGCGTCATCATCGGCGGCTCCACCGGCGAGTACTACGCCCACACCACCCAGGAGCGCATCGAACTGGCCGCCCAGGCCAAGGACGTGCTCAATGGCCGCCTGCCGCTGATCGTCGGCACCGGTGGCATCCGCACCGAAGACGCCGTGGCTTTCGCCCAGCACGCCAAGGAAATCAAGGCCGACGCGCTGCTGGTCGGCACCCCGCCGTACGCGCTGCCGACCCAGCAGGAAATCGCCCTGCACGTCAAAGCCGTCGACGCTGCCGCCGGCCTGCCGATCATGCTCTACAACTACCCGGGCCGCATGAGCGTGAGCATGGGCGAAGAGTTCTTCGACGCCGTGGCCGACGTGAAGAACATCGTCGCCATCAAGGAAAGCTCCGGTGATATGGCCCAGCTGCACCGCCTGGCCATCCAGCGCCCGAACATCCAGCTGTCCTGCGGCTGGGACGACCAGGCCCTGGAGTTCTTCGCCTGGGGCGCCAAGAGCTGGGTCTGCGCCGGCTCCAACTTCATCCCGCGCGAGCACGTGGCCCTGTACGAGGCCTGCGTGATCGAGAAGAACTTCGACAAGGGCCGCAAGATCATGGCCGCCATGATGCCGCTGATGGACTTCCTCGAAGGTGGCAAGTTCGTCCAGGCGATCAAGAACGGTGTCGCCCTCAACGGCCTGAAGACCGGTGGCGTGCGCAAGCCGCTGTACGACCTGGATGACGCCGAGAAGGCCGAACTCAAGCGCGTGGTCACCGAACTGAAGGCCACCATCGCCCAGATCAAGTAAGGAGCTTGGAAAATGGCTGAATTGCTGAGCAAGGAACAATACGCGGCCATCGCCGCCGAACTGCAACTGCGCAACCAGGCGTTCATCGACGGTGAGTTCCGCGATGCCATCTCCGGCCGCACCTTTGTCACCACCAACCCGGCCACCGGCCAGCAGCTGGCGGAAATCGCCGCCTGCGACGTCAACGACGTGAACGTCGCCGTGGCCGCGGCCAAGCGTGTGTTCGAGGAAGGCACCTGGTCGAAGATGCAGCCGAACGATCGCAAGCACGTGCTGCAGAAGTTCGCCCAGCTGCTGGAAGACAACGCCCATGAGCTGGCGGTGCTGGAAGCGCTGGACAGCGGCAAGCCGGTCAGCGAGTGCCAGACCGTCGACGTGCCGGAAACCATCCACACCATTCGCTGGCACGCCGAGCTGATCGACAAGATCTACGACGCCACCGCCCCGACCGGCAACGCTGCCGTGACCATGGTCGTGCGCGAAGCCATCGGCGTGGTCGGCCTGGTGCTGCCGTGGAACTTCCCGCTGCTGATGCTGGCCTGGAAGATCGCCCCGTCGCTGGCCGCCGGTTGCTCGATCGTGGTCAAGCCGGCCAAGGAAACCACCCTCAGCGCCCTGCGCGTGGCCGAACTGGCCCATGAGGCGGGCATCCCTGCTGGCGTGTTCAACCTGGTGCCTGGCGGTGGCCGTGAAGTGGGCGAAGCCATCGGCCGCCACATGGACATCCCGATGGTCAGCTTCACCGGCTCCACCGACACCGGTCGCCTGTTCCTGAAATACGCTGCCGAGTCCAACCTCAAGCGCATCGTCCTGGAGCTGGGTGGCAAGAACCCGGCCGTGGTCATGAACGACTGCGAAGACCTCGACGAAGTGGCCCAGTTCGTCACTGCCGGCGCGTTCTGGAACATGGGCGAGAACTGCTCGGCATCCTCGCGCCTGATCGTCCACAAGGACGTCAAGGACGAGCTGCTGAGCCTGATCGCCAAGCACCTGAAGGACTGGAAACTGGGCGACCCGCTCGACCCGGAAAACCGCCTGGGCGCGATGGTCAGCAAGTCGCACTTCGAGAAGGTCAAGTCGTACCTGGAATACGCCGCCGAGCAGAAACTCGACGTCGTCCAGGGTGGCGAGGCCGAACAGGGCGTGTACATCCAGCCGACCATCGTCGACAACGTCGGCCGTGACAACAAGCTGTTCGTCGAAGAGATCTTTGGCCCGGTGCTGAGCGTGACCAGCTTCGAGACCATCGACGAGGCCATCGAGCTGGCCAACGACACGGTCTACGGCCTGGCGGCCTCGGCCTACACCGGCAGCCTGCGCAATGCGCTGCGCCTGTCGCGTGAAATCCGCGCGGGCGTGGTGACGGTCAACTGCTTCGGCGAGGGTGACGTCACCACGCCGTTCGGTGGCTACAAGGAGTCTGGCTTTGGTGGGCGCGACAAGTCCATCTGGGCCCACGACCAGTACACGGAGCTGAAGACCATCTGGATCAACGCTTCGTGACCTGAGCAAGACCGGTGCTGTTCTGACGGAGCTCAGCACCAATCCGGCCGCCTTGCGTAAGCAGGGCCGGCCCCTTCGCGGGTGAACCCGCTCCCACAGGAATTGCGCAGGCCTTGAAATCTGTGCGGTCGCTGTGGGAGCGGGTTTACCCGCGAAGAGGCCGGACCTGCTGTCGCAAAGGCGGCCTTTTTACTTGAACTTAGGCCCTGAACGGGTATTCAGCCCTTTGGCCAACCGGTCATACAGCACCACATTCACCGTCGCCGCCAGGTTCATGCAGCCCTCGGTGGGAATGTAGATGGTCTCTTCGCACCACCCCCGCACCTCTTCGCTCAACGAGCCATCCTCAGGCCCGAAGATATAGATCGCCCGGTCCGGGTGGGTGTATTCGGGCAGCGGCCGCGCGCCCTCCACCAGCTCCACCGCCACCGGCGTGCAACCCAGGGGAATGATGCGCTGCAGGTCGTCGATGCCGATCAGCGGAATGTCGTAATGCACCCGCTTGGTATCGGTGACGAAGTCACGCGCGCGCTCATAGCGCTTGCCGGTGTAGAACACCGAATTGACGCCGTAGCAACCCGCTGCGCGCATCACCGAACCGACGTTCTCCGCAGACTTGGGGTTGAACAGGCCGATGCAGCTGTACCGTTTGTTTGCCACGTGCCGGGGCCCTTCGCGAAAAAAAGAGCGCGATTATACGGGCTTGCCGGCGGCGGCGGGGATTTGCACCGACAGGAGTCGCGACGATCAGTCTTTCTTGAGCATGCCCGCCAGCGCGGCGAACGGGTTGTGGGTGGCCTTGGCGATGCTCGGGGTGCTGGTGGAGCCTTCGCTGAAGTACTGCTGGTCGGTGTAGCGCGAGTGCTCGTTGTCGTGGCAGTACAGGCACAGCAGCTCCCAGTTGGAGCCGTCCTGCGGGTTGTTGTCGTGGTTGTGGTCGCGGTGGTGCACGGTCAGCTCGCTCAGGCGCTTGCCGGCGAATTCGCGGGCGCAGCGGCCGCACACGTGCGGGTACATCTTCAGGGCCTTGTCGCGGTAGCCCATCTCCTTGTCGCGCTTGGCGTCGGCGAGGATGCGGTCGAGGCGGGCGGTGGCGGCGGAGGTGGAAGCCGAACTCATGGTGTTTCCTTTGTTCTGATCAGGCAGATGACGGTTATGCCATTGAGTCTAGCGCGCTTGCGGGGCAGGCGGACAGGCGAAAACTCGAATATCGGCGTAGCCTGTAGGAAGGTTCCCGACAGGAGGTTGCCGATGTTTCCTGCACTCCTCGCCGCGCTGCTTGCCGCCGCCATGCCCCTGGCGCAAGCCGCGGGCACGCCACCACGGCTGAACACCCCGGTCCCGGGTGCCCCCGGCACACCGACGCCCACGCCCTATCCGCAGATCACCCCGAGCACGCCGCCCAAGGCCTACGACAGCCAGCCCGGCGCGCCGCTGCTGCCGCCGATGCCCGTGCCCGGGCCGCCCAAGGACCAGCCTTTGCCGGGGTTGCGCCAGGATTCGGGTAAATCGGCCGAGCAGGATGACTAAAGCGACAGACGTTGGCCGTCTTGCATGCGCAGCCGCTTCGACAGCGCCACCGCCAGCGCCCGAATGATCTTCGCGGCAATCCGCGGTGCTTCGTTGAGCATCTTTTCCAGAGAATCCTTGCCCAGGGTCAGCAGCTGGCAGTCGCTGGCGGCCACGCAGCTGGCCGAGCGGCGCTCGCCGTCGAGCACGGCCATTTCGCCGAAGGCGCGGCCGCTGCGCAGGATGGTGATTTCCACCGGGTTGCCGTTGCCGTCGGCCTTGCGCACCGAGACCACGCCGTGGTGCAGGATGCACATGAAGGTGCCGGCGTCGCCTTCGTTGAAGATGGTTTCGCCCTCGCTCATGCTCGTGAGGCTGAAGTAGCCGGCGGCGGTGTGGAAGTCGGCGAGCTGGAGGGTGTCGAACAGGCCGCAATCCATGAGCATGTCGCGGATTTCGGCGCTGAGGAGGCTTGGGTCGGGCATGTGTTGTTCTTCTTTGCGATTGTTGTTGTCTTTGAGTAATGGGGCCGCTTTGCGGCCCTTTCGCGACACAAGACCGCTCCTACAGGGGAACGCGATAGCTTGTAGGAGCGGCCTTGTGTCGCGAAACGAGGGCAAAGCCCTCGCCGTTCGGTATGACAACGAAAAACGCGTTTTACACCACGCCCAGCTCATTGAAGACGAACGCGTACTCCAGGGCCACATCCTTCAGCCCCTGGTAACGCCCGCTCATGCCGCCATGCCCGGCGCCCATCTCGGTCTTGAGCAGCAGCAGGTTGTCGTCGGTCTTGCGCGTGCGCAGGCGCGCCACCCACTTGGCCGCTTCCCAGTACTGCACGCGGCTGTCGTTGTAGCCAGCCACCACCAGCATGGCCGGGTAGGCCTGGGCGCTGACGTTCTCATAGGGCGCGTAGGCCTTGATGCGCGCATACACCTCGGGCTCCTCGGGGTTGCCCCATTCGTCGTACTCGGTGACGGTCAGCGGCAGCTCGGGGTCGAGCATGGTGTTGAGCACGTCGACGAACGGCACTTCGGCGATGGCGCAGCGGAACAGATCCGGGCGCAGGTTGAGCACCGCGCCCATCAGCAGGCCACCGGCGCTGCCGCCGCTGATGGCCAGGCGCTCGGGCGCGGTCACGCCCTGGGCGACCAGGTGTTCGGCGCAGGCGATGAAGTCGCTGAAGGTGTTGCCCTTGTGCTCCTGCTTGCCGGCACGGTACCAGGCCTCGCCCAGCTCGCCGCCGCCGCGCACGTGGGCGATGGCGAAGGCCACGCCGCGTTGCAGCAGGCTCAGGCGGGCGTGGGAGAACCACGGGTCGAGGCTTTCGCCGTAGGCACCATAGCCATAGAGGTACAGCGGTACGTTCTGGCCCTGGTCCTGGCGGCGGCGCACCAGGCTGATCGGCACCTGGGTGCCGTCCGCAGCGGTGGCCCACAGGCGCTCGCTGACGTAGTCGTCGGCGTCGAACTCACCGAGCACCGGGGTTTGCTTGAGCACCGCCTGGGCGCCCGTGGCCAGTTCCAGCTGGCGCACCTGGGCCGGGCGGTTGAGGGCTTCGTAGCGCAGGCGCACGCGGCTGCTGACGAACTCCAGGCTGTCCTGCACGTACAGGCTGTAGGCCGCGTCGGGCAATTCGACGCGATAGGGCGCCAGGCCCTGCGGGCGCACTTCGATGATCGGCAGGCCGCCTTCACGCAGGCTCAGGGTCAGGGCGCCGGCATTCAGGCTCAGGCCTTCGAGCATCACCTGGTCGCTGTGCGGCACCAGCACCTGCCAGTCTTCACGGCTTGGCACCGGCGTGGCCTGGGCGTGGTAAAGGGCGAAGTTGATGCCGGCCTGGTTGCTGCGGATGAACCAGCGCCACTGGCCATCGAGCTGGCCGTGGTCGGGGAAGTATTCGTGGTTTTCGACCCGCGGGGCCAGGCAGGTGAAGGCGCCCTGCGGAGTCTCGGCGTCGAGTACCCAGGCTTCGCTGGTGGTCTTGCTGTTGAGCAGCAGCACCAGCTGGCGCTCGGAACTGGTGCGGTAGCAGTGCAGGAAGAAGCGGCCGTCGGCTTCTTCGAACACGGTCGTCGCGCCGGCCTCGCCCAGGGTATGGCGGCGCAGGCGCCAGGGCCGGTGGGTGTCGTCCAGCTCGCTGAAGAACAGCGTCTGGCTGTCGTTGGCCCAGGTCAGGCTGCCGTCGCAGTCGGCGAAGGGCAGGGTGCTCACCTCGCCGCTGGCCAGGTCCTTGACGTAGAGGGTGTAGATCTCGTCGCCGCTGGTGTCGAGGCTGTAGGCCAGCAGGCGGTGGTCGGGGCTGACGTTGAACGCGCCCAGCGACAGGAAGCCGCCGTTGGCCAGGGCGTTGGGGTCGAGCAGCAGTTGCTCCTGGCTTTCATCGACCGTGTTGGTGTCGTCGGCCGGGCGCGGGCAGCGGTAGTGGCGCGGGTACTCGTCACCGGCGGTGGTGCGGGTGTAGTACAGGTACGGGCCCCAGGGCGAGGGCAGCGACAGGTCGGTTTCGAGGATGCGGCCCTTGATCTCTTCGAACAGCTGTTCGCGCAGCGGCGCCTGGTCGGCCAGGCAGGCTTCCTGATAGGCGTTTTCCGCGTGCAGGTAGTCGAGCACTTCGGGGGTGTCGCGCTGTTGCAGCCAGGCGTAGGGATCGGCGGCCTGGTCCTGACGGGCGATGGGCGGTTGGGGCTTGATTGGCATCGGGGGTCTCTTGATTGGGGTTGCCTGGGCCGGCCTCTTCGCGGGCAAGCCCGCTCCCACAGGGATCGCGGAAGGGCTAGCCCTGCGAAGGGCCTGACAGGCAAACGCTGTCTGCGCCCTGAAAAGTGTTTATCATAGGCATCTCTTTGCCTGGCTTGCACGAACACCATGATCCAGAACGACTATACCTTCGCCTGGGCGGTCTACGCCGTTGCCGCCCTGGGGTGCCTGCTGGTGGCTTTCAAGCTCACCGGCTGGATGTGGCGCTGGCTGCGTGAACCGCTGCGGGTGATCGTGGCGGTGCTGCTGTTCACCCCGACCGTGGTCGACCCGGTCAAGGACAGCTTCGCCCCGGCCATCGCCATCACCGCGCTGGACCTGGCCTTCAAGGTCGGCGGCAACGCCTGGCGGGCGGTGTCGGACATCGCCATGTACGGCATGATCGCCTTCGCCCTGTACATCGTCTTCGTGCTGATCCGCTGGCCGTTGCAACGTCGCGCCCGCGACCGCCGCGAGCAGGCCGAGGCGGCCGCCCAGCGCCGCGCCGCCGAGGACAACGCCGTGGTCAGCGAGACGCCGATGGCCGCCGAGCGCAATGACCGTTACCGCAACGACCCGCCGCCCGCCCCGCCAGCCGGTGGCCGTGGCCGGGTCGAGCCCCGTCTGTAAGCGGAGACAACCCATGTGCGAACTGCTGGGCATGAGCGCCAACGTCCCCACCGACATCGTCTTCAGCTTCACCGGCCTGATGCAGCGCGGTGGCCGCACCGGCCCGCACCGTGACGGCTGGGGCATCGGCTTCTACGAAGGGCGCGGCCTGCGCCTGTTCCAGGACCCGGCGGCGAGCAGCGAGTCGGAAGTGGCCAACCTGGTGCAGCGCTACCCGATCAAGAGCGAGGTGGTGATCGGCCACATCCGCCAGGCCAATGTCGGCCGCGTGTGCCTGTCCAACACCCACCCGTTCGTCCGCGAGATGTGGGGCCGCAACTGGTGCTTCGCGCACAACGGCCAGCTTGGTGAGTTCAAGGGCCAGGCGACCTTCTACCGCCCGGTGGGCGACACCGACAGCGAGGCGGCCTTCTGCGACCTGCTCAACCGCATCCGCGCGGCGTTCCCGGAGCCGGTCGAGGTGGAACAGATGCTGCCGGTGCTGGTCGAAGCCTGTGCCGAATACCGCGGCAAAGGCGTGTTCAACTGCCTGCTCAGCGACGGCGACTGGTTGTTCTGCTTCTGTTCGACCAAGCTGGTGCACATCACCCGGCGCGCGCCGTTTGGCGCTGCACGCCTGAAGGATGTCGACCTGATCGTCGATTTTCACACCGAAACCACCCCCAACGACGTGGTCACGGTGATCGCCACCGAGGCCTTGACCGAAAACGAGACCTGGCGGCGCTACGAGCCGGGGCAATGGGCCCTGTGGCGGCACGGCGAGTGCGTGGCCCAAGGGCAAAGCTAAGGACGCTGCATGTTCAGAAGTTACCTGCGGTTGCTGCTGTTCACCTTCGGCCTGCTGGCCGGTATCCAGGTGCCCGGGCTGGTCAAGGATTACAGCCAGCGGGTCGAGGCGCATGTGTTCGAGTCGCGCCAGGCGCTCGATGGCTTCAAGCAGACTGCCGAGCGCTTCTTCAAGGGCGACTTGCAGGCGCTGGTGCGGCACTACCGCACCAGCGACGACCCGGTGTTCCTGAGTGACGCCAACAGCATCGAGAGCCTGCTGGTGCGTAACCAGCTGCTGGAGGATGAGTGGCAGGCGTTGCAGGGCGGGTGGGCGAGCCGCGCCTGGCATGTGCTGGTGCAGGCGGACCCGCAACTGCGCCAGGAAACGCTCGATGGCTACAGCTATCAGATTCTGCTGGTGCCCGAGGCGGTTGGCTGGGGTATCGGGGCCGGGTTCGTGCTGGCCTTCGTGGTCGAGAGCCTGTTGCTGGGGATTGGCTGGGTGATCCTGGGTGGGCGGCGCGGTGCGGTGAAAGAGAGCTGGCGCTGAACTCCGTTTTTCCTGTACTGGCCCTTTCGCGGGTAAACCCGCTCCCACAGAGATATCACAGCCATTGAGAGCTGCTCCATACCTGTGGCTCCCACAGGGATATCACAGCAATTGAGAGCTGCTCCATACCTGTGGCTCCCACAGGGATATCACAGCCTTTGAGAGCTGCTCCATACCTGTGGCTCCCACAGGGATATCACAGCCTTTGAGGGCTGCTCCATACCTGTGGCTCCCACAGGGATATCACAGCCTTTGAGAGCTGCTCCATACCTGTGGCTCCCACAGGGATATCACAGCCATTGAGAGCTGCTCCATACCTGTGGCTCCCACAGGGATATCACAGCCTTTGAGAGCTGCTCCATACCTGTGGCTCCCACAGGGATATCACAGCCTT